>NZ_DFRO01000016.1:81187-140897 GCF_002381195.1 Acinetobacter sp. UBA3461 | reverse complement strand
GGGTTTTTTATTAGTTTTTTTACTTAAGCGTGTTTATGACGCATGTGCGGGAACAGGATCACGTCACGGATACTTGGCGCATTGGCAAAGATCATCACCAGACGGTCAATACCGATACCTTCACCCGCTGTTGGAGGTAAGCCATATTCTAATGCTTCAATAAAGTCTGCATCGAAGTGCATTGCTTCATCATCGCCTGCGTCTTTCTCGGCAACCTGTGCCTGGAAGCGCTCAGCCTGGTCGATCGGATCATTCAATTCTGAGAAACCATTTGCCAGCTCACGACCACCAATAAAGAATTCGAAACGGTCAGTGATGTGCGGATTGTGATCATTACGACGCGCCAGTGGAGAAGTTTCTGCTGGATATTCAGTAATGAATGTTGGCTGACGCAGTTTAGTTTCTACTGTTTCCTCAAACACGATAGTTTGCAGTTTACCCAAACCAAAACCTGGTTTCACCTGTTCTTTCAGCTCTTCCTGAACGTATTTTGCCAGAAAGTCACGGTCGCCTACATTTTCAGGCGTGAACTGTGGGTTGTGCTCAAGAATCGCATCAAACATTGAGATTTTCTTGAATGGACCTTTGAAGCTAAATACTTCTTCGCCATAAGGCACATCAGTTGTACCCAAAATATCCAATGCCAGTTTTTCCAGCATTTGCTCAGTCAGTTCCATCAGGTCTTTATAGTCTGCATAAGCCTGGTAGAACTCGATCATGGTGAATTCCGGGTTATGACGAGTTGAAACACCTTCATTTCGGAAGTTACGGTTAATTTCGAACACTCGCTCAAAACCACCGACAACCAGACGTTTCAAATAAAGCTCAGGTGCAATACGCAAAAACAGTGGCATGTCTAATGCATTGTGATGCGTTTCAAATGGACGCGCAGAAGCACCACCTGGAATCACGTGCATCATTGGGGTTTCCACTTCCATATAACGTCTTTCAGTCAGGAAGTTGCGGATACCAGCGACAACTTTAGCGCGGATTTCAAAAGTCTTACGTGTTTCTTCATTCACGATCAGATCCAGATAACGCTTACGATACTTCACTTCTGTATCTGTTAAGCCGTGGAATTTGTCTGGAAGTGGACGAAGTGATTTTGTTAATAATTCGAATTGTTCGATATGTACATACAGGTCGCCTTTACCCGAACGACCGATATAACCTTCAACGGCAATGATATCACCAAGGTCTAGACCTTTAATTGTAGCAAGTACTTCAGCATCTAATTCTTTACGAGGAACATAAAGCTGAATACGGCCAGTCATGTCCTGAATCACGATGAATGAACCACGGTTCAACATCACACGACCCGCAACTTTTACATACACCTTTTCGCCTGCTTCAATTTCTTCTTTTGACTGGTCAGCGAACTGGTCTTGCAGATCTTGCGCGTAGTGCTCACGCTTGAAAGTATTTGGCCATGGGCTCTTGCCGGTTTCCTTGGCTTGATCTTCGATTTGCTTTAACTTGGCATGACGCTGTGCAATTAAATCGTTTTCGGAAATGATTTGTTCAGAAGTCGATTGAGCGTTAGTTTGCGTCATCTCTGCCTCGAATAAGATTAGTTAAAAAATAGAAGGTGCATACAATAGCAGATTTTGCAGTTAAATCGTAGCGTCCAGCAGCATCTCAATTGGCTTTTCTTTTCAAATATCTGGGGAAGGCTCAAATTCCTCTTTTGGGCAGGGCCTTTCACCCTAACCAAGCCGAGGAATATACAGTTTTAATTGACCAATTAATCAAAAAATAACGTTTTAATATCAAATTCTTTACAGAACCTTTCAGTCTTTTTGACTAAGGTCGGCTTGGACTAAAGTCTTTAGACCAAATGCTAACTTCATTCCCTGTATAGAAGTTCTACAATGCTCCCTGACGCAAATCATTGCCGGACCATAAAACGAATTGATACGAACCACCATAATGAGCCAATGCACCTCTAAAATCCTTTTTTTTCATGGACTTGATTCTTCACGAGAATCTACGAAATTCCATGCCATCGATGCCGATCATAAATATTGCATTGATGTGGATTACCGCAACCTCAATTATGCGACTGTGGCAGAGTTTTATAACGAGATGATTGAAAAAATTCATCCAGATATTCTGGTTGGGCACAGTCTGGGGGGTTACTGGGCACTGAAAATGTCACAGCAACACCAGATTCCTTGTGTAATTGCCAATCCAAGCCTAGCTCCCTATTTCCGCGATGATTATCCTGCAATTTGTGATAATGACCTACAACATGACATTCCTCAGCTTGCCTATATTGAGTTAGGCGATGAAATACTGGATATGCATGCAGTACAGTCCCAACTAGAAGATTATATGCAGGTAGAAGCGGTTCCCGGTGGACATCATCGCCTTGAAACACCAGAACGGATCAACCCCCTGATCCTGCAAATCCAACAGAATCTGCAAAAAAGTTAAGTGGTACATTTAAAGAACCCATAAAAAAAGCCCTGCAATATGCAGGGCTTTTTATTCATCTGTTGCGTTTAAGCAGCATTAGCTTGAGGCTTAGATTTGTCATCCAATACAGACCAGATATTCAGCCCAAGATCACTATGTAAATCAGGTAGATCAAGAAAAATGCTCGCGCCGAGTACTTTATGATTACATTTTTCAGCCAGTTCATTGACAGCTTTCAATGTACCGCCAGTGGCCAATACGTCATCTACAATAATTACTTTTTGTGATTGAACCTCAGCAGACATTTCCAGACGGTCCAGACCGTATTCCAGGCTATAACCCACACCAACCACTGGAGGTGGTAATTTACCTGCCTTGCGAACCAACAACAGGCCCTTGCCGGTACGTTGTGCCAACAAGCTTGCCAATACAAAGCCACGTGCTTCAACAGCAATAAAGCTATCTACTTCTGCCAGTTTTTCAGCAGGAATGCTTGCAATCAAAGCATCAGTTAATGGACCGATGTTATTCATGAAAAGCGGTGTTAAGTCAAAGAAACTAATACCCGGCTTTGGAAAATCCTGGACAGTACGAATGTGAGACCACAATGAAGTAGACATATTGCTCATGGGAGATCGTTAGATAAGAAAAAGGAACCGGCAAATTTTAAACTGAATTACGACTAAAGGATAGGGAAAACCGAGTATTATTGCAGCAACACCCCTATTGACATGCAATTATTTACTTATATTTCATTAATTTATAAGAGCACTTTTTTCATAAAAAATTTAATGATTTTTTTAAATCCATGAATCATTACCCAACGGTAAAATATTTTTTTATTTCTCTCAGTGTGAGAAACAATAAGCTTTTATTTATTTGCATAAATAAAATTATATTCCGGCATTTTCAAGAGAATAAAAAGCTTGAGTAAAGGACTTTTACTGACCCGGATCACTATTCTGCTTTTAATTTTGCTGTTTAAACTGTTATCTACTTTACTTTCTGAACAGAACTGCGTAAAAATTTAGCCAAATATGTCCGCTATTAAATGCCATATTATTAGAGTCTTGCCTGTTTAGGATTTTTGAGCCAGCTTCCATATTCGCTGGTTTTGGAGAGTTACATGAAAAAATATCAATGCATCGTTTGTGGATGGATTTACGACGAAGCGGAAGGTTGGCCTCAGGACGGTATCGTCCCTGGTACTAAATGGGAAGATATTCCAGATGACTGGACCTGCCCAGACTGTGGCGTTTCTAAAGTCGATTTTGAAATGATCGAAATCTGATTTCGCCCAAACAAAGGCCATATTGAGTGGTCTTTTTTTATGCCTTTCTACTATCTATAAAAAAGCATGGAGTTAAATATGCATCCTATCGTCATCATTGGTTCAGGTATGGCAGGCTATGCTGTCGCACGCGAATTCCGCAAGCTGAATCCAGACCATGAACTCGTCATGATTTGTGCCGATGATGCAACCAACTACGCCAAACCGACACTTTCCAATGCTTTAGTGGGCAAAAAAGCACCCGAAAATATTGCCTTGGGCGATGCTGCCAAAATGGCAGCTCAGTTAAATATGCGTATTGAAACGCATACCTGGGTTAAAGCCATTGATGCTACTGCACATGAACTGACTGTTGTAAAAGATCAGTCTGAGCAAAAACAGGCATATTCAAAACTGGTTCTTGCCGTGGGTGCACAGCCAATTCGTCTGGCAATTGCTGGTGATGGCAGTGACGATATTCACGTGGTCAACAACCTGACTGATTATAAAGCTTTCCGTACCAGCCTGGAAAAACGTGAAGATAAGCGGGTAGTGATTTTGGGTGCCGGTTTGATTGGCTGTGAATTTGCCAATGACCTTCAGCACACGGACCATCAAGTGACTGTAATTGACTTGGCACCTCAGCCTCTAGCCCGTTTATTGCCTTCACATGTTGCAGATGTTTTCCAGCAAAACCTGGAAGAAACTGGTATTAACTTTGTATTAGGCACGACTGTAGAGAAAGTCTCTAAAGTTGAAAATGGTGACTACCTGGTGACATTAGCCAATGGTCAGTCAGTCGTTGCAGATGTGGTTCTGTCTGCAGTGGGCTTACAACCAAATGCCTCGGTAGCCAAAGAGTCTGGTGTACAAATCGGTCGTGGTATCTTGACCAATAGCCAGCTCGAAACGAATTTAGCTGATATTTTCGCTGTCGGTGACTGTGCTGAAGTGAATGGTACTTTATTGCCTTATGTGATGCCGATCATGCAGCAGGCGCGTGCGCTGGCTAAAACCTTGAATGGTGAAACGACAGCAGTGCATTATCCAGCAATGCCTGTTGCGGTAAAAACACCTGCTGCTCCCCTGACTGTACTGCCTGCACCCGCCAATATTGATGTAACCTGGGACACTGAAGAGTTTGAGGATGGCATGATTGCCAAAGCCACAGATACTGAAGGAACCCTGCGCGGCTTTGTACTATTAGGCGCTACCGCAGCGAAACAGCGTCTTATATTGACTAAGCAGGTTCCTGACTTGATTCCTGTATCAGTTTAAGGTTTAAATACAAAGGACATTCTTTGTACAGAATGTCCTTTTATAGGGAACTTAACATGAATAGTCATGTGCAATCGAGTCTATTACCATCACCATATACTGCTTTCATGCATGAAACCAAGGTTGACCTTGGCAATGGTATTGAATTGCATGTAGAGGTAGGTGGTCAGGAGAATCACCCGACCTTGTTGCTGATTATGGGCCTGGGTGCACAGATGCTGTATTGGCCGGACTTTTTCTGTAAATCTTTTATCGACCAAGGTTTCCGGGTCATCCGTTTTGATAACCGCGATATTGGCCTATCCTCTAAAGTCCATCATAAAGGTCCACGATTAAATACCATTAAACTGATGAGTCGCTTCATGCTAGGCCTGGGTAACCAGGGAGCACCTTATACCCTGTATGACATGGCAGATGACGTCAGTCTGCTGATTGATAAAATGGAACTGGACGAGGTGTATGTGCTCGGTGCTTCGATGGGTGGTATGATTGCCCAGATTCTGGCAGCACGTTATCCTGAAAAGGTTAAAAAGCTGGCCCTGTTATTTACCAGTAACAATCAGCGTCTGTTACCTCCACCATTTCCAAAACAGCTCTTTAGTCTGATTGGCAAACCCGCTTCGCAGGATGAAAATGGTATAATTGACCATAGTTTAAAACTGTTTAACATCATTGGCTCGCCTGGTTATATTAATCAGCTTGAGGCAATGCAGACCGCCCGTAAATTATATAATCGAAGTTATTACCCAGCGGGTGTACTTCAACAGTTTTTAGCAATATTATGTACGGGCTCGTTGCTGCAACTGGATAAGCAAATCCGACAAGAGACGCTTGTAGTTCATGGTTCTCAAGATCGCTTGCTACCACCCAGCCATGGTAAGGCTGTTGCGAAAGCAATATCTGGTGCTAAATTTGAATTAATTGATGGAATGGGGCATGATATCCCACCGCATTTTATTCCATATCTTAGCGAATTATTTGCTGATCATTTTAAATCATAAAATTAGGACACTATGGCTGCATTACCATCCCTAAGACAGCTGTCATATCTCGTAACACTGTCTGAGACGCTGCATTTTACAGAAGCTGCTCGCCGTTCATTTGTGACCCAGTCCACCCTATCGGGCGGGATCATGGAGTTGGAGCGTTTACTCGGTGGCGTTCTTGTTGAACGTGATCGCCAGAATGTACGCTTGACTCCACTCGGAGAGCAAGTGGTTGCACGCGCTCGTGTTCTACTGGCTGATGCTCAGGACTTAATGCGTTTAAGTCGTGAGATGAGTGAACCTTTAACAGGTGATCTGCATTTAGGTGTGATTCCGACCATTGCGCCGTTCATTCTGTCGCAACTTCTTGATGAAGTGCATAAACAGTTGCCGAAAATTCAGCTGCATCTGCACGAAGCACAAAGTGAAAAAATTGTTGAAAAGCTGGAACATGGCAACCTGGATATGGTTGTACTGGCCCTGCCTTTTGATACACGTAGCCTAAAAGTTGCTGAAATTGTGAAAGAAGATCTGTATGTGGTTCACCACAAGTCAGATCAGAATGCAGCTCAGGCCACTTCCTTAGAAGATCTGGATCTTTCTCGTTTAATGTTACTTGAAGAAGGCCACTGTCTACGTGATCATGCTTTAAGTGCTTGTCCAATTGGTGAGCGTAAGAATGATCATCGCCTGAAAGCAAGCTCATTGCCAACGCTGATCGAGATGGTATCTTCCGATCTTGGTTTTACCTTGTTGCCTGAAATTGCACTTCATACCAACATGATTAAAGCCAATCCTGAACTTCAAGTGAAAAAGATTGCTGCTGCACCAAGCCGCACCTTGGCATTGGTGACACGTAAGAGTACACCGCTACAAAGCGAATTTGATGTACTGCTACCTATCCTGCAAAAGATCGCGCAGCAATAATGATACTGCTATAGCGTAAAAAAGGAGCCCACACTGGCTCCTTTTTTTGTTTTTAGAGACAGCATATTTATATAAAAAGAGACTGAAAATTCAGTCTCTTTTTAAAAGATTATGTCTTATTTAAAGGTTTCCAGTAACACGCGCTGTGCATTATGCGGCTGTTCACCTTGCGCAGGCTGTGCACGGATCCAGGTACCATCACTTTGCAGTAACCAGGATTGCTGATTATCTTTGAGATAGTTCAATAAGCCTTGCTGATAGATGCGTTTTTTCAATGCTTCATCTTCAATCGGGAAACAGGCTTCAACACGATTAAACAGGTTACGGTCCATCCAGTCTGCGCTTGAGCAATAGATACGGGAATTGCCATTATTGCTAAAGTAATACACGCGAGTATGTTCCAGGAAACGTCCGACGATGGAACGAACGCGGATATTTTCCGACAAGCCCGGCAAACCAGGACGTAAACAGCAGATCGAACGGATAATCAGGTCAATCTGCACGCCTGCTTGCGATGCTTCATACAATTTATTAATGAGCTGTAGTTCTGTCAGCGCATTCACTTTGACAATAATCTGAGCCTTTTTGCCTTCTTTGGCATTGGCAATTTCATTGTCGATGTAATTCACCAGCTGGGTATGTAGTGTAAATGGAGCATGTAACAGCTTTTTCAGCTTGGCCATTTTTCCCATACCGGTGAGTTCCTGGAAGATACGGTGTACATCTTCACACAGTTCTTTGTCTGTGGTTAACAGTCCATAATCGGTATAGATGCGCGCATTACCCGCGTGATAGTTCCCGGTACCCAAGTGTACATAGCGCACCAGCTTGTTATTTTCACGGCGTACCACCAGAATCATCTTGGCATGAGTCTTATAGCCAACAATACCATAGACAACTACAGCCCCTGCTTCTTGGAGGACATTGGCTACGGCGATATTGGACTCTTCATCAAAACGCGCACGCAATTCGATGACAGCAGTCACTTCCTTGCCATTTCTTGCTGCTTCAGCCAGTACCTGAACAATTTCAGAATCCGCTCCACTACGGTATAAGGTCTGCTTGATCGCCAGGACTTGTGGATCACGCGCAGCCTCACGCAGTAATGAAATTACGGGCGAGAATGATTCAAAGGGATGATGTAGCAGGATGTCCTGTTTCTGCATCGCGCTAAAGATATTTTCTGATTTCTTCAGTACTTTCGGTACGATCGGCGTATGTGAATCATAGCGTAAATGTGGACGTTTAAAATTCGATAACAGACGTGCCAGATTGACCGGTCCGGCAACCTTGTACAGATGCTCTTCTTCTAGATCAAATTCATCCAGCAGGTATTCATAAATATGTTTTGGACAGTTTTCTGTAACTTCCAGACGTACTGCACGCCCAAAACGACGCGAGTTCAATTCACCTTTTAAGGCAATCGCCAAATCTTCGACATCTTCGTTTAAAGCCAGATCAGCATTACGGGTTACACGGAACTGATAGCAGCCTGTTGCAGTCATACCCGGGAATAGATCAGAGACATGTTCATGTATAATTGCGGAAAGCATCACATGATGTTCCTTGCCACCTGTTAATTCATCCGGTAAACGCACCACACGTGGTAGTGAACGTGGTGCAGGTACAACAGCCAAATCGATCTGACGGCCAAAAGCATCCTTCCCTTCCAGCGTCACAATAAAGTTTAGCGACTTATTCACTAAACGTGGAAATGGATGGGCTGGATCCAGGCTGATCGGGGTTAAGACTGGTGCTACCTGTTCCTGAAAATATTTTTTTATCCATTGTGACTGTGCTGGTGTCAGTTCACCACGGCGCAGGAAACAGATATCTTCTTCACGCAGTTTAGGCAGAATTTCTTCATTCAGAATGCGGTACTGGCGTTCGATGGCAGCATGTGCAGTTTTGGAAATTTGATCTAGCACCTGCTTCGGCGTTAGCCCATCCGGACTACGACTTTCATTGCCCAGATCCAGCTGTTCCATCACCCCAGCCACACGAATTTCAAAGAACTCATCCAGATTACGCGAGAAAATCAGCAGAAAGTTCATGCGTTCAAGCAGTGGATGTAAAGGATCGACAGCCTGTTCCAAGACACGCAAATGGAAATCCAGAATAGACAATTCCCGGTTAATGTACCGGTCATTATAGGTATATTCAGTTTGTACCGAAGGGCTGTTGGCTGCCGTATTCATATCGAACCTTTAATCGTTTTAAAGCCTGAGTCAATAATATCAGTATGCTTCAAATTTATGACAATTTCATAAAAAAAGCCCGAATTCTCGGGCTTTATGGCAATTTTTTTATAACGATTTTTTACTGTCAGGGTAATTCTGCATAACGCATATAACGTTGAATCATGCGTTTACGTGCTTTTAAAGCAGAAGCATTGCGATTTTCTTCAAAATATTTTGGATTGGTCAAAATTGCCGCCAGGAAAATTGCCTCTTCTCTGGTCAGACTTTCTGAAGTTTTACCAAAATAATGTTTGGCGGCCGCTTCCACCCCGTAAATATGATGACCAAACTCAATCGAGTTTAAATACACTTCAAGAATACGCTCTTTCGACCACATGCGTTCCATCATCCAGGTGGCAACCGCTTCCTGACCTTTACGCATGAAAGAACGTTTGTTGAACAGGAACAGATTTTTTGCCAGCTGCTGGGAAATGGTAGATCCCCCCGCAACAACTTTACCCTGCTCTTTATTACGGCTTAAAGCTGTTTGAATCCCATCCCAGTCAAAACCATGATGATGCACAAATTTTCCATCTTCCGCAGTTACCACTGCTTTTTTCAGATTGGTACTGATCTCATCATAAGGACGCCATTGATGTTGAATGGGCTTGGAGGGTTCAGTCCAATAATCGATCCGCATCATCATCGTGGTATTGACCGGATTAAAACGCCACCAGGCCAGACTGGCAAAGATCCAGAGCTGAATACATAAAACCACACTGAACAGCAGCAAGAATATTCGGATTAGGAAAGCTTTCATGTCAGTGGGTTACTCCTGAAGATGTTATTTTTTCGTGTTAAGCTTATTTGAAATATCTCATACAGCGCAAGAATAGCATGTCTGAATACGCACCTCCTTCCATTCACCGTAAACTGGACGTCCACACCTGGTGGTTTACTGCGGTATTGATTGCAGTGAATGTCGGATTGTTTGCCTGGCAGATTTTTTCTGGCACAGATGCCAGCCATCCAAGTACGCAAGATGCCATCCGCTGGGGTGCTGATTATGCACCTTTGACTTATCTGGCGGAACCCATTCGTGTGTTCAGCAGCATGTTTTTTCATTTTGGCCTGATTCACTTGATGTTAAACATGTGGGCGCTTTATATTTTTGGAAGCGTGGCAGAACAGCTATTTGGGCGCTGGTATTTTGTTGGCCTCTATCTTTGTGCTGGGCTGATGGGCAGTCTGTTCAGCGGTTATATGAATATTCAGGATAGTTATGCCTTAATTAAAGGTGGGGTCGCCAATCCGGGACTTTTACCAAGCGTAAGTGCTGGTGCATCGGGTGCTGTCATGGGCTTGGGCGGTGCACTGACAGTCTTGTCGATTCTGCCAGTTCTTCCACGTCAGCGCTTTATTTTAGATAAAAAAACCTTGCTGATGGTGATGGGGATTAACCTGTTCATGGGCTTTATGATTGCTGGCATTAACAATGCTGCACATATTGGTGGCATGATTATGGGCGCTGTGCTGGCTACACTCTGGTATGCCGGGCAAAAGCTGCAACGCGCAGGTTTTATTCAATTCATCGCACTCATAGCTGCTTTAGCAGCCTGCTATGAGCTTTATCAATATAACTTGATCCTGATTGATCCTATTAAGTCGCTCTGGCAGGAAATTCTGGAGATGATGCGTCAGCAGTTAAAGCTGTAACTGACGCATCTTCGATTTTTATTGATTCAGTTCGCGCAGACTTTGCAGCGGTGGAATATCACTCAGATAACTCAGTCGATAACGACCAATCAGCGCACAGAGTAAAGTCATAAAGATCGGTAGAATCATCCAGATTTCCCAGTGTGGCTGAATCGTTAATTCCATGCGGTAACTCGCGACGGCGCTAATCACTTCGGCAAACAGGCAAGATACAATTCCGGCACATAGACCAATAAAACCAATTTCCAGACTAAGCATGGTTTTCAGTTTCTGTTTGGAACTTCCGAATGAGCGTAGTAAAGCCACCTCCCGCTTGCGTTCATCCATGAGCAGATTCAGACAGGCAATCAGAACCAGTATCCCTGCTACACTCACCAGTAAGGCCAGGATCGTCACGATCTGTACCAGTACATTCACAATACGCTTGATCTCGTTCAGAATCAGGCTGACATCGATAAAGACCGTATTAGAAAACTGCTGGATCAGCTGAACCAGTTTTGGTCGTTCCTGTTCCGGCACATAGAAACTGCCCAGATAACTACCGGCATTGGCATCCATGGTATTCGGAGTAAAGATAAAGAAGAAATTCGGACTAAAGCTTTCCCACTCCACACTACGCAGATTCACCACTTTGGCTTCTAGTGGTCCCTCAGGTAAGCTAAACGTTAGCTTATCTCCAATCCTGATTCCCAGCTCTTCCGCAGTCGTGGCTTCAACCGAAACTTCTCCCGGCTGTTTCAATTGCGCTTCGCCAGTTAAAATCACATTATCTTGTGGATACTGATCGGTCTGGGTCAGGTTCAGTTCACGGCGTAGTGTATTACTCTTCTTGACTAAGTCTGCAGCAAATGGCTGATCATTTTTGGCAATCAGACGGCCACGAATATTCGGATATAGCGGCGTACTGTTCCAGCCATTTTGCTCTAACTCAGCCCTCAACTGTGGCATCTCAAAAGGCGGCAAGCCATAGACAAACTGGTTCGGTGTACCTTCTGGTAACTGCTGTTGCCAGCGTTCCAGCAGATCGGTACGCAATACGGCTAATACAGTAATCAGACTCAAGCCCAATGCCAAAGCGGTGATCTGTAATGCAGTCTGATACGGTGTCCGCACATAAGCGGAAATCCGGGATTTTGTATTACGCAGGACTTTCAGCAAGCCCCATACGGTGAGATACAGCACAGCACAAAGCAGAATAATGGCGCCAATCACCCAAGCCGTTAATACAATATTCTCGGTGAGCACCACACTGAAAATAATCAGGCTCAGTGTCCCACTCACCAGCATCCACAACATGGAATGTACGGATTTTTCTTCCTGACGGATAACCCGGATTGGTGCAGTATTAAGTAGTTGCCACAAACTTGGCAGCACAAAACCAAGCAATACCACAGCACTGGTCAGCATCGCAATCGGCAATGGACCTGATAGCATTGCCATCGCCGAGAATTGCAGCTGCAGATGTGGAATCAGCTGTAACATGAGTTGCAGCAAAGCATAACCTAAACTGATGCCAACAATGGTGCCTATGAGCATCGCGATTGCCAGTACCAGTCCAAGTAATGCCAGATAAGCCGCCAGAATTTGCTGTTTCGTCGCGCCGATACAACGCATTAACGCAATATGATCCTGATTCTGCTGTACATAGCGCTGTGCGGTTAAGGCAATCGCGATACCACAAAGCAAGATGGTCAAAATATTTGCCAACTGCAAAAAGGTATCCAGATTAGCAATCGGCTTCATCAAACGGGTATTGCTTTCACTGGCATTTCTTAGACGCAGACTATTCTGCTCCTCAAACTGTTGTTCCTCAGCTTCTGTATCCACACCCGGTTTAACAATCTTCTTAAAGTCTTTTTGATAGGTTTGAACACTGTCCGGATCACCTGCCATGAGCAGACGATAATCAATCCGGCTACCGACCTGAATCGCATTGGTTCGTGCCACATCTGCCTGAGAGATAATTACGGTCGGTGAGAAACCTGAGAAGCCTAATTCCTGATTAGAGTCATAGTCAATCACGGCAGTAATCTTGAATGAGGCATCGGCAATATTGACCTGATCCCCCACTTTGACTTTGAGCAGATCCATGGCACGCTGACTGAGCCAGATTTCACCCGGTTTTAATTGTTTAGCTTCAGGTTTGACTCTTAGCTCACCGCGTAAAGGAAAAGCAGTATCAATCGCTTTGACATTGACCATGACAAATTCGTCATTGGTATGTGCCATACTGCCAAATACAGTAACCTCCGATTGCTGCAAACCCAGCTGATCAGCCTTTTCTCGCCAGGCATCTTCGATCGGCTCGTTATTACTGAGTAGCAGATCTCCAGCCAGCATTTCCGCAGCTTGCAATGCCACGGCATTCTGAATCTGCTCATTACTGAACTTAAGCGCTGTGGTCGCGCTAATTGCCAGGGTCAATGCAATAATCAGCAGATAAATGCCCGTAGTCTTAAAACTTTGAGTCAGTAAAGGACGGAAGAGGTTCATATCATCCTCCATTCACATGTTCAGTTAACTGACCATTGCTTAACTCAAAATGACGCTGGCATAGTTGTGCCAGTTTCTGGTCATGGGTCACCAGAATTAAAGTGGTACCCAATTCATGGTTTAACTGAAATAACAGCTGTTCAATTTCCTTGGCGGTCTCCCCATCCAGATTTCCAGTCGGTTCATCAGCAAAAATGATTTTTGGCTCACTCACCAAAGCACGGGCAATCGCAACACGTTGCTGTTCCCCGCCAGAAAGCACTTTAGGGGTTTGCTGGGCCTGACGGTCCAGCCCTACTCTTTGCAACAGATTCAACGCTTTTTGTTCAGCTGCGGCATAATTGAAGTTTGGCTGTAAACGTAAGGGCAACATCACATTTTCTAATGCAGTCAGATGTGGCAACAGCTGAAAAGACTGAAATACAAAACCGATATTTTCCAGTCTGACCTTGGCTCGCTGTTCTTCATTCATTTCAGTAATCGATTCGCCACAGACCTGTAACTGACCTGAACTGGCCTGATCCAGGGTTGCCAGTATGCCCAGTAAGGTGGATTTCCCAGAGCCGGATCGTCCGGTAATCGCTACCTGTTCTCCAGCCAGAATCTCCAGATTGAGGTCCTCAAAAATCGTCAACTGTTTTTGTGATAGTTGTATCTTTTGTGTCAATTGTTGAGCAGAAATTATTGGCTGTGGCATGATGGTAGCTTTCTGGCGATCTTGAATCATACTTTTCCTATGCATCTGAATATTCAAATTCTAAAGTCTTATTTATTCCGCAGCTTAGCACTGTTTGGCCTGTGCCTGATGCCGGTGCTGGTTTCAGCAAAGACCATTATGATTCTGGGTGACAGCTTAAGTGCGGGTTATGGTATTCAACCTGAACAGGGTTGGGTCAATCTGTTGCAAAAACGTTTAAACCAACAGTATCCGAAACAGCATAAAGTGGTCAATGCAAGTGTAAGCGGCGAAACCACCAGCGGTGCACTGGCACGTCTGCCTAAACTCCTCCAGACCCATAAGCCACATATTGTCGTTATTGAACTGGGTGGTAATGATGGCCTACGTGGTCAGCCGCCACAGATGATTCAGAAAAATCTGGCAAATCTGGTGCAGCAAAGTCAGAAAGCCAAAGCAAAAGTCATTCTTTTTGGCATGAAAATGCCGCCAAATTATGGTCAAAGTTATACAAAAGCTTTTGAAAATAATTACAAGGTGGTGAGCCAGCAATATAAAGTGAAATTGTTACCATTCTTTTTGAATGGGGTAGCAGGAAATAAAAACTTGATGCAACAGGATCTGGTACATCCAAATGCCAAGGCACAAAGTATCCTGTTAAATAATGCTTATCCATATATTAAAGGCGCCCTCTAAGGCGCCTTTAATATCATTCATTCTTAAAATTCAAATTAGAAATCAAAAAAGGTGACTTCACCAGTTTCCAGTGAGTATTCAGCACCTACCACCAGTAATTTACCTTGTGCAATGAGATTTTCCAGTACTGCTGAACCATGACGTAGCTGGTTCACAGAAGCAAATACATTCGAACGTACTGCATGCTTAGACAGTTTATTCAAGTCATCTTTCAGTTCAGTCTGCATCAGAATTTCAACTGATGGACGTACACGGTTAACAATTGACATCAGATTTGCAGATGGCGGAGTTGCCGGATTGGTCAGTGCTTCAATCGTAGAATGAATTGCGCCACAATGTGTATGACCCAAAACAATGACTACGGGACAACCAAAGCTTTCTGCAGCAAACTCAACACTACCAACCTGAGACGGCGCGACAATATTCCCTGCTACGCGAATGACAAACAGATCACCCAAACCTTGGTCAAATACCATTTCTGCTGGCACACGTGAATCTGAACATCCTAAAACAATAGCAAATGGTTCCTGACTTTCTGCCATTTCAGCACGTTGCTGATGCGATAATAATTTTAAATGCTGCGTTTCACCGTTGACAAAGCGTTGGTTACCCTTTTTAAGACGTTCTATAGCTTCCTGAGCTGTGAGCATTCGTGTTTACCACCGTTGTTTTAAGTTGCAATATCTTAATCCTCTGATTTATGAATGTCACTTGCAAAAAATCAGCTTGTCTAAATTTCTATCAGTAGACCTGTATCACACTAATATTTCAATTTATGATCAGAGTTCACATGAAAACTGAATTTTTTTCATTTATGCGGATAACTTATTGGTGACATTACTTCACAATTATTTACAATAGAAATAACTCTATGATTTTATCCGAACAAGGTGGATTTGCTTCAGAATAAAACTGTTTTGAACAGTACGCTGGATGCAAGACAAGGAATGTGACGCCATGATAAGAAAATTAATAAAGCGCTCAAAATTACTCTGCGCCATGACCCTAATATTAGCCCCAAGCTTCAGCACACTAAGTCAAGCCCAAGTCAGTTTTCCTACGCGTGCTCAGCCAAGCAATAATATTCTTAGCCAGTATCTGGTTCAGGAACGGCTACAGGCGGGTCTGAAAAGCAAAACGCTGAAAGTCGGTCATATTTCCTGGAGCTATAACGAGGGCGGGAATGTCAATAAACCGTCTATTTTACTGATTCATGGTCTGGCGGGCACCAAAGACGACTGGAATCGTGTCGCACGGTTTCTTACCCCTTATTATCATGTGATCGTTCCCGATTTACCCAATAATGGTGACACCCGTACACCTGCAGATTTTGATTTCTCAGTACCGAATGTAACCTCTCAACTGCGTATCTTTCTGGAAGCTTTGGATGTCGATGAGAATCTGCATGTTGCTGGACATTCTCTAGGGGGGTCGATTGCCACAGTTTATGCTTCTCAATATCCTTTCGACACGCAAAGCCTGTTCTTACTGAATAGTGCCGGAATCTATAAAAATGCCAATACGCGCTATACTCGTGATCCATATGCTTTAAAGAATCTGATTGTAAGCAAACCGGGAGATCTGGAAGATGTCAGTCATAAACTGATGCAGCATCCGCCTGCTCTCTCAGATCAGTTAAAACATGCCCAGGAAAAACTGCTGATTTCCCGTTCCGAGCAGACCAGCAAAGCCATTGATCAAATTGTCATGCTGAGCCGGATCTACACCCCGGAAACATTTGCTCGTTTGACCCGTACTGTAGAAGCACCAACTTTGATTTTATGGGGTAAGCAGGATCGTATTATTAATGTTGAAGTGGCTAAAGAGCTGCACTCCCTATTTAAACGTGCCGAAACACCAGTGATCCTGAACAATGTTGGTCATATACCGATTCTTGAAGCAGAAAGACAGGTTGCACAGTATTATTTACCTTTTCTTGCAAAGACACAGACCCTAAAAAATCCACTTGCTGATAAACTCATCCCTTTAAATTAACTTTTAGAATCAATATGCAGAAACACCCGATGATTGAGCAATTGATCGAAGCTCAGCTTGACTTTCTAGATCAGTCATTTGCTCAATCTGAAACGATTCAAGATGAGTTTCAGGCTTTTTATCTCTGGTTTCGCAAACAGACCCTGAAAGATCTGTGGAGCCCGATGCAAATTAACCTGCTATTGCAAAAACAAATATTAGGCACAGCAGCCAGCTCTTTTCTGATTGAACAGATTGCAGAACATATCCGTTTTGCTTTGGTCCATCCTGCAAATGACAATACCAAGATTGCCGATGTGATTCCTGTACTGACCATTGATAAAATTGCTCAGTATGTCGCAAGTAAAAGCAGTCATCGTCAGCGCCTGATTAAGAAAGTAGTAAACAACCCTGCCTTCTCTGCCATGATCAGCCAATTAATCCAACATTCAATTCAGGATTATCTAGATAATTCGGTGATTGCCAAAAGCGTACCCGGTGTTTCCCGCTTTATGAAAATGGGCAAGTCTGTACTGGAAAATGTCACTGATACCAGTCTGGACAATACCATTGCCAAATACTTGCAAAAGAATATTCTCAAGCTTGGCCAGTTGAGTGAAAATATCCTGAACCAGCATTTTGATGATGAAAAGCTCTATCATTTTCAAGCGAATCTCTGGCATAAAATCAAAGACATGCCTCTGTCTGTATTAAAGAATTATATTGAAGTACAAGACCTGACCCAGACTGTGAATTTGGGCCATGAGATCTGGGATCACATGCGCCAGACCGATTATCTGCAACAGCAGATACAGGATGGCGTACATGCTTGGTATGTCCGTAATCAGGAACACACTTTTGATTTGCTACTTCGTGATCTGAATATCAATGAGTCGCTGATTCAACATGAATTAAATGAATTACTGGTCCCCGTCATTCAGCAGATAATTTCACAAGGTCATTTACGTGAACGTGCGCGCCAATATCTGGAACAGTTTTATTATTCCGAAAGTACACTGAATATCTTAAAGATTGAATAATAAAAAAAGCCGCTTCACGCGGCTTTTTTTATACTCACAGATTTAGAATTTTGCATTTAAGCTGATACCGTAACGACGACCATCTAATAATTGGTCACCATCAATATCTTCTGCTTTTTCATCTAGCAGATTATAGACCCCAAATTTACCTGTCAGGCTCGAGCTAAATTTGTAGTTAAAACCAAGGTCTATAAATTGATAGCCTGGATTCGGCTGGGCTATAGAGGTACGACTCAGGTAAGCAGATGTTTCAGAACGATGGTGCAAGCGGCTCCATACATTTAATGCATCGCTTAATTCGTAATCTACCCCGATATTGAACATATGTTCTGGCATCTGGTTCAGTGGCTGACCTTTAAAATCACCCGACTTAAACTCAGAATCTGTATAAGTATAATTTGCAGTTAATGTCGTATAGTCATTTAAAGTTGCTTCTAAAGTAGCTTCCACACCACGAATTTCTGCTTCATCCACGTTAATACGCTCACTGATGAAGTAGAACGGCGTATTTCCTTCGAAACATGTCCAGTTTTGCCAGTTATTTCGGTTTGTCGTTGCACCATCGGTATCGGTTTCACAGGCACGCACTTCGGTAATACGGTCTTCATATTTAGTGATAAAGCCGGTAATAGAAGTACTGATATAATCATTTTTCCAGTTGAAGCCCAGTTCAGTAGATAGACTCGATTCAGGTTCTAAATCCGGATTCGCACGAATGATGCCACGCCCTGTTGGTAATGGTGAACCGCTGCCACCGGTAACACTATAGAAACCTTCAGTGGCTGCACGAATATCAGGTTGTTTATAACCTGTGGCTACACCGCCTTTTACAACAAAATTATCATTTACAGCGTACACCCCATACAGACGTGGTGATAAATGACCACTATAGTTTTCATCATGGTCATAACGTAAGCCGGCTGTTAAATCGAAACGATCTGTCATGCTCCAGGTATCTTCCAAGAACGCTGCAGCAGACCAGCGCGTCAATTCACTAAACTCAGGTGAATTCGGATTACGGTTAGTGGCTTTATCTTCGAGCTTTTCATCTTTAAAATATCCACCAAATGATAAAGTATGGTCACCCAACAACAAATTCCATTGACTGTTAGCAGTCCAGGTATCTAAGGTAATTCCTTTGGTACCCAGTTCCGTATTGCCTCGATCCGGATTTTTTGAATTTTCATATTGAATATATGATGAACTGTCCAAGTTATCGTTATAACGGCCATTATGAGTTACTGAATAAACATTACGATAATTGCGCGAAAACGAATCTGCAGCACCTTGAGCGGGTGCTACCGTTTTACCGACTGAAGTCGTAGATTCCTGTTGCACAAAATTGGCTTCAACTTGCACATCATGATCATCATTAATCGCATAGGTCAAACGCGAGTTTAAGCTTTCACGCTCGGTGCCACGGAAGCCGCCAATATAACGATCTTCATTACGTTCCTGCTTATTGACTGCCAGTTGCAAGCCAAGCTTATCTGCAATTAAAGGACCGGCAAGATATACAGAACCATTTTTAATATCACCTGAGCGGTTACTATCCTGAATGATAGTCCCTAACTCAATATTGCCAGACCATTCATCAGACACTTTTTTGGTAATGATATTAACTACCCCGCCCATGGCGTCTGTGCCATAAAGAGTTGACGCTGGACCACGGATAATTTCAATACGTTCAATTGCGGCAATTGGTGGCAGGATATTTTTTTCAAAACCACCGTCATCACCATTTGGGTTTACATCTTTACCATATTGACGCTTACCATCTACTAGAAACAAGGTGTAATTTGAGCTCATGCCACGAATACTGATGGTCTGTGCAGAACCTGCACCTGAAACTACGACCCCTGGCGTATTACGCAATACATCGGTAATGTCGTTATATTCACGCTTTTCTAATTCTTCACGATCAATGACCGTAATGGATGCAGGTGCTTTAGCCAGGTCTTGTTCATAACCTGTTGCAGTTACCACAATCGTTTGCAGTTTCGCAGCTTCAACTTGTGGAGCACCAACTTCTACTGCAAATGTATTGCCCGCCATTGCCGAGCCGATTGCAAAAGCTAACGTCGATTTCAAAAACGGTGTGTTCATACTCTATTTACGCCCCAAAAGTAGATTTATGAAGAAATATTGATGGAATTGTGACGCATTGTATCAAATGTTACTCTAAATACAATTACTATTGATAATTATTATCATTATTAAATACAAATAAAAAAAAGACCTCAATATTTGAGGCCTTTTTTATAAGCTAAATTTTATTCGCTACTTACTTGAAGTATGCACCTTCAGCCTGACTATGGTCGGTCTGGTCAACCACACGTGCAAGTTCAGGAACGTGTTGTTTCAAAGTCGTTTCAACGCCTTGTTTCAAAGTCACGTCAATTGCTGAACAGCCCTGACAGCCGCCGCCAAATTTAAGTACAGCAGTCAAACCGTGTTCAGGATCTTCAACCACTTCAACCAGTGCACAGTTACCACCATGACCTGCCAGACCTGGATTAATTTCTGACTGAAGCACGTAAGTGATACGCTCTTCTACAGAGGCATCAGGACCTACACGTGGCACTTTAGAGTTTGGTGCGCGGAAAGTCAGCTGACCACCAAAACGGTCTTTGTTGTAATCAATTACTGCATCAAGCAAATAAGGAATAGATGGAGTATCGATGTACGCAGGGAATTTTGGATAATCCTGTTTGTAATCTGTCGGTACAACTTCATCTGGTGCACTATAAGCCATGCAACATTCAGCGCGCGGTGTACCCGGATTTTCCACGAAAACGCGTACACCAATACCTGGTGTATTTTGCTTTTCCAGTAGATCCTTTAAATACTCTTGTGCAGTCGGTGTAATCAATAGATTTGGAATTTCTTCTGTAACTGCAGTGCTGCTGTTCTCAGTCGACATAACAATAATTTCCTCAAGCTGAAGCTGCCATTTTAACTGAAGATGCGGGGTAAATTTAAAATTTCAACTAAAATTGTCGGATTTATTATAAAAGTACTACCTAAATGTCAGAATAATGGCAAGATTAGGGATCACTACTTCAGAATTAGAACTGCCGTCTATGCTGCATTTACCCTTTAATCATACCGTTACCCTTATTCTGATTACCTGCATCATCTCTTTTATTGCCTTTTCCAAAGAGCAGGTCATGAACCGTCTGATTTTCTGGCCACCAGCAATTCAACGTGGTCAATATGACCGTTTTATTTCGCATGGCTTTATTCATGCAGATGGCACACATCTACTGTTCAATATGATTACGCTGTTCTTCTTTGGCAGTATTATCGAGAGCTTTTATCGCCAGTATCTTTATGATCTGGGCTTTGTCCTGTTCTATCTGGGTGGTCTGATTGCAGCCATTATTCCGAGTTATCTGCAAAATAAAAATAATCCACGCTGGGCAAGTCTGGGTGCCTCGGGTGCAGTATCAGCAGTATTATTTGCCTATATTCTGTTTGAGCCATGGAAACTGATTTTCGTGTTTTTTATTCCTGTGCCGGCCATTATTTTTGCAGTACTTTATGTCGCTTATAGTGTCTGGTCTGGCAAACGCGGGAACAGCAATATCAATCACAGCGCCCATCTTTGGGGGGCGGCTTATGGTGTGATTATGACTATTATCCTGGAACCTCGACTTATTCCACACTTCCTGAATAAACTGGCTCAACTTCCCTTCTAGATTCTTTCATTCATTAAGGATACTGAGAATTAGTTTTTAAACGAGTGATCATAAGGAAGCCATGCGCTTCCTTTTAGTTGGAAACATCTCGTAATAATTTTAAAAGTCAGGATGTCATATATTGCCAACCTTGGAGTGGATTTTGCAGTGATAATGTATACATCTGTATATTAATTGCTGTAAATCGCGAGATATTTTGCATGTCCAATTCCCCAGACGGTCTTCAATTCCCTATTTCTGCTTCACAACAAAAACCTAGCACTTCAAAAATTGGCCGCACTATCATTTCTGAAGCCTTAAACGCTGTTAATCCTGTACATGCCAGCGCAGCTCAACAGGAAAAAAACTGGCGTAAGCAATATCCGGTTCACTTTAAACATCTGGTTGAAGACGGCCTGCGCTCTCCAGGTGCAGCACTGAATATTGCCCAACAAGGTCTGGAAACAGCGCATGCCAGTTTTGAATATTACCGTGATGGCCAGAAGCATCTACTCAAAGATGTAATGTCTTTACCTGCGCAAAACCTGAGTACCTTTCAGCTGAAAGGTCAGTCTGAAAAAGCTCCTGAATGGTATGTGCCTTATCATGGTAAAAAATTGCAGGGACAAGCCCTACTGAACCAGATCCAACTATGGGAAGAACGTGGTATCGTCGAGCCAAGTCATGCTCATGCCCTGCGTGAATGTATTGCCCATCCGGAATGGTTTGACCTGTCAGATCGTACCACGGTGCTGTTCGGTGCTGCTTCTGAAGCGGGTCCACTGACCTGGTTATCTAAATGGAAAGCCAATATCGTGGCAATTGACCTGCCAAATACCCGTGTCTGGAGCAAGATTCTGGATACGGTAAGTGAAGGTAATGCTACTTTATATGCGCCTTCAGCTGAAACTCTGCCAGCGGATACTTCAATTGAAGTTCTAAAAGAGAAGCTCGGTGCCAACCTGTTGACGCAAATTCCAGAAATTGCCCAATGGCTGATTCAGTTCAAGCAAAACCTGGATCTGGCAGCAATCGCCTATCTGGATGGTGAAAAACATGTGCGTGTTTCCATGGCAATGGATGCAATCATGAAACACGTTAGCGAGCAGAAAGCCAATACCAGTCTGATGTATATGTGTACGCCAACTGACGTCTATGCCGTACCAGAAGAAGTGGTTCAAGCATCGCAAAGCAAATACCAGCAACTGTCTAAACTGGAAAGCACTTTGACCAAAGGTATTTCGCTAATCTCACGCAAATATTTCTTTAAGAAAAATGCACAAGATTTATTCAAAGTTGCTGATCAATCCTATGGCATATGTGACTGCTTGGTGGTTGAACAAGGCCCGAACTATGCGCTGGCAAAACGTATCCAGCAGTGGCGTGCGACACTGGCGCGTGCCAATGGCCAACGTGTCAGTATTAATATCGCACCTTCTACAACCACTTATTCTGTAACCAAAAATCCTCTGCTTAAAGCTGCGTTTAATGGTGCCAGCCTGTTTGATGTCGAAGCTTTTGCACCAGAAACTACCAATGCGATTATGGCAGCCTTATGGATTCATGATCTGCGTAATCCGGAGTCTGTAGCTAATCCAGATGTAAAACTGAATCATCCACTTGAGCTGATGATGTCCGGTGCAAATCATGGTGGTTTATGGCGAGTGGCTTATCTGGCACGTACTGCACTGCCATTTGCTGCGCTGTATGGTTTTGCGACGGATAAACTGCCGAAAGGATTGTTAGGTAAGTTGAAGAAGTAAATTGAAAGTTCCTTCTCCTCCTAGGAGATGAGCAGCACTGCTGCGCAAGGAAGAGGTCAATATAGGCTTTGAATCTTTCAAACTTTTATGAATGGACTTTAAGCAAATTGAAGTTGATCCATTCTATACATTCTTTTTTTCTTTACTTTTGAAAGATGAGCAGCACGGCCGCGCAAAGGTAAAAAAATCTTTTGTTAGGCTGATGATATATCCTGAGTAATTTTTTAAGCATTGCTTTAAAAAATTACGCAAGACAACCTAACGGCGACATCCCTGTCGCCTTCATCATAATTTAAAACCTTTCGATTTTTAAACTTTTCAAAACGTCATAAAAAACGCTGCCTCGGCAGCGTTTTTTTACATCAAATTTTCTTAGAAAACTTTTAACAGTACCCAGTACAAACCACCTGACAGACAGATCGTTGCTGGCAGTGTGAACACCCAGGCAGACAGAATCGTTTTCACCATCTGGAAGTTCAGGCCAGACTTGTTCGCTACCATCGTACCTGCAACCGCAGAGTTCAGAACATGAGTCGTTGATACCGGCATACCGAAACCGTCTGCAGCAGCAATTGTAGTCATGGCTACCAGCTCCGCAGACATCCCCTGACCATAAGTCATATGTTGTTTACCAATACGCTCACCTACAGTCACTACAATACGTTTCCAGCCTACCATGGTACCTAGACCAAGTGCTAAAGCAACTGCTACTTTTACCCAAGTCGGGATGTATTGCAGGAATGAATCCAGGTTATCACGATAGTCGTCAACTGTTTTTTCCTGTGCAGCAGTCATCGCAGGTAAAGCTTCTGCTTTATCCAAGCGTTTAAATGCTGTGGTGCTCAAGTACATGTCATTACGGAATTCTGAAACTTGCGCCTCAGGCACATCTTTAATATTCGTATATGAACCGACTTTTTCACCCAAATGATCCGTTAAGCTTGCCAATGCTGGTACAACTTCAGCATTTAACTCTTTAGTCTGAATATATTTGGTAATTACGGCACGTGCCTGTTCATCCGGAATATCATCATGCTGTGGATAAATCACATCAGCAGTTTGAGCAGATAACTGACCGAAAGACTGGATATGCTGGGCATCAAGATTCTTGTTTAACGAGTATGCCAAAGGTACACAACCGATCAAGATCAGCATGATCAGGCCCATACCTTTTTGACCATCATTTGAACCATGGGCAAAGCTTACGCCAGTACAGGTAAAAATCAGAATGGCACGAATCAGTGGTGGTGGTGGCTTGTTACCTTCAGGTGGCTTAAACAGTTCTAGCTGCTTTCTGAAGATTTTTTTCACCAGTAAGAACAGGATTGCAGCAAAAGCAAAACCGATCAAAGGCGAAAATAACAGCGCCTTACCGACTTTCATCACCTGTTCCATGTCCACACCGGAAGCACCGCCACCTGCATTGAGCAGATAGTTCATGATACCCACACCCAGAATCGAACCAATCAGGGTATGTGAACTAGAAGCAGGAATACCCAGGAACCAGGTGCCCAGATTCCAGAGAATCGCGGCGATCAACATGGCAAAGACCATGGCAAAACCGGCACCTGTACCCACGTTCATAATCAGTTCAACAGGAAGTAATGCAATGATCCCGTAAGCAACGGCACCACTGGCCACCATTACCCCAAGGAAATTACAGAAACCTGCCCACATGACTGCAACCGGTGCAGACAATGCGTTAGTATAGATTACGGTGGCAACCGCGTTGGCTGTATCGTGGAAACCATTGACGAATTCAAAGCCCAGCGCAATAAATAGCGCTGTGGCTAAAAGAATCATCGAATACAGACCAATTGCTGGAACATGCGCCAGATCTGAAGTCAACTGAAAGCCGATATAAATCAGCGTAGAAATAATTACAGTCAGAAACACCGGCATAAAAAATTTCGGTGTTGGCACATGAACATTAGTCGACTTATGTGAAGGCGACTGATGGGCTGAACCTGAGGGAGTTTGATTAGAATTCATGCAAGCAGGAATAGAGGATTCAAGAATCCCCATATTGTTCAGTTTAATTGTGACAATTATATGACAAAGCGCCGTCATATAGACCAATTTTTTAGACTTTCTTGCTGCCGTTCATCCTAAAGCTACATACTATCAATATTAAAATTAAAAAATAAAAATCAATAATTTATTTAAATAAAAACCGTTTCTCCACTCAACTTCATTCATGTTTTGCAATAAAATTGATCATTTTCTCAGGACTGTCATTTTCCTGAGCCGGTCACAGTTGACTCTATATTGCCCCAGTCATATGACACTTTCATGAAACTCATTTATATTTTATTTTCGGTCAAATTCCTCCATAACTGACTTCGAGCTTTTTGTTTTCTATCTGTTTTCAGCTTTCTATACACAGTTCAATTTGCTTATCAGATTTTCATATCAGCCATATCCAGCATTCTGAATAATGGCTACAGAAAACTGCGCACTAATCTGTTAAGATTATTGCCGTTTTTGATGCTTACTGAGAAAGTCTGAATGTCCACACTTGCCACCCTGAAAGAACTTCTTGCCAAAAGAATTTTAATTATCGATGGTGCGATGGGTACCATGATCCAACGCCATAAATTGGAAGAAGCCGATTATCGGGGTGAGCGTTTTGCTGATTGGGCATATGACCTTAAAGGCAACAACGACCTTCTGGTTTTAACACAACCACAAATTATTCAAGGTATCCACGAAGCGTATCTTGAAGCGGGCGCTGACATTATTGAAACCAATACCTTTAATGGTACGCGTGTTTCAATGTCGGATTACCACATGGAAGATCTGGTACCGGAAATTAACCGTGAAGCAGCGCGTATTGCCAAAGAGGCCTGCGCGAAATACTCAACCCCTGAAAAACCACGTTTTGTGGCAGGTGTAATTGGTCCAACCTCACGTACCACCTCTATTTCACCAAACGTAAATGACCCGGCGTTTCGTAACATCACTTTTGATGCATTAAAAGTCGACTATATCGAATCGACCAAAGCATTGATTGAAGGTGGTGCGGACATCATCCTGATCGAAACGGTATTTGATACCTTGAATGCTAAAGCTGCGATCTTTGCGGTGAAAGAAGTCTTTAAAGAAATTGGTTATGAATTGCCAATTATGATTTCGGGCACAATTACCGATGCATCAGGCCGTACATTGACCGGTCAAACCGCTGAAGCGTTCTGGAATTCAATGCGTCATGCAGAACCGATTTCAATCGGCTTTAACTGTGCGCTGGGTGCAGATGCGATGCGTCCACACGTAAAAACCGTATCTGACGTTGCTGATACTTTCGTTTCTGCACATCCAAACGCAGGCTTACCAAATGCGTTTGGTGGTTATGATGAAACCCCTGAAGAAACGGCTGCTTTCATCAAAGAATTTGCAGAAAGTGGCTTGATCAATATCACGGGTGGTTGTTGTGGTACCACTCCTGATCATATCCGTGCCATTGCGCAAGCGGTCGCAGGCATTGCGCCACGTGAAATTCCAGACATTGAACCTGCGTGCCGTTTAAGTGGTTTAGAGCCATTTAACATCACCAAAGATTCACTCTTTGTAAACGTCGGTGAACGTACCAACGTGACGGGTTCTAAAAAATTCCTTCGTTTAATTAAAGAAGAAAACTTCACAGAAGCGTTGGACGTTGCCCGTCAACAAGTTGAAGCTGGTGCGCAGATCATCGACATCAATATGGATGAAGGCATGTTGGATTCACAAGCTGCAATGGTGCACTTCCTGAATCTGATTGCGTCTGAGCCAGATATTTCACGTGTGCCAATCATGCTTGATTCTTCAAAATGGGAGATCATTGAAGCAGGTTTGAAATGCGTACAAGGTAAAGCCGTGGTGAACTCGATTTCCTTAAAAGAAGGTTATGACGAGTTTGTAGAACGTGCCCGCCTGTGCCGTCAGTACGGTGCAGCGGTCATTGTCATGGCATTTGATGAAAATGGTCAGGCGGATACGGCAGAGCGTAAAAAAGAAATCTGTAAACGTTCTTACGACGTGCTGGTAAATGAAGTCGGCTTCCCATCTGAGGACATCATCTTTGACCCGAATGTGTTTGCAGTGGCAACCGGTATTGAAGAACACAACAACTATGGCGTCGATTTCATTGAAGCGACTGGTTGGATCAAACAAAACCTGCCAAATGCGATGATTTCAGGCGGGATCTCCAACGTATCATTCTCATTCCGTGGTAACGAGCCTGTACGTGAAGCGATCCATGCAGTGTTCCTGTATCACGCGATCCAGAAAGGCTTGACCATGGGGATCGTGAATGCCGGCCAGCTTGCGATTTACGATGATATCGATGCAGAACTGAAAGAAGCTGTTGAAGATGTGGTATTGAACCGTAATCAAGGTGAAAGCGGTCAAGAAGCGACTGAAAAATTACTGACTATTGCTGAAAAATACCGTGGTCAAGCAGGCGCACAAAAAGCCGAAGAAAACCTTGAATGGCGTAATGAAAGTGTTGAAAAACGTCTTGAATATGCATTGGTGAAAGGCATCACCACGTACATTGACCAAGATACTGAAGAAGCTCGTTTAAAATCTGCACGTCCTTTAGATGTCATTGAAGGGCCTTTAATGGCAGGTATGAACGTGGTCGGCGACCTGTTCGGTGCTGGTAAAATGTTCTTACCGCAAGTGGTAAAATCTGCACGTGTGATGAAGCAAGCTGTGGCTTGGCTCAACCCGTTCATTGAAGCGGAAAAAACCCAAGGCGAAGCTAAAGGTAAAATCTTGCTTGCAACAGTAAAAGGCGATGTCCATGACATCGGTAAAAATATCGTAGGTGTGGTACTTGGCTGTAACGGTTATGACATTGTTGACCTTGGCGTAATGGTGCCATGTGAGAAGATTTTACAAACAGCGATTGACGAGAAAGTCGACATCATCGGTCTATCTGGTTTGATCACACCGTCACTGGATGAAATGGTCTTTGTTGCCAAAGAAATGCAGCGTAAAGGTTTTAACATTCCACTGATGATTGGTGGTGCAACGACTTCTAAAGCACATACTGCGGTGAAGATTGCTCCGCAATATCAAAATGATGGTGTGTTCTATACTGCCGATGCCTCTCGTGCTGTAGGTGTGACCACACAATTACTTTCTGCTGAAATGAAACCACAATTGATGGCAGACTATGCCGCGGATTATGAAAAAATCCGTACACGTCTAGCGAACAAGCAACCGAAAGCGGCAAAACTTTCTTATGCTGAATCTGTTGAAAATGGCTTCAAGATTGACTTTGAAAAGCATGCGCCAGTTAAACCAAACTTTATTGGTTCACAAACTTTCACCAACTATCCTTTAGAAACCTTGGTGGAATATTTCGACTGGACACCGTTCTTTATTTCTTGGAGCTTGGCGGGTAAATTCCCGAAAATCCTTGAAGATGAAGTGGTGGGCGAAGCAGCACGTGACTTGTATGCACAAGCACAAGAAATGTTGAAAGACATTATCGAAAATAAACGCTTTGATGCGCGTGCAACATTCAGCATTTACCCTGCCAACCGTGTGGCAGCAGATACGGTTGCCGTGACTGATGAAAATGGTCATGTGACACATAGTTTCGAGCACCTTCGTCAGCAGTCTGACAAAGTGACTGGTAAAGCGAACTATTCTTTAGCTGACTTTGTTGCGCCGAAAGATGTAGCGCAAGATTACTTGGGTGGTTTCACCGTATCGATCTTTGGTGCGGAAGAACTTTCGCAAGAATACAAAGCCAAAGGTGATGACTATAACGCGATTATGGTTCAAGCCTTGGGTGACCGTTTTGCAGAAGCCTTTGCAGAGCATTTGCATGAGCGTATTCGTAAGGAGTTCTGGGGTTACCAAGCCGACGAACAGCTTTCTAATGAAGAATTGATCAAAGAGAAGTATGTGGGTATTCGTCCTGCACCGGGCTACCCTGCTTGTCCCGAGCATTCTGAAAAAGCACCCCTCTTTGACTGGTTAGGCACCACTGACAAGATCGGCACTTATTTGACTTCAAGTTTTGCGATGTGGCCACCTTCATCTGTCAGCGGTTTCTACTATGCCAACCCTGAAACAGAATACTTTAACGTGGGTAAAATTTCTGGCGATCAGTTGGAAGATTATGCGAAGCGTAAAGGTTGGACCTTGGATGAGGCGAAACGTTGGTTAGCGCCGAATTTGGATGATTCTGTGGTTTAAAAATCACTGAATCCCCCTAACCCCCTTTAATAAAGGGGGAACTAAAAATCCCCTCGGTTGAAGGGATTTTTAGTTTGAATATTTAAATCTCCCCTAACCCCTCTTTTTCAAAGAGGGGAATTTCACGGATCAAATGAATTACGTGACAGCTCCCTCCTTTTTAAAGGGAGGTTGGGAGAGATTAATTGATATAAATAAAACAATTACTTAAAATGAATAAATACTAAAAATTGAACATTAAATAATGGCTATCATAAAAATTCTAGATTCAGGAAGTTTAGAGTCAATATGTAAAATTCTCGGTGAAACGAATGATGGACTTTCTGGAACTGAGATAGGCAAATATCTAGCAGAATGTCATATCCCTGACCTTCAACCGAATATCACCAAATGGAAACGTCTATACGAAGCTTTAAATAGCAAACAACACAATGACCGTTGCTCAAATCATATTTTAGCTTTTATAAAGCACGTTATGCGCCCATCAAGACACATAAATAGGAAGGAGTGGTTTGAATACATAAGAAATGATTTAAATTTTGCTTTATCTTTCGAAGGTTTTGAATTAACAGAAAGTGGGGAAATCAAGTACGCTGAAAAAGTTCAAACTTTCAGTGAGGCTGAAGCACGAGCACAAAATTTAAGAAAATCATTATTAGATAGAAAAATTCATCCTGATGTACTTACTTTCTGCAAAGCAGAATTACTTGTAGATAACTATTTTCATGCAGTATTTGAAGCTACTAAAAGTATTGCTGAGAAAATCAGACTTAAAACAAATCTAACTTCTGATGGAGCTGAATTAGTAGATGAAGCATTTTCCTATAAAGGTAAAATTCCTTATTTAGCATTAAATAAACTCACAACTCAAAGTGAGGAAAGTGAACAAAAAGGATTTATGAATTTACTCAAAGGCGTATTTGGGACTTTTCGAAATACAACAGCCCACGCTCCTAAAATCACATGGAGTATTAATGAGCAAGATGCATTAGATATTCTATCAATGATTTCACTAATTCATCGCAAAATTGATAATGCACTTGAACCACAAAAAATATATAAAGGTTTAGTTTAGAATCCTTCTTAACCTCCCATTAAAAAGGGAGGAACAGCACAAATCCAAAACTGCTATTAAATTTGCGTGAAGTCCACCTTTATCAAAGGGGGATTTTTGGGGGATTCTTTAGAAAACTCATTCAAACAATACTGATAAATCACTTCAACCACATCATCAATCTGCCTCATCACCTGCCTATTATCAAATCTGAACACTTTCAACCCAAGTTGAGCCAAAGCCTCATCTCGAATTCGATCTGCTTCCAAACCATTATCAGTAAAGTGCTGACTGCCATCACACTCAATCACCAAATTAGCCGCAGGACAGTAAAAATCCACAATGTAATTTAACAACGGTTTTTGCCGATAAAACTGCAAACCTAAAATTTGCTTGTTCTGCAGCCGTGACCACAACAGCTTTTCAGCATCCGTCATGTTATTGCGTAAATCCCGCGAGGCTTGTTTTAAGTTTTTATTATAGGGTTTCATTTTTTATTCTCTTTTTTAATACCTCCTTGCGAAGCATTGCTTCTCACCCTTTAAAAAGGGAGGAACTGTCACGAAATTTATTTAATCACATGACAAGTCCCCCTTTATCAAAGGGGGATTTAGGGGGATTCATATAAATTAACTTATATACCAAATTTAGCCCCTTTTCTAACCGCTCATACCAAAATCCTCCGTTTTAACATTATTCATTCAGCAATCTCAGTCAATTTCCATAATAATAAGTCCTTAAATTTATCTCCCAAATCAATAACTACTGGTGTTTCAATGAAAAAACTCATCAACAACCCTGAAAACCTGGTTGTCGAAATGTGCAAAGGCTTTGTACTAGCACACCCTGAACTGCAATTTACTGAATCGCACAAAATCATCTCACGTAAACAAAAACACAATAATGTGGCACTGATCAGTGGCGGTGGTAGTGGTCACGAACCTGCACATGCGGGCTTTGTCGGTACAGGCATGTTAGATGCTGCCGTATGTGGTGACGTATTTGCATCACCTTCTCAAATTCAGGTCTACAAAGCCCTGCAGCATGTCGCAACAGACAAAGGCGTGCTCATGATCATTAAAAACTATTCTGGCGATATGATGAATTTCCAGAATGGTGCAGCTTTAGCTATAGAAGATGGCATTAAAATCGATTATGTAAAAGTAGCAGATGATATTGCAGTCAAGGACAGCCTCTATACGGTCGGCCGTCGTGGCGTGGCGGGTACTGTATTTGTACATAAAATTGCAGGTGCAGCAGCGTCAAAAGGTTTAGAGCTTGCGGAAGTCAAAGCTGTGGCTCAAAAAGCAGCGGATAACGTGATTAGTCTTGGTTTCGCCTATAGCTCATGTACTGTTCCTGCCAAAGGTACACCCACCTTTACCCTAGCGAATGATGAAATGGAATACGGCGTCGGCATCCACGGCGAACCGGGTATCCGCCGTGAAAAAATTCTGCCATCCAAAGAGCTGGCACAACGTATTATCGATGACCTGTTCCTCGATCGCCCTGATCTGACTGAAGTTGCTGTTCTAGTCAACGGCTTTGGTTCAACACCAATGCAAGAGCTGTATGTGTTTAACAATGATGTTTGCGAACATCTGGCGCGCAAAGGCATCAAGATTTACCGCACTTTTGTTGGTAACTACATGACCAGTATCGACATGAATGGTGCCTCGGTGTCTCTTCTGGCAGTCGATGATGAGCTAAAAAGCTACTTAGATGCGGAAGCCAACACGCCCACTCTTAAAATGGATGGTTCAGCAGCACAGCCTTTAATCTTCGCAACAAAAAATGCCGCAGCAGAAGATGTAATAAATACGGAAGTCGAAACTCAGCCTGAACATGCTGAAATTCAAAATGAACAGTTCACGATTGAAAATATGCGTTATGTGGTCGATGTGATGGCGGCCTGCATCATCAAAAATGAAGTGCCATTCTGCGAGCTGGATGCCCATGCAGGCGATGGTGATTTTGGCATGAGTGTGGCTAAAGGGTTTAAACAACTGAAACGCGAATGGCAAAGCCTGATCCAAGCGCAGCACATGGATGAATTTTTGCTGAACAGTTCAATGATTATCATGGAACATTGTGGCGGTGCGTCGGGTCCAATCTGGGGTTCAGCATTTCGTGCAGCGAGTAAAGCCATTCAAGGCAAATCCACATTAACTGTGTCAGATTTTGCCGAGATGCTGCAAGCAGCAGTGAAAGGTATTCAAACTACTGGTGAGCGTTCATTTGGCCGTGGAGCAGTCGTTGGTGACAAAACCCTGATTGACGCTTTGGTTCCTTGTGCAGATTCATGGTCCGCCAATACCGACAAAACATTTAAGGAAAACTTTGTGTTGGGTGCAGCCGCTGCGGTGAAAGGTGCGGAATCGACCAAAGATATCGTGGCACGTATGGGACGTGCCGGAACTGTCGGTGACCGTAGCTTGGGCTATCCGGATGCCGGCGCACACGGCTTAGGTGTGATCTTTAGCGATATTGCAGAGCATATTAAGTAAATAACACCCAATAAAAAGCCTCGAATTCTCGGGGCTTTTTAATTTCCTGGCGAGGATGATAAACCTTGCTTTCAATCAAGATGACAGAAAAATATTTATTGAAACTTTTCTAGATACTTGTCCGGTTTTTCTTTGACCACCACCCTTTTATTGCCCTTCATCTGTGCTTCACTCAAAATCCCTTCAGAGTCAACCACCACGACTGGATGGCCATCCTTCTTCAAACGGGCCACGCCTTCAAATAACATCCGGGCACCGACATTATGAATTAAGGTCAAATTGGTCAGATCCAATACAATCCGTTTTTTGCCTTCCGGTTCATCTTGCAATATACGTAGCAGCATTTCCGATTCGGTAAACTGTAATACGCCACGTAGTTCATATACCACCACATGATCACGTTTACCGGTGAGATAACGACTTTGCAAAATAGTTTGTGCCGATGGTGTCCCTTCCATTAAGTGCAGACCCATTTCCCGGGACATACGTTCAAAAATATCGACGCCACGTACACTATGTCCATGCTCATCAATTCTCGGAGAAAACACGGCGATACCCACCTGCCCAGGTAACACGCCGATAATACCGCCTGCAACCCCACTTTTGGCCGGAATACCCACGGTGGTCAGCCAGTCACCGGCAGCATCATACATGCCGCAAGTGAGCATCACACTCAGGACTTGCCGCACTACAGAACGGTCCAGCAATTTTTTACCAGTCTGTGGCTGAATTCCCCCGTTGGCGAGTACCCCGGCGATCATCGCCAGGTCTTTGACCGTCACCTTGATTGAACACTGCTTGATATAACCATTCACAATCGCTTCTGGATCTTCTTCCAGCACCCCCACGGTACGCAGCATATAGCCCAGGGATCTGTTACGAAATGCTGTTTTCAGTTCAGACGTATATACTTCGGTATCAAAACTCAGTTCACGCCCCGCCAGACCACTTAAAAAACGGCGCAATTGCTCTGCACGGGACACTGTCCGTTTATAGGGAATCAAGGAGTGGGTGGTAATTGCACCCGAATTGATCATCGGATTTTTTGGAATATTGGAATCCTTCTCCAGTGAAATCTGGTTAAAGGCCTCCCCCGAAGGTTCCACGCCCACCTTTTCCATGACCTTAGTCAAGCCGACTTTCTGCAAAGCCAAGGCATAAGCAAAAGGCTTGGACATAGACTGCATGGTGAACTCAACTTCGTCATCACCGGTGGAATAGATCGTGCCATCTACGGTGGAAAGTGCCAAAGCAAACTTATCTGGATCGACTGCTGCCAGCTCAGGAATATAATCTGCCAGAGCACCTTTTTCATTGTCACGGCAGGAAGTTAAAACATGCTTGAGGTAGTCTGGCACCGGTGTTTTCATCGAATGAGCTTATTCCAATTCACTATTATTTTTAATTAACATACCGGTTTTCAGCTTAAGTACCAGAGTGAAAAGGTAATTTACTGCATATCCGTGTTATCAGAGCTGTACTTTCTGGATCCGATTCTCCAGAAATAAATGGTACGTATATTAGGGTTCTTTCATAAATCATTATGGAATCACTACAAAGGGAACTCCCTCTCCTTGCAGGAGAGGGTTAGGGAGAGGTTTTTTCTAAGAAATCCCCTCATCCTCTTGCGAAGCTATATTTCTCATCCCAGAGGGAGACGGAACTTTCAATATCCATTTAAATATGAATATAACGATCATGTTTTGATTTATAAAAAGATCTATTTTAATTTTCTCTTTTTAAGGAATATCAAAAAAAGGGCAATGCTGCCCTTTTATGTATGCTAAATAATTTATTTCACTTTAGTCTTGCGAATCATTTTATACAGCATCTTTGGTGAAATACGTGCAACCAGTACGCCCAGTTTTTCTTTCTTGCCACCGACCACAATATATTCCTCGCCCTGCTGTAACGCCCTCACCGTCTGTTTAGCAAAATCATCAGCCTCTAAACCATTTTCAATTGCTTCATCCTGCTTGGCTTGCGGTTTACCTTCACCATTTAAGGCATTAAAAGAGACATTGGTTTTGACAAAGCCCGGGAAAATCACCGAGACCTGAATACCCTGATCTGCCACTTCAGCACGCAGGCTGTTCGCCCACATATGTATTGCACCTTTGGCAGCGGAATAGGATGCGCGATACTGGGTGCCGAGCAAACCTGCCACACTGGAAATAAATGCAATACGTCCAGACTGCTGTTTCAAGAAAGTTGGCAAGACCGTTTTTGTCAAAAACACTTGCGAGAAATAATCCACTTCCATAATGGCGCGTTCAGTCTGCATGGTAGTATCAGCAATCAAGGCACGCTGACTTAAACCAGCATTATTGATCAGCCAGTCAATCCGGCCTTTATTTTCCAAAACCTTGGCATAGGCTTTTTCCACCTGGGTTTCATCGGTAATGTCAGCAATGACAGATAGATGCTGATCAGGATTAGCTAAACTGAGACGCACATTTTCCAGTTCTTCAAAACGGCGTGCCGTTAAAACTACCTGCGCTCCCTGTGACGCACATTCCTGCGCGACTGCCTTACCAATCCCTGAAGATGCTCCGGTAATCCAGACCACTTTTCCATTTAAACTTTCCAGCTTTGCCATTGATCCCTCTATCTCTTTTAAATATCCGATGTCTGTTTTACTTCATCTTCTAAAAACGCTAAAAAATGCTCGAAGTAATGACTGATAGTCGGTGCATCATACAGGCTTCCCAACTTGTCAAAACGCTTATAACCGAGCTGCGTAGTTAAATTAATCACACCATTCAGGGTTTTATCAACCACCATATTGAACTTCAGCATGTTTTTGGGTTGACGTACCAGATGGGTAACCCCCTGATCCACCACTTCAATAAAAGTCTTTAAGGCAGGTGAAACACAGTGATGATTGCCACTTTCCATTTCTTTTACATAGCCGAGTAATTCGATCGCCAGTGTCTTCTGAATGGGATAACGCACGTAATAATCGCCTTCAATTTCATGGGTCATTTCATAAAGATAATTCACCATTGGAATCAGCCGTTCATTGCCAAAAAATGACACTGACCATGGCATATATTTACGTGTGGTCTCAACAATTTGCTGAACGACTTTTTCAGACTCGCGATCCGCAGAATTTGAAAGACGCGCAAGGCGGCCAAAGACCTGATCAATAATTTCACAGGCAATATCCGTGAGGTTTTCACCCAAGGCTTTGGACAGACTGGTTTGATCACCACTATTAAGACGGGAATGAATATCGCGGAAACGATAGTGAGTTTCTGGCTGTATTTTCAGGGAAATGTTATAGCTCATCTTCTTATCCTTAATATTCATCTTGTTATTTAAATTTTGTGATGAGTTGTCTGGCGCTGTTGCTATCATACGATGAGTTCAGCTTACTGCCAATTGCTTAAAGTTTGCTTTTGGTTAAGCTGCCGCAGCCGCCATTTTTTTTGCTACAATAGATGCAATTTTTTATCCACTTTTGATCTGTTCGAACTATGACTGATTCAGCGCAAAATATTGCTACAACTTACGATCCGACCGAGATCGAGAAAAAATGGTACCAAACCTGGGAGGAGCGCGGTTACTTCAAGCCGTCTGAAAAAGGCGAGTCTTTCTGTATCATGATTCCGCCACCAAACGTCACCGGTAGCTTGCACATGGGTCATGGTTTTAACAATGCCATCATGGATGCGTTGACGCGCTACAACCGTATGTCGGGTAAAAATACTTTATGGCAACCGGGTACTGACCACGCAGGTATTGCAACGCAAATGGTGGTAGAGCGTCAGTTGGGTGCGCAAGGCATCAGCCGTCATGACCTAGGGCGTGAAAAGTTCATCGAAAAAGTATGGGAATGGAAAGAACAATCTGGCGGTAACATTACCCGTCAAATCCGTCGCCTAGGTTCTTCAGTTGACTGGTCACGTGAACGCTTCACCATGGATGAAGGTCTATCTAACGCAGTGAAAGAAGTGTTCGTTAAACTGCATGAAGAAGGTCTGATTTACCGTGGTAAACGTCTGGTGAACTGGGATCCTAAACTTCAAACTGCGCTTTCTGATTTAGAAGTTGAGTCTGATAAAGAAGAAGCAGGTTCACTTTGGCACTTCAAATATTTCTTTGAAGACAAGTCACTTCGTACGCACGATGGTAAAGATCATATCGTTGTGGCAACGACTCGTCCTGAAACTTTGCTCGGTGATACGGCGGTTGCGGTTGCGCTTGATGATGAACGTTATGCACACTTGGTCGGACAAAACATCATTCTGCCAATCACAGGTCGTGCTGTTCCAATCGTTAAAGATGAATATGTCGACAAAGAATTCGGTACAGGCTGTGTAAAAATCACTCCTGCGCATGACTTTAACGACTATGAAGTAGGTAAACGTTGCGAATTGCCAATCATCAACATCTTCAACAAAAATGCTGAAGTGTTGGCTGAGTTTGAATACATCGCCAAAGCCGGGGAGCAAATCTCTAAAACTATTCCTGCGCCTAGCGAATACGTTGGCTTAGAACGTTTTGAAGCACGTAAAAAGTTAGTTGAACAAGCAGAAGCTGAAGGCTGGTTAGACCAGATCCAACCATATACGCTTAAACCACCTCGCGGTGACCGTTCTGGCGTAATCGTTGAGCCGTTATTGACAGACCAATGGTATGTGAAGATCGCGCCACTTGCGAAACCTGCCATTGAAGCGGTTCAAGACGGTCGTATCAAGTTTGTACCTGAGCAATACAGCAACATGTACATGGCTTGGATGAACAACATTCAAGACTGGTGTATCTCACGTCAATTGTGGTGGGGGCACCGTATCCCTGCTTGGTACGATGCGGACGGCAATGTATACGTTGGTCGTGACGAAACTGAAGTACGTGCGAAAAATAACATTCCTGCCGATGTTCAATTGAACCAAGACGAAGACGTGTTAGATACATGGTTCTCATCAGGTCTTTGGACATTCTCAACTTTAGGTTGGACAGGTGACGAAGCGAAAGATAAAGAAAACTATTTCTTAAATACCTTCCACCCGACTGATGTATTGGTGACAGGTTTTGACATCATCTTCTTCTGGGTTGCTCGTATGATCATGCTTACGATGCACTTCATGAAAAATGAAGATGGTACGCCACAAGTACCGTTCAAAACTGTGTATGTACATGGTTTGGTACGTGATGGTGAAGGTCAGAAGATGTCTAAATCGAAGGGTAACGTGCTTGACCCATTAGACCTGATTGACGGTGTGGATCTTGAAACACTGGTACAAAAACGTACCACAGGTTTGATGAATCCAAAACAAGCGGCGAAGATTGAAAAATCAACCCGTAAAGAATTCCCTGAAGGCATTCAATCTTACGGTACAGATGCGGTTCGTTTCACATTCTGTGCGCTTGCAAACACAGGTCGTGACATTAAGTTCGACATGAAGCGTGTTGAAGGTTACCGTAACTTTGCCAACAAAATCTGGAACGCAACCCGTTTCGTAATGATGAACTGCGAAGATCAAGTAATTGGTCAAGACGTTCGTCAAGACCTTTGGGAATTGCCTGAGCAGTGGATTGTAAGCCGTTTACAAAAAGCGGAAGCTGCGGTTCAACAAGCCTTTGCGACCTATCGTTTAGACTTGGCTGCACAAGCGATTTACGAGTTTATTTGGAATGAATACTGTGACTGGTATGTTGAGCTGACGAAGCCTGTTCTAAATGATGAAAACGTATCGGTTGAGCGTAAAGCTGAAGTACGTCGTGTGCTTCTTTCTGTAATGGAAGCCTCTTTACGTTTGGCACATCCATTGATGCCTTACTTAACAGAAGAAATCTGGCAAACGCTTGCGCCGAAGTTAAATATTTCTGGCGAAACGATTATGCTTGCACAGTACCCTGTTGCTGACCAAGCGTTAATCAACGACCAAGCTGAAGCAGATATGCAATGGCTACAAGGTTTGATTGGTGCGGTGCGTAACATCCGTGGTGAGATGGGCTTAGGTAATGCTCGCTTGTTGCCTGTTCTACTTCAGAACACCACTGAAACTGAAAAAGCGCAAATCGCACGTATTGAACCATTGTTTAAAGCATTGGCAAAAGTTGAAAGCATTACCTTCCTTGCTGATACTGAACAACCACCATTGTCTTCGTCATCTGTAGTGGGTCATGTGTCTGTATTCGTTCCAATGAAGGGTTTAATTGACCCTAAAGCGGAATTGGGTCGTCTACAAAAAGACTTAGACAAGGTTCAAAAACAGCATGACCAAATTGCAACTAAACTTTCTAACGAAGGTTTTGTGGCTAAAGCACCTGCGGCTGTAGTTGAAGGCGAGAAAGTGAAACTTGCTGAGTTTGCTGATCAGTTAGCGAAGATTAAAGCGAATATGGAGCAGATTGCAGCGCTGTAAGGTGTTGTCAATTTAATCATTTTTGTAGTATAAAGGGCTGATTATTCAGCCCTTTATCTTTATTGAAATTATTAAAATGCTAAACAATAATAGAATAGAAATTAATCTTGGGATTATTGATAGTTCCATTTCGTATTGGGCTTTGCATTTTTATTCCATTTTGGAATGCTTAAGTTCTCATAAAACATTGACTTACCCTGCTCATAATTTGAAGAGCTTTCCCATATGGTCATTAAGCAATATGAAAGGGCATTATCCTAATAGTTTTTGGGATGATATGGAAAAAAGCATGAGAAACTGGGGAAGCCAATATTTTTTCACACACTTTTTAAATCAAAATTTGGGATTACCAATAGTTGACGAACTAAAATCGCGGCTAGATGATTTATTTTATGTTCGAAAAACGTTCGACTATAATAATTTTGAATTCTTTGTTTCTGGCAAAGATTCTAGATTATTTTTAAATCTTAACAAACGGTATGATGAAATTTATCCTAAAAATTTCAACCTTAACCCGCTACAAATTTTAGACCTTGAAAATTATTCTGACTTTTGTTTAGTTCTAAAAAATACTGAAGAAAATAGAAATATTGGAATTTTTGGAGAAGTTGAAGGATGGCATGGAGAAAAATTACTGCGGAACTCTTTTTGGGATCAGAGAAAATCTCAGCACTGTGTAATGGGGGTAGGAGCTATTGACGGAACAGATAAAAAACTATACATCGAAACTTTTTACCATCAAGGTAAGTTCCCAAAAATCATAGTATTATTTGAACAGTCTCATTTTATCATATCTGATTTTTACAATATTCTACAAGAATTTAGAAATATGTTTTATCAGGGTGCATATTATAAATGTCATTCACGTGATGAAAGTATCATATTTATCATTAATTATATAATAAGTAATTGGGATGAACCTGTTGGAACCATTTTATCTTTTCTCCGTAGCCAAATATACGGAAATGGAAATTTAATAGGCATTATTAAAGATGAAAAAATTGAAATAATTCCTTCTATTGATGCTAAATAATAATTAGGTTAGTTGTATTAGTTAAGCATTTATTAGATATCTAGACCTGTTTTTACACTATCTCTTTTTCAAGCCGACAGCCTCTAAAAACTTGGTTCGTTCAGCATCATATTCCACAGCATCATCCGTTCCATGCTGACTACCATCCAACTCAATCACTAAACCAATTTCATGACAATAAAAATCCACAATATAAGGTTCAATCACATGCTGACGACGAAATTTGAGGTTCATAAATCGCTTGGCACGGAGTATTTGCCACATCAGGTGTTCTGCATCGGTGGCGGTGTGGCGCATGGATTTGGCGAATTCTAATAATTGGGGATCTATTTTCATTTTTATTTTCCCTCTTAAATTTATTGTCATTATACGATACGCAAAGAAGTTCCCTCTCCTCTCAGGAGATGAGCAGCACTGCTGCGCAAGGGGAGAGGTGAAGCTAAAGAAATAAATCTAATAAATTACCCTCACCCCCTTGCGGAACGTTGTTCCTCATCCCAAAGGGAGAGGGAGAAAAGCATTAAAGCACTCCATGTTCCAACAACATTTCCACCCCACTTACCTTCTTCATATACTTCAAGCGTTCCTTCTCGCCTTTTAGCTGCTTTTTCATCGCTGAAGTATCTGTATCCACCTGCTTATATAAATCAGTAATTTTGACCTTGCCTATATGGCCTTTTTTATTCCAGCTCAACGATTGAAGAATCTCTTCTATTTGATCATCTAATTTTTGACTTTGTAGATCTAAAGCCAGTTGATAAAACTTTAGCTGCTCGGCACTTAACCCTTTTTGTGAAACACCCCGATTTTGCTCAATCTGGATTTGCAGTTTCAACAAATAAAATAAATCTTGCGCTGCATAGGCCTCATTCGCCCGTTGCAATAACTCGGTCTTTTCAACTTTCTTGGTTTCATCCGGTTCACGGTCAGGATGAATAGTAGCAGCAATTTTTAAATACACTGTTTTTAAAGACTGCTCTGCCAACTTCGCAGCCTGTTCCAGTTTTTCCTGCTGGCGTTTAAGCTTGGCTTGCTCTCGTGCCTGACTGTACTTTTCGCTATCCCATTCTTCAAAATTTTCAGATGCTGCCTGATCCGAAGTATCGTCATCAGCAAAGTACAGCTCAACATCCTTTATGCTTTGCTTTTTGTTTTTTCTGGCTTGGCTATGTTCAATATGCTGTTGATAGTAATTATAAATTTCCTTAACAATCTCGGCCTGTTGTTTTGATAAAGATTGGGAGTCGGTTAAATAAGCCGCAAGATACTGGATTTTAACATCTAGCTGCGTCGCTTCGGCCTTGGAAAATTCTGCCTCATGCAAATGCTTCCATAACTGTTCCAGTTGCTGAAACAGCACTGTATGTAACTCATGATAGACCGGCATCAAGGTTTGACGGGTATATTGCTGAATCTGTTCCTGCGCCTGCTGCCACTGCTTCAGTTCAAGCTGCTGCTGTTCAATTTTATCAATCAGACGGTTCAGCTTTCTCTGCTGCGGTGAAAGCTCAGTATCGGGCTGAACAGTGGTTTTCAAATCAAAAGACATAGCAAACATGCAAAGCAAATAAATGCTATTTTATCCTTAAAACTTTTAAGTGACTGCTGATTTACTGCAAATAAAAAAAGCAGACCGCAGTCTGCTTAATGGAGTTATCAATTAATTTTCAACAATAACCCGTCCATTTAAGGACTGAATCGGACGATTATTCGGATGTCCCATAAGTTTAGAGAACGCTGCTATCTGTTGTGCCGAAGCCTGCTGAATATCTTTTAAAATTAGCCAGCGTACCCCTTCCGAACAAGGTGGTGTCGTCAGTGACCCGCTAAAGCGATAATAATCAAGGTTTTTAGGCAGCATCTGATTCACCGGTTGCGGCTTGCGTAATACCACTTTTTCACCTTGTTTTTTCGGCAAACGGTTCCACATACGTTTGAGCATCTGGCTTTCTGCACCTTGTTCAAACATCATCCCCACTACAGCCAGCTCACCTTTGGCATTGGCATGTACAAAGTGAATTTCTAGTGGATAGCTTTTGCCCTTGATCAAGTTTTCACTCGGGCTATGCAAATGAAACTGTTTCAGTACAAAGGTATCGCCGTCCAGCTGCAATTCGCCACCTTGAGCAAAATCCACCTGTACGGTATGACCTTTATTCTCGATCGCATGAATCATGGTGTTATAGCTGAACTTTAAAGGTTCCAGTTCTGCCTTTACGCTGCCTTCGATATTAATAGGTGACTGATTTACGCTATTGCATGCAGCATATTTATCGCTCAGTGAACCCCACTGATGGGTATGCTTATAATCCCAGTCTGCATCCGCATATGCCGTATTCATTAGTCCAAAAGCAACTGCACATAGCATGGCCTTTTTCATCTATTCACCCACCCTTATTATCAATCATCTTGTCAAAATGCATGAATATTCATACATTAATTTTCTATACGATATAATTAAGCAACTGATTTATTAATATAATAATGATTATGATATTAAAAAATTCAGACGGGTATTATTAAAACAGAGCGGAAATTTGAAACAAGCACAAAAGATTCCATTCTCAAACTTGAATGTCGTTGGAGTTTTATAGTTTTGTTATTAATTGAAAAATATAATATTTTTAAATTGGTAATTCATGTTCATCATCGGCTAATCGATAACTGATGATACCGAGATCTTACCTCTATAAACATAATCACTAAACTTCGCATCCAAGTTCATTGCTACACTCAGTTCACTTAAGGAAATATGAGCCAAGCCTATGGATTTTTTCACGATTTTTGTCCATGACACTGACTGGACCTTTATTGGTGAAATTCTGCTGCGCTGCCTGGTCATGTATACCATGATCATTGTATTCTTGCGCCTGACCGGTAAACGTGGGGTACGTCAACTTTCCATTTTCGAAGTCGCAATTATCTTGGCTTTGGGTTCGATCGCAGGCGATCCTATGTTCGATGAAACACTGCCTTTGCTGCAGGCGTTTATCGTCATGTCTACCATCATTATTTTATACCGTCTTACCACCTACCTGACCATGCAATATCAGTCCTTCGAAGATCTGCTCGAAGGCAAACCGCTTTATATTGTCGAAAATGGTGAAATGGTACTTGAGCATATTTCCAAAGGCAAAATGTCGCATGATGAATTCTTTGCCGAAATGCGTCAGCAAGGTACTGAACATTTGGGACAAATTCGTACTGGACTGCTGGAAAGCGATGGTAAATTCAGCATACTCTTTTACAGTCCCGAAGAAGTCCGTTATGGCTTGCCCTTATTTCCTAAAGCCCAAAAGGACCTCATTACAGAAGTTGAACCACATACTTATTATGCCTGTCTGCATTGCGGCAACGTGGAGTTGCTGTCTAGTCCAGATGCAATCTGCCAGCGCTGTGAATATTGCAAATGGGTCAAAGCCATCAATACTCAGCGTCAGACTTAATGTTTGAGATAATCCAGCACTTGAGCCAGATTCTGGATCTTGTGTTCTATCTGCTGTAAAGGCATATGGAATCCTTCCATCCATAAAGTCTGCATACCGGCATTCTGTGCACCCTGAATATCATTGACAGGATGGTCTCCAATATAAAGACAATGCTCTGGAGCTACAGCGAGCTTCTGCGCAGTATATTGAAATATTTCAGGATTTGGCTTACTGATGCCAACCAGACCTGAACTCATGATTTCATCAAAATAATGAGCAAAACCCAGCCCGTTAATAATATTCATCCGGGTGTCATGTCCACCATTAGAAATAATCGCCAGCTTATAATCTGCGGCTTTAAGTGATTGCAATAAGTTTTCTGCTTGCGGCATGGCGACGGCAAACTGGCCAAAATTCTGGAACCAGAAATCACTCAATTCTTCTAATGCTGGCTGAGATTTCCAGGACAATTCTTGCAGAAGCGCAAAAGCGACTGATCCACCAATTGTGGAATGGGTCAGCAGTTCTTTTTCCGGATAGCCACCATTATCAATACGGCGTACGATCTCGGTAATTTTTGCGATATCGGCTAGATTAAGCATCTGACAATATTGCTCTGCCAGATAGCGACTATAAGCCTGCACACTCAAATCACGATGTGTCAGTGTATTATCTAGGTCAAATAAAACAGCTCGTACAGTCATAATAGTTACATCAAACTTTTGTGTTTACTTTAACAGCTCAAATCCTGCGGCTAATGGGTTTAAACTCATAAGCTATACAAAATTCCATATAAAAAGGCGATGTAAAAACATCGCCTTTTTTCAGCATACAAAGTCTAAATTAGAATTTGTATTCGAAACCTGTACCTAACAGGAACTGATTATCTTCATCAGAACCTTGTTCAATCGTCAGGTAGCCTGCTGTACCGTACACTTTTACTTGTTTAGAGAAAGCATAGTCAACACCAGCAAGAATTTGCTTAGCTTCAAAGTCAGAAGTAGCATCATCAAACGTTACATCGCTATAACTATATTGACCTTTAACTGTCCAATTTTTAGCATTTGGAAGGTTATATTCCGCACCTACCAACCAAGCTTGCGCATCGTCAATATTACGAGCAAAGGCTGGAGCAATATTAGTTGTTACACCTTCCACAGTACTATTAACTGGAACACTTGCATCAGCATCTTCTACCTCAGAAACCTGATATAGACCGCGGATTGACAAACCATTATCTAAATTTACACGACCAATAGCACGAATTGTATTTAACTCAGTAGTAAAGTTAGATAGTTCATCCACATCTCTACCAGCTGTATCAGCATTCAGGAAACCACGTGCTAATAAGCGAGATGGAATTGCTTTGTCATAACCTAGACCAGCAACAAAAGTTTTGTCTGAATACACTACAGAAGAAGACCAGGAATCACCTAGGCCACGACCAGCAACAGTTGAACCACCTTTAGTTGCTTTAATGGTGTCATTACCTTCACCGGTTGCTAATTGAAGTTTAGCTTCAATCTTGCCTTCACCTACCTGAAAAGCTGGTGTTTCATAAACAAGTACGTTATCAATACGGTTTTCACCAGCCATAATACCTGCGACATCGGCATTGTTAGCTACATAGTTATTGAAGGTATCTACTACAGATGAAAGTTGCTTTACTGGCGTATCAATTTTACCAACTTTTAATGCACCAATTTTTTCATCTTTTAAACCGATTAGAATATTACGTGGTACAAAAACGTCATTGCTACTATTTGAACCTTCATCACCATAGAAAGTAAATTCTGCTTGGTAAAGTGCACTTAGTCGGTCAGTTAACTTCTCATCACCCTTTAAACCAAGGAATGAGTTATTTGAATTTAGGTCAGTAATATGACGATCTTCTACGCCATTTTTATTATCTGCCTGTACATGGTCAACAGAAAGGTCAATTTCACCATAGAAAGTTGGTGCTGCAAGAGTTGTCCCCGCCAATAGGCTCAATGCAATCGCTGTCGCTAACTTGGTTTTCATTTCAATAATCCTTTGGTTTATTTTGTAACAAATCATACACAACGTCTTTATATTACAAAATTATTAAAAATGTATTTATATATTCTTTTTAGTACTTTAGGCTAATATCCAATCAAACATTTGATTTAGATAATTTTTCAATCAATTTTACGGTATTTTATCCAACCGTTTATCGGGATTAAGCACAATATTGCAGTAAAAACGATGCCATACAGATAATCCTGATAACCCAATCTATCCCCTAATATTCCACTTATGCTATAAAGCCCGCCACTTACCGTCGCCATGATCGCTACTTGAAACGTAAAGTCCGTTCCCGCCAGATGTTTACGGCTGTATTGCATAACTAAAGTCAGTATGACGACTAATAACATGGCAGAAATCATATCTTCAGCCGCATTAATCAAGTAAATCACCATGGGTGTAACTGACTGTTTGGCTTCGTATTGCATTGCCAGCCAGGCATACGCCATTAGGGTAATAATTTTGATAATTGAGAAAGCCATCAAAGTTCGGGCACGGGAAAATATTTTCAGGCACCAACCAGCCAACCCTGCTCCAATCAGTGCCGCAAATGCACCGAACATAGTCACATAAACCCCGATCTGGCTAAAACTCAGCCCCATATCTACCATTAACGGTTTTAATAGAGGTCCAGACAGGCCATCCGCAATTTTAAACGTCACCAGAATCGCCAGCCACCAGCGTAAAGTAGGCTGTTGGAGAAAATATTGAAAATAGGTTTTTAACTGGAATTTATTTTGCTGGGCTTTGGCAATCTCGTTCAGGTTTTCATGTTGCGGCTCTTTAAATAAAAGTATGGGTAAAGTATTCAGAAAGACCAGAGCTGCTAAAATCAGGAACGTCGTTTGCCATTGCAGGACATCCAAAAGCCATAGGATGGCACCCCCACCGACAATAAAACCCAGACGTGAACCCATTACCTGAAAGGTATTGCCCCAGTGTTGCTGGTCATTTCTCAGAATATTGACCGCGAGTCCATCCGTAGCAATATCCTGTGTCGCCCCAATGCCATTCATAAATAGCAGTGCCACAAAAAAAGCTAGCAGATAAACTGGCTGATTTAATGCCTCAATTGGTATAAAGGACAGGATGATGAGTACGATGACAGACAATAACTGTGCGGGAATAATCCAGCTACGATAATGGCCTTTTGTAGAACCATAACGATCGACTAGAGGTGCCCAAAAGACTTTGATTGACCAAGGCAGCATCAGCAGGCCGAATCCCCCAATATGCGTCAAAGATACACCTTGAGCACGCAAAATTACTGGAAGTGCATGCGTCATAAATCCCACCGGTAAACCTTGCGCCCAGTATAAGGAAAATAGCAAAACATAGAGGTTGCGCATGGCCGGCATTAAAAGTCCTTGGCTGATCAAATATTCCAGAAAACATCATCTGGCATGGATATTTTGCCAGTGAAAAAATTATCACGAAGGAATAATATAATAAAAAACAAAGAATATTGTCGTAATTCAAGAGTCTTATAAGATGGCAAATACTTCCTTTCCTGACCTACCTGCTTTAGTCCCTGGGCGTGGCAGTAAATTCAGCCGGACATTTTATAAAAAGCTTTTTCTTGCTCAAGGCTGGAAAATGGAAGGTGAATTTCCAAATCTGCCAAAAGCTGTTGCCATCATTTCTCCGCATACCTCTAATATTGATGCCTGGCTGGGCTTTAATGCTCTGCTCGGTCTCGGCATTCAGATCACGATTTTTGGCAAGGACAGTTTATTCCGCACACCACTGAAACCGATTCTGGAATGGATTGGTGTGGTTCCGGTTGTACGTGATACCCCTCAAGGACATACCCGACAGATTGCTGATGTCATTAACAAGACTGATCGGATCTGGGTAGGTATGGCACCTGAAGGTTCGCGTAAGGCACCGGAAAAAATCCGTAGCGGTTTTTATCATATTGCCAAAGCTGCCAATCTGCCGATTGTGATGTTTTCTTTTGACTATGACATTAAAACCATTCATATCCTGGGCGTATACCATTTAACCGGTGATTATGAATATGATCTGGAGCAGATCTATGCCCATTATGAAGGCAAGATCTCGGCAAAAAACCCGGACTGGATTGCCAAGCCTTTACAAAAACTGGTGAAAAAACGCTAGGCAAAATGTCTTTTTTTTGCTCTGATAACCATAATTTGCTTATTTAATCCTCAATTTTTAGAATGAAATTAATTCGTTATGCAATGATTGGCTGTTTGGGCCTAAGCCTTGCAGCCTGTGACAGAAGCCCATCGAAGCCTGTTGTTACCCCGACGCTTAAAGCCCGTGAACCTGTCATTGCCCTTGCCTTGGGTGGTGGCGGAGCGAAAGGTTTTGCCCATATCGGCGTGATTAAAGTCCTTGAATCACATGGAATCAAACCCAAAATCGTGACTGGAACCAGTGCCGGCAGTTTTGTCGGCAGTCTGTATGCCAGCGGTAAAACTCCATATCAGCTGCAACAAATTGCGCTTAATTTTAAAGAGGCGGATATTCGTGATCTGACTTTAAACCGTCAGGGCATTATCGCCGGTCAAAAGCTACAGGATTATGTAAATAAGAACGTGGCCAATAAACCCATTGAACAGTTCCCGATCCGTTTTGCTGCGGTGGCTACCCGCCTGGATAATGGCCGTAAGGCTGACTTTATCAAAGGCAATGCTGGCCAGGCGGTACGTGCCTCTTGCAGTATTCCAAATGTCTTTGTGCCAGCGGTGATTGGGGGTAACAAATATGTCGATGGTGGATTAGTCAGTCCAATTCCAGTGAAAACAGCCAAAGATATGGGAGCGGATATTGTCATTGCAGTTGATATCTCAGCGCGTCCGGATGCCAACAAAGCCATGAACATGTTTGGCCTACTGGATCAGACCATTAATATCATGGGTCAGCAAAGTATTAATGAAGAACTGACTCAGGCTAACGTGGTCATTCAGCCGAAGGTCGGACATATTGGTACACTGGATCTGAAATCGAGTAATGAAACGATTCTGGAAGGTGAAAAGGCGGCCCAGTTAAAAATCCGGGCCATTGAAAAGGCCATCAGCGATTTCAGCAAGTCCCCAGCTGCATTACAACCGCCACGCAAGGCCAGGTTCTAAATCGGGATTGCAGGTATTCATCCGCTGCTGCATCTGCTACATTGAAGTGAAGATAAAAATCATGATGAATATTTAATTTTGAATTACATAGGTTAATTTATGCAATTTGTTCTTGAACCGTGGCACTGGTTTGTACTTGGCATTATCCTGATTCTGTCAGAGTTAATTCTGCCAGCATTTGCTGCACTCTGGTTTGGTATTGGGGCCATTATGGTGGGTATTCTGTACTGGATGTTCCCGATGATGGGACTGACCACGCAGCTACTGACCTGGATCGTTCTCTCTGTGCTGTGTACCCTGGCCTGGTTCAAGTTTATTAAACCGCTGTCTACAGACAAGACCAAAGCCGGACTGTCACGTGAGGCCACCATTGGCCAAGTGGGGATGGTGATTCAAACCAATCTGGATCACGGTCAAGTCAAAGTCCGCTTTCCGCTCCCTGTCCTCGGTTCAGATGAATGGGAATGTCGTACGCTCAGTCCGGTACAAGTTGGCGACCGGGTTCGTGTGGTCGATATTCTCGGCAATGACCTGGTGGTACAACCACATAGCAATAATTAAGAAAAGGAAAAGGTGAAAAAGACATGAGTATAAGTTCTATTATTGTATTGGCCTTGCTGGTCTTTGTGGCCGTCACCATCTTTAAAGGTGTACGAATTGTTCCTCAAGGCTATAAATGGATTGTGCAGCGTCTGGGTAAATACCATTCTACCCTGAATCCTGGTTTGAACTTCGTCATTCCTTATATCGATGAAGTTGCTTATAAAGTGACGACTAAAGATATCGTGCTAGATATTCCTTCTCAGGAAGTGATTACCCGTGATAATGCAGTCTTGCTGATGAATGCCGTAGCTTATATTAACCTGACTACACCTGAAAAAGCCGTATACGGGATTGAAAACTATTCATGGGCGATTCAGAACCTGGTTCAGACTTCATTGCGTTCGATTGTCGGTGAAATGGATCTGGATGATGCCTTGTCATCTCGTGATCACATTAAGGCACGTTTGAAAGCCAGTATTTCGGATGATATTTCAGATTGGGGGATTACCCTGAAAACCGTAGAAATCCAGGACATCAAACCATCGCATACCATGCAGGCAGCGATGGAAGAACAGGCAGCGGCTGAACGTCAACGTCGTGCCACAGTAACTAAAGCCGATGGTGAAAAACAGGCAGCCATTCTGGAAGCAGATGGTCGTCTTGAAGCCTCACGTCGTGATGCGGAAGCACAAGTGGTATTGGCTGAATCTTCACAGCGTGCTATTGATATGGTGACTCAGGCGATTGGTGATAAAGAAATTCCTGTGGCTTACTTACTTGGCGAGCAATATGTAAAAGCCATGCAGGATATGGCGAAATCTCCAAATGCCAAGACTGTGGTCTTGCCAGCAGATATTATGAATACCATTCGTGGCGTTATGGGTCGCAACAATTAACTGTTAAGAAATATGAATCAAATAGGCAGTCGAATGACTGCCTATTTTCATTTAAATCAAGAAAATCTCAGCAAAGATTGTGAAATTATGGTTAAATTTCGCGTTTATTTTTGAAATCTTCTGGATTTAATGTTGCATGGCTTTCGGATTAAAGACCATAACATTTGCCATAATCCTTATTTCGATCTACTGTCCAACTTAAAAATGGATACCGTATGAGCTCCCTAAATCCAACCTTAATCACCTTTCTATTTTATATTGTTGCCATGATCATAATTGGCCTGATGGCTTATCGCGCGACAACAAACTTTTCCGACTACATCTTAGGGGGCCGACGTTTAGGTAGTTTTGTTACTGCACTTTCTGCTGGTGCTTCCGATATGAGCGGCTGGCTGCTGATGGGGCTGCCAGGGGCAATTTATCTTTCAGGTCTGTCTGAAATGTGGATTGCAATTGGCCTGATCATCGGTGCCTGGCTGAACTGGCTCTTGGTCGCTGGACGTTTACGTGTACATACTGAAGTACAGCACAATGCCCTGACCTTGCCAGATTATTTCTCGAACCGCTTTAACGACCAGAAAAAAGTTCTGCGTGTGGTTTCTGCATTCGTGATCCTGATTTTCTTCGCAATTTACTGCGCTTCAGGCATGGTCGCAGGTGCACGTCTGTTTGAAAGCATGTTTGAACTGCCATACAGTACTGCCCTCTGGATTAGCGCGATTGCGACGATCAGTTATGTATTCATTGGTGGATTCCTGGCTGTCAGCTGGACTGACACGATTCAGGCGGGTTTGATGATCTTTGCTTTGTTGCTGACACCAATTGTGGCTATTTTATCTTTCTCCGATATGTCACAAATCACTTTGGCACTTGAAGCGGCTCGTCCACAAGCCATGAATGTCATGGGTGATCTGAGCTTTGTTGCGATTATTTCCTTACTGGCTTGGGGTCTGGGTTATTTTGGTCAACCGCATATTCTGGTGCGTTTCATGGCAGCAGATTCGGTGAAATCGATTCCGAATGCACGTCGTATTGGCATGACATGGATGATACTGTGTCTGGGTGGTGCGGTCGCAGCCGGTTTCTTTGGTATTGCTTACTTCCAGGCACATCCAGAACTGGCAAGTGTGGTCAATGCCAATCCTGAAACCGTATTTATGGAGCTGACTAAAATTCTGTTCAATCCATGGATTGCCGGTGTGGTTCTGGCTGCAATTCTGGCTGCGGTAATGAGTACACTCAGCTGTCAGTTACTGGTCTGCTCAAGTACCCTGACTGAAGATTTCTATAAGTCTTTCCTGCGTAAAAATGCCTCGCAAAAAGAACTGGTTTGGGTCGGTCGTTTGATGGTGCTATTGATTGCCCTACTTGCGATCTGGATGGCGGGTAATCCGGAATCTAAAGTGCTTGGTCTGGTTGCTTATGCTTGGGCTGGTTTTGGTGCTGCATTTGGTCCATTGATTATCCTGTCACTGTTCTGGAAACGCATGACCCTGAATGGAGCCTTGGCCGGTATGATTGTGGGTGCAACTATTGTGATCCTATGGAAAAACCTGTTTGCTGCGACTGGTCTGTACGAAATCATTCCAGGTTTCGTCTGTTCAATGATCACTATTATTGTAGTGAGCTTGATGGGCAAAGCGCCGACAGAAGAAATTACTGACCGTTTTGAACAGGCAGAACGTCTGTACAATGAAAGCAAATAAAATGAGCTGAAATAAAAAAGAGGACTAAATGTCCTCTTTTTTATGCGTTACATCCCTATGAAAATTAACTTTTGCGATGCAATAAGAACTGTGTGATCTGAGTCAACTCTTCAGCTTGACCTTCGAAGTGAGCCAAAGCATTTAAGGCTTGATCATGCAACTGTTTAGCATACTGTTTTGCCTGCTCGAGTCCCATAAGCGCAGGATAAGTCGATTTCTCTACCTGTTCATCCTTGCCTGCCGTTTTTCCTAATACTTCAGTATCAGAAATGATATCTAGAATATCATCCTGCACCTGGAAAGCCAGACCAATTGCCTGACCAAATTCACGCAGTTTTGGAATCGCCAGATCGGTACCTTCAAAAATCGTCACCGCTGCCATCATAATCGCGGCGCTAATCAGTGCACCGGTCTTATTACGGTGAATGGTTTCTAATGCTTCCTGGTCAATTCGTTTTCCTTCAGACTGCAGATCTAAAACCTGACCATTGACCATCTTGGAAGATGCTGTAGCCAGAATCTGCATCTGTTTTAGTACAATCGCGGGGTCAACTGCAGGTCCCTGATCAAACAGACGGCTGCCTAAAATTTCAAAAGCCATGGACTGCAGAATATCGCCAGCAAGCAACGCGGTATCTTCACCAAAGGCAACATGGCAGGTTGGTTGTCCACGACGCAGCAAATCATTGTCCATACAAGGCAGATCATCATGAGCCAGTGAATAGCAATGAATGAACTCGATTGCGACTGCAGCACGACGCACAGCAGCAGTGTTCTGATTTGGCTTGAGTGCGGCCGTGGCATAACACAAGGCTGGACGTACACGTTTTCCACCCAGCATCACTGCATGGTGTACGGCCGATTTCAGCGGCTCAGTAATGGCAAAAGCATCTAATGCTGTCAATAGGTCCTGTTGAATACGATGTTGTGCTTGAGTCAATGCATGGGTTGACAGCTCAGTTGTAGATGACACATTCGCCTCAGATCGGTTGTTCAATATATTTTCGATGACAAGAATAAAGAACTTGCCGCTTTATTCCTGCATTGTACCTCTAAATATCCTGAATTATCAGCTTGAATTCGTCTGCTGATTTTTTTCTATAAAGAGCAAAGTTCATTTTTAATGAAAAGAAGCTATCTAGAATGTTAAAGGTGCTGCCCTGAATATAAAAAACCATTGTACGGACAATGGTTTTTTATATAAGCAGATTTCATTAAATTAATTCTATTCTTTCAAAACTTCTGCAGGCACACGTACCCAGCCTTCCATCAAGACACGCGCACTACGGCTCATGATGGCTTTCTTCACTTTCCATTCACCATTTTCCTGAGTAGCTTGTGCGCCAACGCGTAAAGTCCCTGATGGATGACCAAATCGCACCGCTTCACGCTCACCACCACCTGCTGCCAGATTCACCAATGTTCCTGGAATCGCAGCTGCAGTGGCAATCGAAACCGCGACGGTTCCCATCATGGCATGATGCAGCTTACCCATCGATAAGGCACGTACCAATACATCGGTATCTAATTCGGTGATCGCTTTACCCCCTGAAGATACATAGGCCTTAGGCTGGGATACAAAAGCAATTTTCGGCGTATGCTGACGTTGAGCTGCTTCAGTAATATCTGAAATCAGCCCCATTTTTAATGCGCCATAAGCACGAATGGTTTCAAATTTAGCGAGCGCTACCGGATCACTATTAATATCTTCCTGCAGCTCTGTGCCCTGATAACCTAGGTCTTCAGCTTTCAGGAAAATTGTCGGAATACCCGCATTGATCAAAGTTGCTTCAAAGGTACCGTATTCTGGAACAACCAGCTGATCGACTAAATGACCTGTCGGAAACATGGCTCCCCCCTCGGCATCATCATCGGCAGGGTCCAGAAATTCGATCTGAACTTCAGCTGCTGGAAAGGTGACACCATCTAGCTCAAAATCACCCAATTCCTGTACCTGCCCATTCACAATTGGCACATGGGCAATAATGGTTTTCTGAATATTGACCTGCCAGATCCGTACTGTGCAGATGCCGTTTTCCGGAATACGAGAGGAATCCACTAGACCATTGCTAATCGCAAATGAACCTACACCTGCTGTCAGGTTGCCGCAGTTACCACTCCAGTCGACAAAAGGTCGGTCAATTGCAACCTGTCCAAACAGATAATCTACGTCATGATCAGGTTGCTGGCTTTTAGACAGAATGACCGTTTTGCTGGTACTGGAACTGGCTCCCCCCATCCCGTCAATCTGCTTGCCATAAGGATCTGGGCTACCAATCACACGTAAGAGTAACTGGTCTCTGATTTTGCCCGGCTGTTGTGCTGCAGGTGGAAGATCTTCCAGCTTGAAAAATACACCTTTACTGGTACCGCCACGCATATAGGTAGCTGGAATCTTGATTTGCGGGGCAAAACTCATCGTTATTATCTTCCTTTGTCTGATCTTTATTTTGTAAATGCAATGTAACTGAGGTTGAATTTGAGTATAGTATATTTATATCGTGATAAATTGACTGCAAGACCTTTGTATAAAAAAACAACATATACAACGGCTGTCTTTTTAATATTCGATGAGGAATATCAGATTCAATAAAATTAATATATTGATTCATTTATCTTTTATTTAATTTATTTTTATAATAATTTTTTATTAATCTGATAATAATTTTTCATTCAAGGCTTTTACTAGGCTTCTTTTGACTGATCAATTACAATCTTTCAACTTATTTTTACATTGTCGGGCTGAATACTTTGAATAACGAGTCTTCACAACTTCAGCGTGGCTTAAAGAACCGTCATATTCAGTTGATCGCCATGGGCGGTGCAATTGGCACAGGCTTATTCTTAGGTTCCGCACAGGTGATCCAATCCGCTGGTCCTTCGATTATTCTGGGCTATGCCATTGGTGGCTTAATTGCTTTCCTTATTATGCGTCAATTGGGTGAAATGATTGTTCATGAACCTGTTGCAGGTTCTTTCAGCCATTTTGCTTATAAATATTGGGGTAAATTCCCTGGCTTCCTCGCGGGCTGGAACTACTGGATCCTGTATATCCTGGTCGCAATGACCGAGCTTACCGCTGTCGCAAAATATATTAACTACTGGTGGCCCCATATTCCTGCTTGGGCATCGGTGCTGTTTTTCTTCATTGTGATTACCCTGGTCAACCTCGGCAATGTGAAATTCTACGGTGAATCAGAGTTCTGGCTTTCAATCATTAAAGTGACTGCCGTCATCTCGATGATTGTCTTTGGTTTATACCTGATCCTGACTGCAGATGCTTCATCTACCGCATCTTTTAGCAATTTATGGACTGCAGGTGGCTTCTTCCCGAATGGCTTTGAAGGTTTATTCTTCATGCTGGCCTTCCTCATGTTCGCCTTTGGCGGGATTGAACTGATTGGTATGGCAGCGGCAGAAGCGGAGAATCCGGAAAAGACCATTCCTAAAGCGATTAACCAAGTTGTTTTCCGTATTCTGATTTTCTATGTTGGTGCGTTGACCATCTTGTTATCATTAGTGCCTTGGAATCAGTTGGAACTCGGCGGTCTGGATAAAAGTCCATTCGTAATGATCTTCAGTCAGCTTGGGATTGACTGGGCAGCCCACCTATTAAACTTTATTATTCTAACTGCAGCACTGTCTGTATATAACAGTGGTATGTATGCGAATAGCCGCATGCTTTACGGTCTGGCCAAACAAGGCAATGCACCGAAGCTCTTCCTGAAAGTAAATAAACAAGGTACGCCAATTCCTGCAGTACTCTTCTCTGCTGCTTTGATTTTTGGCTGCGTACTGTTGAACTACTTTGTACCAGAAGATGCTTTAAGCCATTTGATCTATGTGGTGGTAGGTGCCTTGGTCTTGAACTGGGCAATGATTTCACTGACACATTTCAAGTTTATTCAGGCAATGAAAAAAGTTGGGGAAAAAACTAAATTTCCAGCACTTTGGTCTCCAGCAAGTAACATACTTGTATTAGGCTTTATTGCGACTATTCTTTACATTATGTGGACTCAGGGCTTCCAGGAATCTGTATACATGCTTCCGATTTGGATCGTGATCATGTTTATCCTGTTTAAACTGCTCAAGACCAAAAATTAATTAAAAAGTTTTAATTGACTATTTTTTAAAGTTATTGCTTCGGCAATAACTTTTTTTTTCGTCTTTTTTGGAGTAGATTAGGGATCGTTTTGCGCCCTTAGCTTAACTGGATAGAGCAGTTGCCTCCTAAGCGACCGACGTGGGTTCGAGTCCCGCAGGGCGCACATATTTCAAATATGTGAACTAATTAACAAAAAATTTAAGCAATAATTCAATAAATTTATATTTTTTTCATTTTTTTTACTATCTCTCTATTTCTAATTAAATTTTTAAATTTCAAAAACTTATATCCTTACATTACTTTTCAATTAGTATTTTTACTCTAATTTGATGTTTTTTTGAACTACTCATTCAAACTAGAGCATTTACTCTTTTTTATATTGTGTTATTTTTGTCACATGGAGTAACAAATCAGCCATTGAAGGCATAGGAATGACTCCAAAAACAATACCAAGCTAATACCGAAAAAACGTTTTAAATACCCAAATTTGTACCTCAAGGGAAGATGAAGAATGAAATTAAAAGCGCTTAGTACAGCAATGATTTTAGCAGCATTACCTATGTCAGGCGCATTTGCTGCAGCTATCGACCGTTCTGGTCAATCTATCGCAGCATTTTTACAGCCAGGTAACTATTTTGAAGCAGGGATTTCTGTTTTAGATCCATCAGTATCTGGTAAAGTTCAAAATAATTGGACACCAGGTGGAACGGCTGCACCTTTAGCTCCTGCTTACCGCGGCACTTCAGTGGGTGAGATGGCTGATGACTACTATTTTCCAAGTGCAGCCTTAAAGTTTCAGTTAACTGATAATTTTTCATTTGGTTTGATTTACGATCAACCATTTGGTGCAAAAGCAACCTACTCTACTGATACTTATCTAAATCCTTTAGGTGGTGGTGTTTTCCATAACGGAACAGAAGGCACAGAAGTAGAAGTTAAATCAGAAAATATTACTATGCTCGTAGGTTATCAACCTACTGAAAATTTTAATATTTATGGTGGTGCTGTATACCAGACAGTTGAAGGTAATGTTCAACTACGTGGTTTAGCATATGGTAGCACAACTGCCTTAGGTCAATACAATGCTAACATGGACGATGATAGTGCTGTAGGTTGGTTAGCAGGTATTGCTTACCAGATTCCTGAAATTGCTCTAAAAGCATCACTAACTTATCGTTCTGAAATTGATCATGATTTGAAAACAAATGAGTATGGTCGTAGTGATATTTTAGCTTTAGTAACGCAAAACCCTGCTGCTGCACTTTATAATGTAAATACAAATACTGAAATTTCTACTCCTCAATCTGTAAATCTTGATTTCCAGACAGGTGTAATGGCTGACACGGTTGCCTTTGCTAATCTTCGTTGGGTGAACTGGAAAGAATTCTCTATTCGTCCACAACAGTTTGAACAAGTTTCAAGAGCTTTAGGCGCAGCTGGTGCTACTCCTAACAATCCAAATGGCTTTGATATCGTTTCTTATACTGATGACCAAATCTCTGCTACTGTCGGTCTAGGCCGTAAATTTTCTGAGCAGTGGGCAGGTAATGTTTCTGTAGGCTGGGATTCAGGTTCTGGTAATCCAGTGTCTACTTTAGGTCCAACTGAAGGTTATTGGAATCTTGGTTTAGGCCTACAATTTAGTCCTGCATCAAACTACTTCATTGCTGGTGGTGTTAAATACTTCTGGTTAGGCGATGCAAAAGCTCAAGCGGCGTCCGATTTTGGTTCTAATTCATATGTAGCTGACTTTGAAGATAACGATGCTTGGGGTTATGGTCTAAAAATTGGTTACCGTTTCTAATTCAGTCAATTTAATAAAAAAACCGCCTTCGGGTGGTTTTTTTATTGCTATGAATTTATTTTTATACACTTGTAAACTATTTGATGATTTAAACATCACTTAACTTTTAAATTATTTACGTGTCATTTTAGCCAATTCATCACACTAAAATATTATTTAATTCAAATATTTAACATCGTGTTTTTAGTATAAAAACTCTAACTTCTTCTATTTTAATTACTACTCAGTTCAAATCTTCATCGAAGCTGAGCATTTACTCTTTTTAATTTTATGTTACTTTTCCACAACTTTTTTATATCTTTATGAAACATTCAAGGACGAGCCATGAAGCTTAAGCCGATTTCTAATGCAATATTACTTGCAACTCTTCCAACTACAGCAGTTTTTGCAGGTGGTTTAGATCGTTCTGGTCAATCTATACAAGCTTTTTTACAGCCTGGTAACTATGCTGAAGCTGGTATTTCTGCACTTGATCCGGATGTCAAGGGCAAGTCAAGTGTGCGTTCACTTGGTAACAGCTTTAATGGTGAAAAAATTGACGATATGGCTGAAGATTACTATTTCGTCAACACAGCAATTAAAGTACAAGCGACTGATAAAATTTCACTCGGTTTAATTTACGATCAGCCTTATGGTGCAGATGCAAGCTATTCTACTAACGGACCATTATCTAGCTTCTCTGCTGCTGGTGAAGGAACAAAAGTTGAAGTAAAAACCCAAAATATTACAGCTCTCATCGGTTATCAACCGAATGAAAACTGGAATTTATATGCCGGACCAGTATGGCAAACAGTAGAGGCTGATATCTCTTTACGAGGCGCCGCTTATATTTCTCCTTTAGATCCAACAAAAGCATTAAGTGGATACAATATTAAAATCGATGAAAAAGAAGCATATGGCTGGTTAGCAGGTTTTGCTTATTCTATTCCTGAAATTGCTTTAAAAGCCTCTGTAACTTATCGTTCTGAAATTAAGCATAAGGCAACAGGAACTGAAAGTTTTACCTTTGCTCAGTCTACTACCTTAGCACCGGGATTCACTGTACCTGCAGGTACTACTGTTCCTATGAGTAATGAGCGCGTAGATGCAATTACACCACAATCTGTGAATTTAGATTTCCAGTCTGGTGTTGCACAAAATACCATCGCTTTTGCTAATATACGTTGGGTACATTGGGATCAATTTGCTGTAACTCCTGTATTCTTAAAAGCTAATTCAGGGAATAATCTTATCGATTACTCTGACGACCAATGGTCTGCAAATATCGGTGTCGGTCATAAGTTTAATGACAAATGGTCAGCATCTACTTCAGTAGGCTGGGATTCAGGTGCAGGTAACCCTGTGACAACACTTGGCCCAACTGAAGGTTATTGGAGTTTAGGTCTAGGTGCTCAATATAGCCCTGCTGCAAATTACTTTATCCAGGCTGGTGTAAAACACCTTTGGTTAGGTGATGCGACTGCACAGACAGGAGGAAATCCAGTAGGTGAATTTGAAGATAATAATGCATGGGCATATGGCATGAAGATCGGTTACCGCTTCTAATTCAGGCTATGTCCTCAAAATAAAAAAGGCGCCTCAAGCGCCTTTTTTATTTCATTCAGCTTTTAACACTTAAGCTGGAATATTACGGATTGAAGCATTACGGATGGCTTCTTTCAACGCTGCATAACCATGAATCGATGGGAATTGTGGGAATTCAGCAATCACATTTTCCGGTGCATCAAACAGGAAACCGTGATCCGCTTCACCCAGCATGGTAGTATCGTTATAAGAATCCCCTGCTGCGATCACACGGAAGTTCAGGCCATGTAATGCTTT
>NZ_DFRO01000016.1:57589-80900 GCF_002381195.1 Acinetobacter sp. UBA3461 | reverse complement strand
TTTTCATCAGTTTCAAGTTTATGACAGAAAATTGTTGGCCAGCCCAACTGTTTCATTAAAGGATGCGCAAACTCATAGAAAGTATCAGATAAAATAATCAGTTGGAAATGAGTGCTTACCCATTCTACAAATTCTTTGGCGCCTTCAAATGGCCCCATATCTGCAATCACTTCCTGAATATCATTCAGACCCAGGCCATGCTCTTTCAGAATATTCAGACGTTGTGTCATCAACACATCATAGTCAGGAATATCACGAGTCGTTGCTTCAAGCGCTTTAATGCCTGTTTTCTTTGCAAAATTAATCCAAATTTCAGGAACCAATACACCTTCAAGATCCAGACATACGACTTCCATGAATATTCCCCTCAGTTATCATCTAAAAAATTTTCCATATCATAGCTGAAGATTCATATTTTGCATTGTTCTTTTTTAAATCTATTTTTTTCATAAGTATTTATTTTTTAGTGATAAGACTACTAATTCTCTTCTATTAAAATACATGTGAAATTAATTAATATAGGCAGAGTCATTCCAAGCCTATATCGCCAGGATTCTCATGACCACTATTCCTACTATTGATATTGTGGATGCGCTTGCATCTGAATATGCCGATAAATCTCCAAGTGAAATTTTGGCACTTGCCCTGAATCAACCAGGTGAAATTGCTATTTCATTTTCTGGTGCAGAAGATGTTGTACTGATTGACATGGCTTCCCACCTCGGTAAACCTTTCCGTGTCTTTAGTCTGGATACAGGCCGCTTGCACGCTGAAACCTATCAATTTATCGAGCAAGTTCGAAAACATTATAATATTGATATTGAAATCTGTTTCCCTGAACGTGAAGCCATTGAAAATTTGACTACTCGTAAAGGAATGTTCAGTTTCTATCAAGATGGCCATCAGGAATGTTGTGGCATCCGCAAGGTGCAGCCATTACGTAAAAAACTTGCAACGCTTGATGGCTGGATTACCGGTCAGCGTAAAGACCAGAGCCCGGGTACACGGAATGAAATTCCGGTGGTTCAGGCAGATCCAGGTTTTTCAGGTCCCGGTAAACAGCTGATTAAATACAACCCACTTGCCAACTGGTCGAGTGCCGATGTATGGAGTTATATCCGCATGATGGAAATTCCATATAACCCACTGCATGAGAAAGGATTTATTTCTATTGGCTGTGAACCATGTACTCGTCCCGTTTTACCGAACCAGCATGAGCGTGAAGGTCGCTGGTGGTGGGAAGAAGCCACACATAAAGAATGCGGCTTACATGCAGGCAACCTGAAAAAGTAAAATTAAATCAGACTGTGTATATTTGTAAAAGGCTATCCTGAATCAGGATAGCCTTTTTAACTATGAATCTTACATTTGGTGACAAGATATCAAGTCTCCTCTTTTTACCATTCATCAGGAAAGATCCTGAGGATTATCAAAGAATTTATAAAATGTTATTGAATAGATTTATTTGCAAAAAAATGTGAAATTGAACTCAATACCATTCTTTTAATGATGCATAATTATTCAGTTATACTCCCACCAGACCTAAAAAACGTATTTTCAGAAGTAGCTTTAAAAACTAAAATTTTCACATTTCAAAAACTTAGGAAGGTATAAACCTCCATGTCAATTATTAATTTTTAACTTAACAGATTAAGATTAAGCAGTTCATTTCTACGTTAAAACAGCTATACTTTCTTTACTAAAGCAATAATTCTAACAAGGCTTTTCAGATAGAGAACAGCCATATAGAGTGCAGTGAGGCAATCCACGCTATGCGTCCATTACATCCAATTGATCTTATTTTTTTATCTTTAGAGAAACGGCAGCAACCTATGCATGTAGGTGGTCTTTTTTTATTTCAGATTCCCGATAATGCACCGGCAACTTTTATTCAGGAATTGGTGCGTGATATCCGTACTTCCAAATCTATTCCAATCCCACCTTTCAATAATTATTTAAATGGCTTGTTCTGGGACGAAGATCAACAGTTCGATCTGGATCATCATTTCCGGCATATTGCCCTGCCAAAACCGGGTCGCATCCGTGAATTACTCACCTATATTTCACAGGAACATAGTGCTCTGATTGACCGTGCCAAACCACTCTGGACCTGTCATATCATTGAAGGAATAGAAGGTAATCGTTTCGCGATGTACTTTAAAATTCACCATGCTATGGTCGATGGCATTGCAGGTATGCGTCTGGTCGAGAAATCACTGTCTCATGATCCACATGGAAAAAGTATTGTGCCACCATGGTGTGTAGAAGGACCACGTGCCAAGCGCCTGAAAGCACCAAAAGTTAGCCGCATTAAAGGCGTTTTATCTACGCTGAAAGGACAGCTGGAATCTACTCCGCGTGTCATCTATGAGCTGTCGCAAACTGTATTAAAAGACATGGGACGTAATCCTGATTATGTCTCCAGTTTCCAGGCCCCTTCATCCATTCTAAATCAACGTGTCAGTGCATCTCGCCGATTTGCTGCGCAATCCTTTGAATTTGAGCGTCTTCGTCGTATTTCTAAAGCCTTGGGTGTAACCATTAACGATATCGTGCTGGCAATCTGTTCTGGTGCCTTACGTGAATATTTAATCAGCCAAGATGCTCTACCAAAGAAACCGTTGATTGCCATGGTACCGGCTTCTGTACGTTCTGATGACTCTGATGTATCAAACCGTATTACCATGATTCTGGCGAATCTGGGTACACATAAGGAAGATCCTTTAGAACGCCTCAAGATCGTACGTCGTAGCGTACTGAATGCCAAAGAACGTTTTAAGCGTATGAATGCCAATCAGATTCTGAACTATAGTGCTTTTGTTTATGGCGCTGCAGGTTTAAATATTGCATCAGGTCTGATGCCAAAACGCCAGGCATTTAATCTGGTGATTTCCAATGTTCCAGGTCCACAAGAACCGCTGTACTGGAATGGAGCCCGTCTGGAAGCTCTCTACCCTGCCTCTATCGTGCTCGATGGTCAGGCACTCAATATCACCATGACCAGTTATTTAGACAAACTTGAAGTAGGTCTGACCGCCTGCCGTAATTCCTTGCCTAAAATGCAGAATCTGCTTACTCATCTTGAGGACGAAATCCAGCGTTTTGAACGGATTGTCGATGGTGGCAAAACCCCAAAGCTCGCAGCAGTAAGTTAGACTGCGATGAAGACTAAAACCAAGACTAAGTTTTTATGCAAAAATAAGTATGAACATTTTTGCCAATAATTTCATGCAATAATAAAGGGGCATATGGTGCCCCTTTATTTTTATTTGATTATTTTTTATTCAAATCATTCAAGCAATATTCAAATTTTAACTTTTCACAGTACGACATTGTTTTAATAGCTGATGGCAGACCGTACGAATCATAGATGAAGTAATCTGAACTTCATTGCCGCGTTCGTCCACAATGTATCCCGCGTGGACAGTTTTCGGTTCAAGCACGTGTTTTAGACCCTTATTAATAACTGCTTTACTTATACTCATGACACACCTCATTTTTTGCTAAGCCAAAATATTGGGAGATTGGCTTTGGCTACTGGATGTGTCTAGTATTCAGAATTCACCTGCGCTTGTAAAATTCCAGTTGTAACAAGGGTTTTACGATATTCTGTTACAATTTCAGCTGAGAATGATATCGTATTGCTCTTGCGTATATAAATTCTCAACTTGGAACTTAATCACGCGATCAATAAAGTGTTCCAGATCCGCCACAGCTGGGGCTTCTGCAGTCAGCAGTCGATCAATCACTGACGGATGTGCCACTACAGTAAATCCACTTTGTGATTGATAAGCGCGTGCGTAACGTAAAATTTCACGGAATATTTCGTAACACACTGATTCTGCTGTTTTGACATATCCACGTCCCTGACAGGTTAGACAGGATTCACATAACAGGTGTTCTAGAGATTCACGGGTACGTTTACGCGTCATCTCGACCAGACCCAGTTCAGATACCTGGGTAATCTTGGTTTTGGCATGATCACGTTCCAGCATTTTTTCAAACTGGTTCATTACCTCGTCACGATGCTGTGCTTCCTGCATGTCAATGAAATCAATAATAATGATCCCACCCAGATTACGCAGTCTCAACTGACGTGCAATCACCTCAGTTGCTTCCATATTGGTTTTGAAGACGGTATCTTCCAGTGAACGACCGCCGACATAGGAACCGGTATTGACATCAATGGTGGTCATAGCCTCAGTCTGATCAATCATCAGATAGCCACCAGATTTCAGTGCCACACGGGTTTGTAGAGCCTTCTGGATATCATCTTCAACATTATATAAGTCAAAAATCGGTCGCTCGCCTGGATAGTGCAGCAAACGATCATTCATGCTTGGCACAAATTCTTTAACAAACTCTTTCAGTTTGCCGTGGATTTCACGTGAATCGACATAGATTTTGGCAGTGTTTTCATTGGCCAGATCACGAATCACACGCTGTGGCAGCGGCAGTTCTTCAAAGATCAGTGATGGAACAGCAATGCTCTTCTGTTTGCGCTGAATGTAGTCCCAAAGCTTGGCCAGATAAGCCATGTCCTGGGCAATTTCAGCTTCATCAATGCCTTCTGCCGCAGTACGGACAATCACCGAACCGGGCAGTTTATGCTGGGCCTGAATCCGTTCAATAATCGAACGTAAACGATTACGTTCTTCTTCAGATTCAATTCGTTGCGATACGCCAATATGATTGCCATAAGGCATCAAAACCAGATAACGTGAAGGAATGGAGAGATCAGTTGAAAGACGTGCGCCTTTGGTTCCGAGCATGTCTTTCATCACCTGCACCGTCAGAATCTGACCTGGCTGCAGTAATTCAAATACATTCGGTGTCGGCTGCTGACGCGGCCAGACCATATCATTGATATGCAAAAAAGCAGTACGTGACAGACCAATATCGACAAAAGCAGCCTGCATCCCTGGCAGGACACGGACTACTTTGCCTTTATATACGTTCCCCACCAGACCGCGCTTCGCGGTACGCTCGATGAACAGTTCGTTCACCGTGCCGTTTTCGATTAACGCCACACGACATTCCATCGGTGTGAAGTTAATCAATAACTCGTCAGACATAACAACACTCAAAACATTATAAGAATTCTTTTTTCAGCAGTTAATTTAGTGCCTTAACCGTCTGTAGTAACTGTACCGTTTCATATAGGGGCAAACCGACTACATTAGAGTAGCTCCCCTGAATCGCGGGGATATAACGTGCTGCAATGCCTTGAATGGCATAACCGCCTGCCTTGCCTACCGGTTCACCAGTCGCCCAATAACTTTCCATATCAGGGGTGGTGAGTGATTGAAATTCAACCTGGGTCCGTACCACTATACTGTATTTTTCATTTTTTGTGCGTACGCAGACACCGCTAAATACATCATGTTTACGACCTGATATTTTAGCCCACATGGCAAAGGCATGCTGTTTGGATTCAGGCTTACCCAGAATCTCGTTATCAACCCCCAAACTGGTGTCCGCGGCAATAATAATTGCATCTGGATAATGCTCGGCCACGGCATCCGCTTTGACACGTGCCAAACGCTCAACATAAGCCGCAACTGACTCATTGGGCAATACGGATTCGTCAATATCAGGACTGTAAATCTCGAACTCCAGTCCCAACTGTTGCAGCAGTTCACGGCGTCGAGGTGAACTGGAGGCCAGAATCAGATGCGCCATTTTCTGAGCAGATAATATAGAACAGGCCATACCATAACGCTAGTCAGTATCGGTAGCCAGTGACGTGGAATCGAGAACTGCACGCCGCTAATGATTTGAGCAAAGAAGGTCAGCATCAGATGGGCAACGAGTGCCAATGTAGCAATAATCCAGAGATTGCTAAAAGTCAGGATGCGGCGCTCACGGGTCAGGAAGCGCGCCATAAAGGCAATAATAATAAAACTCAGCGCATTCAGACCTAAAGGTGCATCTAATAGCAGGTCTAACAAGATTCCGGTACTGAACGCAAACCAGATCCCACACCAGGTCGGCTGGCAGAGCACCCAGAACAGCATCACCATCAGCATAAACTGCGGACGCCAGCCAGAGAGCGAATAAGATAAAGGATAGACCACCAGAACCGAGGCCAAAATTACTGAAATAATAATCGGGAACAATGGATCCCGATGGGTTCTGGACTGCATTTTAGCGATCGACATGTGGCTGCTCCATCGCTAATGAATCAGAGAACAGTACCACCACATGATGACCACCAGCCAACTGTGCTGCCGGAATCACATCAATCTGGGCAAATTCACCTGAATTATGACGTTGTACTTTAGAGACGTTGCCAACCAGATAACCTGCCGGGAAATGCTGTCCCAAACCTGAGCTATAAACTTTTTCACCGACTTTGATGTTGGCACTGGTCGGTACATATTCCATTTTCAGACGCCCAAGATCACCCGTCCCCGAGACGATGGCACGCATGCCGGTGTGTTCCAGACGTACTGAAAGTGAATGTTCTTTATCTGAGAGCAGCATGACACGGCTACTATGCGGATAGACACTAATGATCTGTCCCATGATCCCCTTGTCATCCAGCACAGTCTGTCCTATCCGTAGGTGGCTGTTAGAACCCCGGTTAATCACGATGATATGACGCAGCGGATCGGCATCAGTACCAATCACTTCTGCAATTTCCATACGTCCATCAATAATTAAAGGCGTGTCCAGCAACCCGCGTAGACGGGTATTTTCAGCAGACAGTTCAGAAATTTTCTGTAAGCGTACCTGCGCCTGTAATAGCTCAGCCTGCATCGCGGTATTTTCACGACGCAGTTGTGCTTCAGACTTGGTTTGTTGATTCAGCCATTCTCGCGACAATACAGGATAGCTGGCCACGGCATATATCGGATTATATGCCGCATTCAGTACATCCCTTGCAGGTTGAACCAGATGAGGCATGCGCCAATCAAAGAAAAGCACCACCAGACAGGTCACCAACGCAATGATGAATGAGCGAAAAGATGGCGGTTGTCGAGAAAACAGATGTGTTTGCACCCGCCGTGTCCTGTTCTTAGCCTACGAATAACATGTCATGATTTGGGTTATCGAAGAATTCGAGAACCTTACCGCCACCACGTGTTACACATGACAGCGGATCTTCTGCAACCACGACAGGAAGACCAGTTTCTTTGGCAAGAAGCTTGTCCAGGTTACGTAGTAATGCACCACCACCCGTCAATACGATCCCGCGCTCAGCGATATCTGAAGACAGTTCAGGAGGGGTTTGTTCCAGTGCAGATTTCACAGCAGACACGATATATTGCAATGGGTCAGAAATTGCCTGAGTCACTTCATCAGAAGTCACCGTAATTGCACGCGGTACACCTTCAGCCAGATTACGACCACGAACTTCAATTTCCAGTGGTTTTGCACCTTCATCCGGAAGCGCCATACCGACTTCTTTTTTAATAATTTCAGCAGTTGTTTCACCAATTACGCAACCATGTGCCTTACGTACGTAGTTGATGATCTGTTCGTCAAATACATCACCGCCAATACGCAGCGAGTCTGCATATACACAGCCCTGTAATGAAATGACTGCAATCTCAGTTGTACCGCCGCCCACATCAACAACCATCGAACCACACGCCTGCTCAACCGGCATGCCTGCACCAATTGCAGCAGCCATCGGTTCTTCAATCAGACGTACTTCACGTGCACCCGCATTATAAACTGCTTCACGGATCGCACGGCGTTCAACCAGTGTCGATTTACATGGAACACACACCACTACACGTGGTGCAGGCGGGAATAAACGTTTTTCGTGAACCTTGCCGATAAACTGATTCAACATAGTTTCAGTGACTTCAAAGTCTGCAATCACGCCATCTTTCATCGGGCGGATTGCTGAAATATTTGCCGGGGTACGACCAAGCATTTGTTTCGCGTCAAGACCTACGGCAGCAACAATTTTTTGTGAACCACTATGACGGATTGCTACAACCGTCGGTTCATTTAATATAATGCCTCGTCCTGGCGCATAAATAAGTGTATTTGCAGTACCTAAATCAATGGCTAGATCTGGCGAAAACAAGCCTATTAGTCGTTTTAGAATCACGGGGACGTTCTCAATTAAACTTTATATGGACGCAAGGTGGCAACTTTAACTAAATGTGATGCTTTGGACAAGTCAATCGCTTATCATAACGCATGATAATTTGATTTTTTTTTAATACTGATTAGGTAATGTTATGTCTACATCGGATGCACAGCATTCTGCAGATTTAAATGCAGAAACAGTTTCAGCTATTGCGAACCTTGCACGATTATCTCTGAATGATACGCAATCTGCTGAATATGCTCAAAGTTTAAATAAAATTTTAGGCATGATGGAAACGCTGAAAGGTATCAATACTGACGGTGTTGAACCATTAAAAAGCCCTTTCGACCATCCTCAGCCATTACGTGAAGATGTAGTGAGTGAAAGTAATCACCGTGATGAATATCAGGCAGTTGCACCAGCGGTACAGGATGGCTTGTACTTGGTTCCTCGCGTAATTGAGTAATTACTATCCAGTTCAATCTTTTTATTAAATTAAACGTAAAGAATTATTTCTCATGACAGATTTACACCGCCTATCAATTCGTGAACTTACCGAAGGTTTGGCCAATGCTAAATTTTCATCACGCGAATTGACTGAACATTACTTAAAACGCATCGAAAAAGTGGATGCTCAAGTGAAGTCATACGTGACTGTGACTGCTGAGCAAGCACTGGCACAAGCCGATGCTGCTGACGCACTGCGTCGTGCTGGTAGCGCAAATGTGCTGACTGGTGTACCAATTGCACATAAAGACATCTTCTGTACCCAAGGCATTAAAACGACTGCTGGTTCTAAAATGCTGGACAATTTTATCTCTCCTTACGACGCAACCGTTGTAGCGAAAGGTAAAGCTGCGGGCCTGGTGACACTTGGTAAAGTGAACATGGACGAATTCGCCATGGGTTCAACTTCCGAATCATCTTACTTTGGCGCGACCAAAAACCCTTGGGCACTGGATCATGTTCCGGGTGGTTCTTCAGGCGGTTCTGCTGCGGTTGTAGCGGCTGATCTGGCACCATTTGCAACCGGTACTGATACTGGTGGTTCGATCCGTCAGCCAGCCTCTTTCTGTGGTCTGACTGGTCTGAAACCGACTTATGGCCGTGTATCGCGTTTCGGTATGATTGCCTATGCTTCATCACTGGACCAAGGTGGTCCAATGGCACGTTCTGCGGAAGACTGTGCTTACCTGATGAATGTGATGGCAGGCCACGATGCTAAAGACTCTACTTCAATGGAAAAAGAAGTGGATGATTATGTAGCAAACCTGAACGGCACATCTGTGAAAGGCCTACGTATTGGTATTCCAAAACAGTACTTCAATGTTGACGGTCTTGCCGCTGATGTAAAAGCACGCGTTGAAGAATCCTTAAAAAAACTGGAAGAAATGGGCGCTATTCTGGTTGAGATTGATCTCAACATGACGGAAGCCTACGTTCCAACGTATTACCTGATTGCACCTGCCGAAGCATCCTCAAACCTGTCTCGTTATGACGGTGTGCGTTATGGCTACCGTTGTGAAGAGCCTAAAGATCTTCTTGACCTGTATAAACGTTCCCGTTCAGAAGGTTTCGGTGCTGAAGTTCAGCGTCGTATCCTGATTGGTACCTATGCCCTGTCTGCTGGTTATTACGATGCTTATTATGTAAAAGCACAGAAAGTACGTCGTTTAATTCAACAAGACTTCCTAAAAGCTTTTGAATCTGTCGATGTCATCGCTGCCCCATCTGCGCCAACGACTGCCTATAAAATTGGTGCGGATTTAACGCCGGTTGAAATGTATCTGGGCGATATTTATACGCTTGCAGTGAACCTGGCAGGTCTTCCTGCGATTAACGCGCCTGTTGGTTTTGACCATAACAACTTGCCGGTTGGCTTACAGCTGATTGGTAACTACTGGTCAGAATCTCAACTGTTGTCTGTGATACACCAGTATCAACAAGCAACAGATTGGCATACAAAACGCGCTGCAATTGCTGAGGAGAATGCATAATGGCGAAGAACAACGCTAAACCTAAATCAAACCTGATTGATGGTTGGGAAGTCGTTATTGGTATCGAGATTCACACTCAGCTTGCGACTAAATCTAAAATCTTCTCAGGTTCATCGACTGAATTTGGTAATGATCCTAACACTCAGGCCAGCCTTGTAGATTTGGCGATGCCGGGCGTACTGCCAGTATTAAACAAAGAAGTAGTTGATCTTGCAATTCGCTTTGGTTTGGGGATTGATGCTTACATTGACCAAGCTTCTGTATTTGCACGTAAAAACTATTTCTACCCTGACTCACCTAAAGGCTACCAAATTAGCCAAATGGATAACCCGATTGTGGGTTTGGGTCATATCGATATCCAGCTTGAAGATGGCACAACCAAACGTATTGGCGTGACACGTGCACACCTTGAGGAAGATGCAGGTAAATCGATTCATGACCAGTTTGAAGGCATGTCAGGCATCGATTTAAACCGTGCAGGTACACCTTTACTTGAAATCGTATCTGAACCAGATATGCGTTCGGTTGAAGAAGCGGTTGCCTACATCAAAGCGATTCATACTTTAGTGCGTTGGTTAGGGATCTCTGACGGTAACATGGCAGAAGGTTCGTTCCGTGCCGACTGTAACGTGTCTTTACGTCGCCCAGGTCAACCGTTCGGCACACGCTGTGAATTGAAAAATCTGAACTCATTCCGTTTCATTGAGCAAGCCATCAATGTTGAAATTGAACGTCAAATGGAAATTCTGGAATGGGATGGTACGATTGACCAGGAAACCCGTCTGTTCGACCCAGTGAAGATGGAAACCCGTTCAATGCGTTCTAAAGAAGAAGCGAACGATTACCGCTACTTCCCTGATCCAGACTTGTTGCCTGTAGTCATTCCAAACGAACAAATCGAAGCGATTAAGGCGACCATGCCTGAGCTGCCTGCTGCACGCCGTGCGCGTTTCGTGGCTGACTTTGGTGTAACTGAATACGATGCGCACGTGCTTACACTGACACGTGAAATGTCAGAGTTCTACGAAGAGGTGGTGAAAGCTGCTGGTGGCGCTGCACAAGGTAAAATTGCGGCAAACTGGGTGATGGGTGAATTCTCTGGTGCGCTAAACAAAGCAGGCTTGGAATTGGTGGATTCTCCTGTATCTGCTGAGAAACTTGGCGGTATGATCGCACGTATTGTGGACAACACGATTAACGGTAAGATCGCGAAGCAAGTATTCGGCTTTATGTGGGACGAAGGTAAATCTGCGGACGAGATTATTGCGGAAAAAGGCTTGAAACAGGAAACTGATACAGGCGCAATTGAAGCGATTATTAAGGACGTGCTTGCTGCGAACGAGAAGATGGTTGAAGAATATAAATCTGGTAAAGAGAAAGCGTTCAACGGTCTGGTTGGTCAAGTAATGAAAGCAGCAAAAGGTAAAGCCAACCCTGCTCAAGTGAATGAATTGATGAAGAAATTGATTGGTTAATTTATTCGCTAATTAATTGATTTCATGTTATAAAAACCTCGCTTAATGCGGGGTTTTTTATGGCTTACTTTAATCTCTTACAATGTTATTCAGAATATGAAATAGATACTTTAGATAATGAACTAATTTCTATTACCTATAGCACAAGTCGTTTTGTGGAACACACTGATGAGGCAGTTCGTCAAAAATTTAAAGATTTAACTAATGAATCATTTTTAATCTTGCGCAATTTCCCTTGTATCATTTGTTTTGAAAACTTTAAAGATTTTATTGCAATAGCTGAATTACAAGATGTTAAATTAAATGAAAAAAACAAAACTATTACAGCGATTTTAAAGTTAATATCAGAAAAAGTTGAAATCAACCCATACATTGAGGAAACAAATAATTTTTTAAAAATTTGTAATTTAGATGAATTAGAAAAAGCATTAAATTTTGATGGTTGGGAAAAAACGCGAACACATTGGGCAATTAAAAATTCTAACTTATTTGAAAAATTAGCGCCTCTTGATATCTTTTCAAATTTAGAAGAGATAAAAGAAACTTTTCCAAATCAAAATATTGACCTACTAAATCCACCTCAAATTATTGGTCATATAAATACATCAATTGAAACTAGTTTTAGCATAGAAGCTGAAATTATCTATACTCCTCCATATATCAATAGTATTTCTACTTATATAGAAAAAATTAAAGATATAAATGAATTCATTATTAACAAAAAAGAAAATCGTGAAGTATTTTATAGAGGTCATGGAAAATTTTCGCACCAACTATTACCCTCACTTTTACGTGAAGATCCCAATGGCAAAGGAAAAGTCTATTTAGAAGGTGAACATTTGTTATTTCGTGAGTTACTCACAATGGAACCTAATTCCTTCAGTAATGACATCAGTGGTTTTGACATCCTTACACGAATGCAACATTATGGGATGCCAACTAGAATGCTCGATATATCTAGTAATCCATTGACTGCACTCTACTTTGCCTGTGAAAATTTAAAACATAATGAAGATGGTGAAGTTGTATTAATTTCTGTCAAAAAGAACGATATATGTTTTTATGACTCTGACAAAATTTCCTGCTTAACAAATTTAGCAAAACTCACTGCTAATCAAAAAGATCAATTATCCCAATATATTATTAATTGCCAAAAAAATGACCCAAACAAAGTTCTTTTAAATGATTCTGACCTTAATGAAAAAGTTTATGAACAATACTTACACTGTATATTAAATGAAAAACCCTACTTCAAACCTAAAGTTGAAATCAAAGATCTTAAAAACACTTTCTGTGTAAAAGGGCGTTTAAACCAAGAAAGGATTATTGCTCAATCAGGATCTTTTCTCATCTTTGGTTTAGATGCGGAAGCTATCCCTGAAAGTGGTAATGATGACTTCAATGTATATAGAATCAGAATAAATAAAGATGATAAAAAGCCAATATTAGATGAACTAGATTTACTCAATATCAATCAAAGAACGGTTTATCCAAGTATTGAAAACTCAGCCAAATATATCAAAAACAGATTAGAAAATTTCAAAATATGACCATCAAAAAAGTATCTTCTATCGTCAAACTCGAAGACTTAAGTCGTATCCAACTCTCCAAGTCCTTTTTTAAGTGTGACTAGCCCCCTCATCCCCCGCCTTCTCCCACTGGGAGAAGGAGCTTTCATTAACAATTAAATGCCGTCATGAATTTAATATTGGATATTCCCTCTCCTGAGCAAGTTTTAAAGCACTGCTTTAAAACGAAGTACAAGTAAGGGTTAGGGAGAGATATTTCTAAAAAAGAAGCACAAGCGAGGATTAGGTAAAGGATTAATATTTATGCTATAAAATCAAAAAAATCTAAGAAAAATAAAAATGACACCCGAACTTTTGCTCTTCCTTATCCAAATTGCCATTGGCATATTTGCACTGGTCATTACCATTTTGCTATTGATTCCAAAATGCCGTAAATGGCTATCTAGAATGCAGCCCGAACCTCGCAGAAAACAGCGAGGATCAGGATTACCCGATGGTATCGAGTTTATTTTCTATCCCATTTACGGGCTAATTAGAATTGTTATTGCCATATTCAAGTAAGTCTTACAGACACGTTAATTCCCTCTGATCGAACCCAACTTATTCCAAATATCTGGCGTTAAAAACGTGGTTACCAGCTTATTCAAATCTACATAACGCAATATACCTTTAAGCTGATTGTTGATTTCAGGATTCTTTAAAATTTCCTCACCTGTACTACGTCCGAGTCCCTGAAAACTATTCCCCACAGCCTCCAGACCTTCTGCCTGAATCACTGCTTTGGTCTGTGCTGAACATTGCTCCACTAAAATACGCTGCAATACCGTCGCCAGATTCTTATCCAGTGCTTCCTTTTGAGTCGCGGTCACATTGCTAAAAGCCTTTAAGTCAGGGTGTGCAGACAAGGCCACAAAGGTCCATTGCATCACCGTAGTTTTATCGGCAGTTGTAGTAGACCTCTCCAGACAATTACTGAGTTGATCGACCGTTGGGCCTGCATTTGCTATTTGCACTACTCCCAACAAGGCAGTTGCCATCAGCGCAGAACGAACGATTTGGGAAAATCTGTGGCTTACAAGGGAAACATAGCGAGACATAAGCAAACTCCGATGAACAGTTTGCCCTTTGTACCACAAAGCATAACAGTTCATCTGTTATTGCATTGCAAAATCAATCTGATTTTTAGCAAAGTACTTGGCGCGTTGATTACGCTAGGCATTCACCCAGTTTCAAAATAAAAATGCCACGTTTCTAAAGCGTGGCATTCTTATCGATTAAAGTCAGATTTTTTTAATTGAGCTGTTTCAACATATTCTTTGCACCCGCATGATTATATTGCGATGCCAGTCCGTTCAGGACGCGTTGAGCCTGTCCTTTGGCATTTGGAAAACGGCTGCTATACGTCGAAATACTGGTCAGACAACGCGCCACCAACATACCGGATTCAGTATAAACCCGCGTTCCTTCTGTGCCTTGCTGCTTGCCATAGTTATAAGCACGCTGGGCATTATTACAGGCATTATTCAGGTTTCTACCATTATTAATGTCACGCCGGGCAGTCACATACAGCTTCATTTGCTGCTGTTGTGGGGTTTCGTTCACGCTCGCACGTGGAGTGGCCACTGTCACCGGCTTAGGCTCTTTCTTCTCGACTTCGGCTTTGGCGAGTTCTTTGCGCTCAAGCTCTTTACGATCGTGGTCTTTCTGTTCTGCTGTTGGTTTTGCTGCTACAGACGTTTTGGCAGTAGCCGTTGCCTTCACCACATTGACCTGTTTCTTGGCTGTCTTCGCAGTGCTCGCAGCCGCCTGATAAAAATTATGTGCTTCAGCTGTTTTCATTAGTCGGGTCAGCAACCGAACGTTACGGGTCTTGCTATTATTTTCTGCCTGACGTTCCGCAACAGGTTCAATCGACACAATCCAGCTTTCCGCAAGATCACCCATCGTACATTTATAGGCACCGATTCCCTGTACAACACCTCGATTTGCAGCGAGACGTGTACGCTGGGCAGGATCATTCACCAGACCAAATTTGCTCTTATATAGCAGGGATAACTTACCCCCCTGTTCATGGCAATATTGCGTCATGACTGAACGTGGATACATGGCCTGAGTGGTATTATGGCGCTGTTGTTGATCCCATAGATAGACATAGTCTTTCGCCTTGCCATCTGGCTGATTGATGCCCCGTTTCACAATCAGTTCCTGGGGACTGTGAAAAGGATGTAATATATTTTTCTTTGCGCCTTGCATGCTATTACATGCTGCCAAGCTCATTGTTATTGTTATCAATAAAAATACTTTCAGTTTCACCGTAGATATCTCAACCCAAAGCATTCACATAAAATAATGCAAAACTGTGCAAACAACAAATACAAGCATCTGATTAATAGAATTATTTTCAAATTTAAAAATATCAAAAATGATAACTATGAGACATTTTAATGGTTATTTTTGAAATTATTTGCATTAACTTTCATGTGGTGCAGTATTATTTTTGAGATAAAACCTACTCAAGAAAAAAGACCAAAGAAGGAAGTACGTACTTCTTTGGTCACTCATCTGGCAGGCTGGATCGAGCTTTTATACTTGTATAGCAAACCACTCTCCACCATCCGCATTCAGTTTATGAGCATTAAAATACTTAATTTTCATCAACGTACATTTATTATTTTTATACGTCAGCGGGGTTGAAAATTAAGTACCAAACACGTTTGGCCCTTAGGATTCTAGTCAAGCGAATATTCACTGAATATCCCCAAATTGGGAGGTTTTACAAATATTTTGCCTATAATTGACCGTTCATCGGATACTCCGGCCAATCCTGAGTTGATATAAAAAAGACCCGCCATAAGGCTGGTCTTTTTAAAATACCAAACACTATTTTTTAATGAATATGAGATTCAAACGCTTTCAGACGCTTGTAGATCGACATTAACTCGATAATCTTTGGCCATGACAAAATCAGGTACTGGAATGATTCACGGACCTTATTAAATACATTCAGGATCTGCATCATCAGACCCAAAGTAATTGCTCCCGCTGCAATACTCGGAAACAGCACAAACAGGCCATAGATATTGTCGAGCTGCAAATACCAGATCCGTACCATATTGAAATAGGCATAGTGGAAATACAGGCGGAAATAATTCCAGCGCACCCGGCTAAACAGCTCTTTTAGTGTCAGTGGCTGGGCACGTTCGGCATGATCTTCCCCATATACCAGTTCTTTACGGTAAGCCGCTTCGACTTTCTGGTTATTAAACTCCAGTCCTGGCAGTTTCATACCAACGACCATTAATACCACTGTACCAAAGACCGCCCAGCCCAAGGATGCCCAGACCAGCGCGTGACTAATCTCACCCACAATCGGTAAGGTCTTGACGTGACTTGAAAGCTTGTACAGAACTGGCAAAAAAGCCATCAGCAACATAAACGATTCAATAAAGGAAACGCCAAGTTCTTCAGTGCTGCGAGCAAAGCGCATGGTATCTTCCTGAATACGCTGTGACGCCCCCTCAATATGCCGCAGCTTTTCCCAGTAAGCCGTATAGTAATCATTCATTGCTGTCCGCCAGCGGAACACATAATGACTGACAAAGAACATGTTAAATACTGCCAGGGTGACATAGATCATTGCGATATAGATAAAGACCAATGCGCCCTGATAGAGCAAAGTTACGTCCCCACCACCACTGGTCAGCATCTTTTGGATCTGGTCATAGAACGGACTGTACCATTCATTCAGCACAACATTGACCTGAACTCCAAACCAGATATTGAACAGGATAAAGGCCGACCCCCACACCGACCAGCGCTGCCAGGGATGACGCGCTACCACATACCAGAACCCTGCAAAAAGCGCAGTTGCAGTCAGGAACCAGAGATAGAACCACAGGAATTTCTGTGACCAGAAACGGCTGATATCAATCGCCATCGTCGCTTCATGGTAGCCTTCGCTAAAACCCACATAACTGCCCCAGCTTGAACCTCCACTATGCCAGATCGCGAGGTTGATAAAGAACCACACCACCACGCTGAGAAAAAACCAGACGGGTTTTGGAAAGAAAGACTTAAACATGTCCTTTGCATGCTCCTTATTTTTAGTAGACCTCAGGTCAATCAATCATGATGAAATCTGCAGCAGTGTAAAGCAGTTCACAACAGGTTTTTCAACCTGATCAAAAAAATATCTGCCTGAAAACTGCTTATTTTTATCAATCTATTTATAAGCATGAATCATTATGTATGTAGTGAACTGAATACTTATGTGACGAATCCTGTGATCCATCCTTTGTTGGTTTTAACATCAGTTAACAAGCCTGTACAGAACAGATACGATATATGGTTATTTTCCATCCTACACTACAGCGATATGCACTATTGAAAGGGATCATTCCAATTTTTCATTTTGCAAAAACTATTAAATAACAAAGAAAAATTATGCTATCCTTGAATGAATAGTAAACATAATAACCGCGGGAAGTTAACTCATGGAAAGCTCTGTAATTGAACTACTGAAGCCAATCACCTTGGAAAAAGAAAACTGCACGCCAATTATTTATGAAGAAGGTACAGTGCTGAAAGTAGTTATGCAAACACCAACCAGTCTATTGGTCACTACAGACAACCAGTTTAACTTTACTGTTGCACTAAAAGATGAAAATACAATCTGGAGAGAATTGTAATTCTGCTGATTCAAAGTTTGGTCTGGGTTGTTGTATGTTTTACTTCTTCTCCTGAATACAGATCAACACCTGCCTGACAGTATTATTATTTTAATCCTAAAGCTGAAAACAGATAAAAAAACCTCCCATCACATCGGGAGGTTTTTTTATTGTCTTAAGAAAAATGTAGAATCTTGAGACCTACTACACAATCAATATGCCAGCTTTAGCAGGAAGCGGAAAAAGCCTGCAATGAGAGCCATTGTGACAAAGCCTGCAAGCCATAACACAATAAACCAACCTGCCCGATTCAGTTTCATCCTGTTTCCTCCACAAGCCTAATGATAGCCATCATCACCTACCCGTACCTTATCCCGGAACACCCAATAAGACAGACCGGTATAAAACAGGATAATTGGGATGAGGATCAATGCACCAATCAAGGAAAACAGCTGACTGCTTTGCGGTGCGGCGGCTTCCCAAAGGGTAACACTTGGCGGAATGATATAAGGCCAAAGGCTAATGAGAAAACCGGTATAAGCCAGGATCACCAGCGCCAAGGTATAGATAAACGGTGCAAATTCCTGACGGCGTTTACAAGCACGCAGCGCCATAAATGTAAATAATACAACCAGTATCGGCACCGGACTGAAATAGAAAATCTGTGGTTGACTAAACCAGCGCTCGGCAATCTGTTGATGTGCCAGTGGCGTATACAGACTAACTGCTCCAAAGACCAGTAATAACACAATGATAAGTTTTGGCATCAGCTGGAACATCTTGTCCTGTAACTCGTGGTCGGTTTTAAAGATCAGCCAGCCACAACCTAGGGTTGCATACAGGATTACCACACCTACTCCGGTAAACAGCGAAAATGGAGTCAACCAGTCCAGTCCACCACCGCTATAAATGCCATTCGTGGTTTTAATGCCCTGAATATAAGCGCCAAGAATTACGCCTTGCAAGAAAGAGGTCAGAAGCGAACCGCCAATAAAAGCGATGTCCCACCAGTGCCTGCCACGATGTGCCTTAAAGCGAAATTCAAAAGCAACTCCTCGGAAAATCAGTGAGATGACCATCAGGATAATCGGCATATATAGCGCGGACAGCACGGTTGAATAGACCAGTGGAAAGGCTGCAAACAGACCTGCTCCACCGAGTACCATCCAGGTTTCATTACCATCCCAAACCGGTGCCACGGTATTCATCATCACATCGCGTTCATGCTGATCCTTAAAGAAGGGAAACAGAATGCCTATACCCAGGTCAAAGCCATCCAGTACCACATACATCAATACACCGAGCGCGATGATCGCAATCCAGATCAATGACAGGTCAATCATTTGTTATTCTCCTGATCACGTTGAGCACGGTCGTCCTCTTCATTTTGCTCAAAGGTACTCATTGGACGTTTAGATGCACGGATGACTTCACCCTCAGTATGCGGACGGGCATGGATAAATTCTGGTCCCTTATGCATCATTTTCAGCATGTAATAGATACCAACACCAAATACGACACAATAGACCACTACAAAGATAATCAGAGTAAGTCCGACCTGTTCAGCTGATACAGGTGAGAGTGCATCACGAGTGCGCATGACCCCATAGACCACCCATGGCTGACGGCCCACTTCCGTAGTAAACCAACCTGCCAGTAAAGCAATAAATCCGGAAGGTCCCATGAAAAAGGCGAATCGGTGCAACCAGCGGGCTTCATAGAAACCACCCGTTTTACGCAGGATCAGACCCGCCAGCGCCATCAAAAGCATCAGCATCCCTAGACCGACCATGATGCGGAAGCTCCAGAACACTACCAGCGAGTTTGGGCGGTCTTCAGGCGCAAAATCCTTTAGACCCTGCACTTCACCGTCCATACTATGGGTCAGAATCAGGCTGCCCAAGTTTGGTATGCCGATAGCATATTTGGTTTCTTCGGCTTCCATATCCGGAATACCAAACAGATAAAGCGGCATGCCTTCACCACGGTTAGTTTCCCAGTGTCCTTCAATCGCAGCAATCTTGGCTGGCTGATATTCACGGGTATTTAAACCATGAAAATCTCCCACAATTACCTGTAGGGGTGCCAGCACCAGAATCATCCACATCGCCATGGAAAAAGACTTTTTGACCAGTGCATCGCGGCGACCTTTAAGTAGATGCCAAGCAGCTGTAGCCGCTACCAGCAGTGCCGAAACCAGAAAGGCAGCGATTCCCATATGTACTAGACGGTACGGAAAAGACGGGTTAAACACGATAGCGAACCAGTCCTGCGGCATGATGATGCCATTTTCAATAATAAAACCCTGCGGGGTCTGCATCCAGCTGTTGGAGGACAGAATCCAGAACATGGAAATACAGGTACCGAGGGCAACCATTACCGTAGCAAAAAAATGGGTTTTCGGACCGACCCGATCCCAGCCAAAGAGCATGATACCGAGGAAACCGGCTTCCAGGAAAAAAGCCGTTAAGACTTCATAAGCCAGTAGCGGTCCAGTGACACTTCCAGCCACCCTGGAAAATTCACTCCAGTTGGTGCCGAACTGATAACTCATGACCACACCAGAGACCACCCCCATACCGAAGGCTAATGCAAAAATTTTGATCCAGAATTTAAACAGATCCCGGTAAACTGGATCCTGGGTTTTCAGCCAGCGCCATTCCAGGACGGCCAGAAAGCTGGCCAAACCGATGGAAATCGCAGGGAAAATAATATGAAAGGAGACAGTAAAGGCAAATTGAATACGTGCCAGTTCCAGCGCAGTTAAACCTAAATCCATGTCATCACCTTATTGTAGAAGTTGTTGGTGAGAGAACTTCAGCTTAAACAGCTGAAATGGCTTCATTATTTTGTAGTTTAGGCCGTATACGATTTTCACAATGTTGCAAATCTGTAGGACTTTAATATCTGCATTCTGCCCTTTTTCCAAGCTAAGCGGCTTCGCTCCGCCATGGGTCAGCCATGCGAAATTTGTGATATTCATGTTATTTCACTCTTTAAAACGTTTTAGATAGCGGCAAGGTCATGCCTTACCGGACTTGGCGTATTAAAGCGTGACAGGAGGTGCCCTGCCTTGCGGTAGCAAATACAGCCGTTGCAGGGAAAAATAGACATGTCGGTAAGCCGATTTATAGAAACTCAGCTTGACCTGAATCCGGTCAATGACCTCATCAATACCAAAATTAAACGGCAGCACAATGTCACCATATACGGTACAGTACTGGCATTGATGGTTATGTTCATTATGGTCATGATGATGGCCAGATTCGGCCCCCAGATGGTCAATCAACGCATGATAGCTTGCATGTACATGCTGATGCTGCTTCGGTGAGAGAAGATTATGTGTAATAGAGAGACAGACCGGGGCAATATGGTATTGCTCCGGTAATAGCGGCTGTAAATATACAGCAAACTGTAATAGCAGCGTTGCACATGCCAACAGTAATCCACTACGTTTCAGCAAAACATTCTCTCGAATTGACCGAAGTAAAGAAATATTGAGGCTGAGCTTAGATCAAAATCCAAGCATTATACTCAACTTTAATATTATAACCTTATAATATATATATTTATTATGAAAGCCTTATTTTCATTCTTAATTTTTATAGATTTTTGAATATAAGAAATTAATTTTCATGTTCCAGAGCTTATTCATCTCAGGAAAAGCACAACCGCATACTTTGAACAGGAATGCGCCGAGCCACAAAAATAATATCTAAATTGAGAATCTCATCTTGTTACAGTAGCAGGATCAGACAGAGAGCTACGCTTCAACTTAAAATACTTTCCGGCAGAAAAAGGTTTAGCTGAATGACCACCCTGTCCGAATCAGGCAGGCTTTTGTTGCAGTACGCTATAAATTTCACATTCTCGACAGCCCAAGTCCGGTCAACAGAAACTGTTCCGGATGAATTTTCTTTATTGCATAGCACCATACTACCAGGCTAAAACAGAGATTCAGATTTCCTGAAATATCGGAATATCCAGCCACTGTGCATTTGGAAAATCCTTTTGCAAACATTGCTGCAGATACTGAATAGTATCCTGTGCAATGACTTCAGCCTGGGCATCATCGGCATGGTTAAATGCCAGCGCATACAGCTCAATCTTACGCTGTTTGAGCAGTTCCAGACTGAGCAGAGTGTGATTGATACTGCCAAGACGACCTGAGGTCACCAGAATGACAGGAAGCTGCTGTGCGGCAATATAGTCTACGGTGAGCAGGTCTTCTGTCAGTGGTACCATCAGGCCACCTGCTCCTTCCAGCAGAACACGGTCAAACTGTGCGGCCAGTTGCTGTGTGGCCTGTTCAATTTTTTGAAAATCTACTGGACGCTGGTCCAAACGTGCTGCCAGATGGGGCGATGCCGGATAGCTATAAATTTCCGGCATAGTCAGCTTTTGCTGATCTTCTGGCAGCAAGCCGCAGCCCATGATCTTGCGATGCTGTTCGATATCTTCAGACAGATCAGTGTTGCCAGTCTGGATCAACTTCTGGGTAATAGTACGGATGCCCTGCACATTCCAGATTTTGGCCAGAAAACCGGTGGCATAGGTCTTGCCAATACCGGTATCTATACCGCTGACAAAATAGATGTTTGCGTTCATGGGTGCTTCCGTGCAATGAGATAAATCGGGTGATAGGTCAAAGGATACTTCTGGCTATCTGGTAGCTGGAATTGTTGATATCGCTCATAAAAAAGCTGTAAGGAAGATTTGCTCCAGCGGAAACCATCTGCCGTTGCCTGTACGCCGGTGGCCTTGATATGTTTCAGTACCTCGCGAGGATGTTCAAACTCCAGAATCAGTCGCTGTTCCTCTTGCATCAAGACCTCATAACCACAAGATTCCAGCAGTTCAACCATGTGTAGAAGGGATCTATATTCCAGCCCCTGTCCAGTCAATGCCTTAATTTCTGTTAAATTGTCCTGTGCATAGCTGGCGAAGCAGAACCAGCCAGACGGATTTAAAGCCTGATGAATTTTCCCAAATAAAGCGTCCAGATGCTGCACCCATTGCAAGGCAGAACAGGACACCACTAGATTCAGCGATTGTGGCAGTGGCAAAGTTTCGATATTGCCAATTCCCCAGTAAATCCGGCCATCTTCCTCAAAATGCTGTTTAACTTCTGGATAAAGGTCATTTAAAAATAACTGGTCGAAACTGTAATGCTGCATCAGCTGGCGGGTAAACAGACCTGAACCACAGCCAATTTCCAAGATACGCTGTAAATTTACCGGAATATGCGCTTGCATATACTGGACCAGTTGCATTGCTACCCGACGCTGGGCAATAGCATGCTGTTCATAGCTGGACTGTGCCTGAGCAAAGCGCTGCGCGACCTGATCAGTTTTCATCGTGGCAACTCCTGCAGAGCATCCTGCAACTGTTGCAGCTGTACCGGACTGACCTGCTGATGTAAACAGATTCGCAATCTGGAAGTGTTTTTAGGTACAGTCGGTGGACGTACTGGCAGGACATAAAAACCCTTTTGCTGTAAATATTCTGCTGCAGCGACGGTTTTGGCTGCATCGCCAATAATTACCGGTACAATTTGAGAGCTGGATGGACAAGCATAACCCAAGGCCTGAAT
>NZ_DFRO01000016.1:53652-57381 GCF_002381195.1 Acinetobacter sp. UBA3461 | reverse complement strand
CTTGCATTTTCTGGAAAATAAAATGCGTCCAGGCCATACAGATTGGGGGCTGCGCAGTACTAAAAATTAGCGGACGCATGCTGTTGATCAGATATTCACGAATGAGCGGATGACAGACCAGATAGCCACCGACTGAAGCCAGCGCCTTGCCAAAAGTCCCGACCAGCAGGTCAATCTGGTCTATGACCTGATACTCCTCAGCACAACCCAGCCCGCGTTCACCACGTACACCAATGGCATGGGCTTCATCCACATACAGCATAACCTTATCAAATTGCTGTTTGAGTGCCACCAATGCACCGAGATCCGTTTCATCACCATCCATACTAAAAATGGATTCAGTGACGACAATGATGCGCTGAATATTATCATCTGCCTGATACTTTACTAAAAGCTGTTGTAGATGTTCCAGATCATTATGCCGGTAGCGTACATAGCTGGCATTGGATAAACGGATACCATCAATGATGCTGGCATGTACCAGCTTGTCGGCAATAATAATGGTCTTGCTATCCGCCAATGCTGGCAGAATCCCGATATTCATATGATAGCCGCTATTAAACAACAGCACCGAACGACCAAAAACCTGCGCCATGCTGGTCTCCAGCTGTTCATAAGCCGGGAAATTTCCAGTCAGCAGGCGCGAAGAACTGGCACTCATCTGTCGTTCAGCAAGCGGTGTCAGATCAAAAAATTCTTCCCGTAGCTGCAGATTGGCCGCCAGACCGAGATAGTCATTGGATGCCAGATTCAGCATCTCAATCCCATTCAACTGAAGATAAGGCTGGCTGGAAATCCCCTGTTTAAACTGGCGATACTGGCCCTGCTGTTTCAAATCATCCAGTTGCTGCTGAAAATATTCCAGATGCTTCATGCTGTTGCTCCCATTGCCTGAATCATCTCGCACATATGCGTCAGTAGAATTTTAAGTTGTTCAGCAGAAATCACAAATGGTGGCATCACATAGACCAACCGACCAAAGGGACGAATCCATACACCACGGCGTACACATTCTGCCTGGAAGCTAGCCAGATCAACAGGTTGCTGTAGTTCCACGACTCCAATCGCGCCAAGTACGCGGATATCAGCAACCTGTGGCAAGGCATTTAATGGCTGTAAATGGTCTTTTAATACTTGTTCAATCTGTTGCACTCTTGCCTGCCAGTCCTGTGACAATAAAAGCTGGGTGCTTTTGAGTGCCACTGCACAGGCCAGTGGATTCGCCATAAAGGTCGGGCCATGCATAAATACGCCTGCTTCACCACTGGAAATGGTTTCTGCGACATGCGCAGTCGTCAGTGTGGCTGACAAGGTCATATAACCGCCAGTCAGCGCCTTGCCCAGACACATGATATCCGGGCTAACACCCGCATGTTCACAGGCAAACAGTTTGCCGCTCCGACCAAAACCAGTCGCGATTTCATCCAGAATTAACAGAATATTGTAACGATCACACAGCTGACGTACCTGGCGCAGGTATTCTGGATGATACAGGCGCATACCACCTGCTCCCTGCACGATCGGCTCAATAATCATGGCTGCAATCTGTTCATGCTTTTCTGCTAATAATTGTTCCAGTGGCTGGATATCATCAACTTGCCATTCACCATCAAAGCGGCTTTGTGGTGCCGGGACAAAATAACGGTTTGGCAGACTGGAACCAAAAATCTGGTGCATACCCGTGACCGGATCGCAGACTGACATGGCATTCCAGGTATCGCCATGATAGCCAGAACGTGTAGTCACAAAATTGCTTTTCTGTGCCTGACCACGGGCATGCCAGTATTGCACCGCCATTTTCAAAGCCACTTCCACAGCAACCGAACCGGAATCGGCATAGAAAATCCGATCCAGTGGCTCTGGAGTAATCTCAATCAGCAATTTAGCCAGATCAATCGCCGGCTGATGGGTCAGGCCACCAAACATGACATGTGACATGGATTGCAACTGAGTCTGCACCGCCTGATTCAGCTGTGGATGATTATAACCATGGATCGTGCACCACCAGGACGACATCCCGTCAATCAGCTGTGTGCCATCTTCCAGTTCAATTACAGCACCATGTGCCGCCCTCACCTTGTAACAAGGCAAAGGATGAGTCATGGAAGTATACGGATGCCAGATATGCTGCTGATCAAAAGAATCGTGCACGGAAAATAACCTAAACAATAGCGCTGTCCTGATCTTAACGGTTTAATTCTGAAATGAACATCTAGCTGACCTTTAGCATTTTTCTGATTAACGAAGTTTTTGTAAAAATTGCAAGATTGGCTCAATGACCAAACTGGTATCGAACAGGATAGCATCGTGCGCAGCTGAAATTTTTACCAAGTTCAGATGATCTGCATTGAACTGTGCAATATTTTGTATAACTTTGCAGGGAACTAGCATATCGTTCTCAGAATTTATAAATAGCATCTTGCCAGGATAGCTTTTTAAGATATCTACCAAATTTAATTGTTCTAAAAGATAGAGATGAGACTGCTGATAGGATAAATCAATATTTACCAATTGCTCTTGTAAATGTTTTGCTCGTTCTCGTGGTGCTACTGAACCTAAAGTAACCAGTGCACAGAAACGTTTTAGAGCCTGTTGAGGTTGTAACATCACCGCATGCTTAAATTGCTCATACTGCACTTTGGGCATAGCATGAGGCCAGTTTTCTTGTGCCACAAAGCAGGGGTTTGACATACAGGCAATGACAGGTTTGGTGACTTGTATCTGCTGATAGATTGCATTAGCCAATAACAATGCTAACTGCCCGCCAAGTGACCAGCCAATCAGTACATCTTTATCAGCTGCAACCTGTACCTTTTCTGCCAGTATTGCTGCATTATTCGGATCAAAGATATCCCAGACTTCGATCTGATGCTGTGGCATTAACTGCTGTTCTAGCTGCTGTACAAATTCGTTCAATACCTGAGTCCCCAGTCCCCAGCCGCTGATGAGCAGAATTTTCATCAATCCTGTCCCCTATTTTTTGTCATCTATTCAATAAAAAAGGGACCAATCTCTTCCGGAATGATCCCTGATATACAGCTGCAAAATTTAAGCAGGCTGCATGGCATCCATAGCAAGCTCGCGGCCGGTTTTCTTCGGTGCTTCAGCTTTTAGTCCTAGTTTGGCAAACAGGGCTTTGTCCTTGCCTTCACCACTATTCGGTGCAGTCAGCAATTTATCACCTGAGAACAGTGAGTTAGCACCTGCCATGAAGGCCAGGGCCTGATCGGAATCAGATAGAGATTCACGACCTGCAGACAAACGGATATAGCTTTTTGGCATGATGATACGTGCTACGGCAATCGTTCGGATCCAGTCAATCACATCCAGCTTTTCCACATCGGCGAGCGGTGTTCCTTCGATTGGCACCAGCATATTAATTGGTACCGATTCTGGATGAATTGGCATGGTCGCCAGTTCAAATAATAATCCCACACGGTCCTGCTTACCTTCACCTAAACCGACAATCCCGCCACTACATACATTAATTCCAGCTGAACGAACATGGTCTAAAGTATTTAAGCGATCGTCAAAAGTTCGGGTGCTAATGACATTAGCGTAGTATTCACGCGAAGTGTCGAGGTTATGATTGTAATAATCCAGTCCAGCATCTTTTAAACGTTCTGCCTGGGAGGCATTCAACATACCTAAGGTCATGCAGGTTTCCATACCCAGCTTTTTTACTTCTTGGATCAACTCCAGTACATAAGGCATATCGCGCTCGTGCGG
>NZ_DFRO01000016.1:52966-53494 GCF_002381195.1 Acinetobacter sp. UBA3461 | reverse complement strand
AGGCATATCGCGCTCGTGCGGATTCCGCCATGCTGCGCCCATACAGAAACGGGTCGATCCTGATTCTTTCGCCTGCTTTGCTTCAGCAATGGCTTTTTGTACCTCTACTCTTTTTTCAATTTCCAGATCAGTATCGTAATGGGCAGACTGGGAACAGTATTTACAGTCTTCCGGACAACGACCGGTTTTAATAGAGAGCAAGGTGCTGACCTGTACGGTATTGGCATCAAAATGCTCACGGTGAATTTGCTGTGCCTGAAATAGCAGATCCATCAGTGGTTGATCATAAAGTGCCTGAATCTCGTCACGCGTCCAGTCATTGCGAATCATAGTCTCAACATCAATGTTAAAAAAGAATGCAGAAATAATACGCGGTTTTTAAAAAAATGGTTTAGCCTTTTCTATCAAAATTTGAAGGAATGGCGCTAATTTATAAGCTGAGCTTTTTAATCAATTACAATTTTATGCTGCAAGATTTTATGATTTAAGCTGCTTTAATCCTTATTATTTATATATAAAACTTATAAA
>NZ_DFRO01000016.1:46860-52835 GCF_002381195.1 Acinetobacter sp. UBA3461 | reverse complement strand
TATATATAAAACTTATAAATAAAATTCTCAATTTCTGTCTTGATAAAGATTAATAATGAATTTACAACTTACTCACTATCAAGCTCCCAAAAGCCAGTAAAACCAAGCTTATGGCAGAAAATTTAGAGCCCTTGGCTCTAAAAATCCAAGGGCTTTTTTATAAAAGTATTATTTAACTCAAGCTGACAATTCATTAAAGTTTAAATCTGAGTCGGTACAAATAAAAAGCGCGAGATTTTTAAAATTTAGCTCAATCTATGTCTATTCATAAAGTGACTCGCTTCATCGGAAACATCAGATATATAAGCTGTATCAGTCCACATAACTTAACCACGAACCGCTGCCTGAATTATTGCTACATCAATTTTCTTCATTTTAAGCATGGCATCGAATGCCCTTTTTGCTACTACTGGATCTGGACTGTAAGATGCTTCAAGTAAAGCCATGGGGATAATCTGCCAGGAAATTCCCCATTTATCCTTACACCAGCCGCATTCACTTTCTTGCCCACTATTGTTCACAATCGCATTCCAGTATCGGTCCGTTTCTTCCTGATCTTGTGTGGCCACTTGAAAGGAAAAAGCTTCATTATGCTTAAATTCTGGCCCACCATTCAAACCAATACATGGAATACCCAATACCGTAAAATTGACTGTAATGACATTTCCCTTTTTTCCTGACGGATAATCTCCAGGGGCAAGGACTATTGCCTCTACTGACGAGTCTGGAAAGGTTTGCGCATAAAACCGTGCAGCCTCTTCAGCATCGTGATCGTACCAAAGGCAGATGGTATTTTTTGCAATATTCATGATCTCACCTCTGCGTGGAGATTAAGAGATAACGCATTTGTTTAGCCATGCTTTACGCTTTTGAGTGGCTAAACAAATTTATCTGTGCATTCTATATTCGACCTAAGCTGGCAAAACGCCAGTTTCTTTATTGTGTTTTTATTCTTCGAATTGTAATAGCAGGTATTTCTTGATCTGCTGCACATTTTATAAAGTGCTTTGTAGCTGTTCTAAGCCACTAAAATGTTTATAAAGTTGTCGAGGTCCAAGTCGACAATATGCCTTGCTTTTTCATTTGCGCTGATTACAGACCGCTACTTTGAAAATACCTTAATGGTCGGGAACTCCATTTCTATCGTCAATGCGATGGCCGGGGTAATTGGTGTTTTCCTACTGTATAAAGGCTGCCAGTATCTATCGTGAAAGTATAAAAGTGGAAAAACTGACAGATTAAATTCCTTTCAAGCAGTAAGACCTTTAACTATTTAAGGGCCTTTTCTTTCTTTGTGGAAAATCAATTTAAAACCAAGTTCTGCATATTTCAATTTTTCAGGTTCTTTTCCTAAAAACCTGAGCTCAGCAAGCCTTGCAAAATAGCTCGTTTAAGACGACTTAGTCTTACAAAAAGCTACATTTCCAGTGCGTTAATTTCCTGGAATTATCTAAAAAATATTTTTATGAATAACATTAATTTATGTTATAAATTACCCCATTATTTCGTTTTATTATTTATTGCGTAATTAAATTACGTATTGAATAATATCTTATATCCAGTATGATGAGGTAAATTCCTTCTTTTTCTTGCATGCATCAGGAATCGATGCAGTTCAGCAAGAAAAGAAGTCAGGCAAACGGATTTGTCTACTCAATATAAAATGGCAGTGATACATCCGTGAGCCCTAAACAAGACAGTAAAAGATGAGCAATAGGATTGCTTTTAAATAATGAGGATGTTGTATGAATGAATTAGCCAATCCATTAGAACTGTGCGGATTCGAATTTATTGAATTTGTCTCTGAAGATGGCCAGCTGGATCCTGTTTTTCAAACCATCGGATTCACAAAAGTGGCGAAGCATAAATCGAAAAATGTTTACTTATGGCGCCAAGGCAATATTAATATCATTCTGAATTATCAGCCTGAATCATATGCAGCATATTTTTATAAAGAGCATGGCCCTTCTGCCTGCGCAATGGGATTCCGCACCAAGAATGCAGCGAAAGCCTTTCAAAAAGCAATTGAAATAGGTGCGGAGCCAATTTACAACAAAATCGGTCCAATGGAGCTGAACATTCCAGCGATTAAAGGCATTGGCGGTTCTCCAATCTTCTTGGTGGATTGTGACATTTATCAGAATGATTTTATTTTCTTTGATAACGTTCCATCCCGTCCACTGGGTACAGGTTTAAATGAAATCGATCATTTAACCCATAATGTGTATAAAGGCCGTATGCAGTACTGGTCAGATTTCTATGAAAAGATTTTCAATTTTCAGGAAATCCGCTATTTCGATATTAAAGGTGAATACACTGGCCTGACTTCTAAAGCCCTGACAGCGCCAGACGGCAAGATCCGTATTCCACTGAATGAAGATTCAGATAAAGGTAATGGTCAGATTGCTGAATTCTTAAATGAATTTAATGGTGAAGGCATTCAGCATATTGCCTTTATTTGTGATGACCTTCTGGAAACCTGGGACAAGCTTAAAGCCTTAGGTACCAAGTTTATGACACCACCGCCAAGCACCTATTATGAAATGCTGGATGAGCGCTTGCCAAATCATGGTGAACCGGCAGATGAACTGCAAAAACGTGGCATCCTGCTGGATGGCAATACCAAAGACGGTAATAAACGCCTGCTGTTACAGATTTTCTCTGAAAATATGATTGGTCCGGTATTCTTTGAGTTTATCCAGCGCAAAGATGACGACGGCTTCGGTGAAGGGAACTTTAAAGCTTTATTTGAATCCATTGAACGTGATCAGATCAAACGTGGCGTTCTGGACATCTCGAAAGCCTGATCTTTGTTTAAAATATACCGATGTATGTAGTGTCATATGCATCGGTATTACTGCCTCTGCTTCAACATATACGCTTATATAAAACTTAAGATTCTGCACCGATGACGGTATAAAAATAATAAAGCCCATCATCACTGTTCAGTACTTAATCTCACATGGATGATGAATAAAAATGCAGCATATTGAACAAGGAAACCTGAAAAAGGGTTTAAGTAACCGGCATATTCAACTTATTGCACTGGGTGGTTCCATTGGTACCGGCCTGTTTCTCGGCATCTCACAAACCATCAAGCTGGCCGGGCCTTCCGTTATTCTGGGTTATGCCATTGCAGGCTTGATTGCTTTTCTAATGATGCGCCAGTTGGGTGAAATGATTGTACATGAACCTGTCAGCGGTTCTTTTAGCCATTTCGCTTATAAATACTGGGGCAAGTTTGCCGGATTTATGTCTGGCTGGAATTATTGGGTACTGAATATTCTGGTCTGTATGGCCGAATTAAGCGCTGTCGGCTTGTATGTGCATTACTGGTGGCCCGAAATCCCAACCTGGGTGTCTGCGCTCGGCTTCTTTATTTTCATTAATGTAATCAACTTACTTCACGTAAAATTATTCGGAGAAATGGAATTCTGGCTGGCGATCATTAAAGTCGGCGCCATTATTGCCATGATTGCTTTCGGCAGTTATTTACTGGCCAGTGGCAGTGGTCATAGCCAATCCAGTCTGGAAAATTTGTGGCAATTAGGTGGCTTCTTCCCGAATGGGATTATGGGCCTGATTATGGCGATGGCCATGATCATGTTTGCTTTTGGCGGTATTGAACTGGTCGGCATTGCAGCGGCAGAAACAGATAACCCGAAAAAAACCTTGCCTAAAGCAGTAAACCAGATTGTTTACCGTGTTCTGTTATTTTATATCCTGAGCCTGGTGGTGATTCTATCGCTTTATCCCTGGAATATGATGGCGCAAGGCGGTAGTCCTTTCGTGCTGATTTTCGATTCACTTGGTAGCCAGACGGTGGCCGCAGTTCTGAATTTTGTGGTTTTAACCGCAGCGATTTCGGTTTATAACAGTACTAATTACTGTACCAGCCGCATGCTGTTGGGATTAGCTCAACAAGGTAATGCACCTAAATTTCTAGCTAAAATCAATCAGCGTGGTATTCCGGTCAATGCCGTTATGGTCTCGGCGTTTTGTACGCTCCTATGTGTCTTGTTGAATTATCTGGTGCCAGAAAAAGCCTTTAGCATGCTGATGATGCTGGTGGTCGCAGCCATTGTGATTAACTGGGTGGTAATTTCCTATACCCATTTAAAATTCAAGACCTCCATGAACCGCATGCAGACCAGAACAGATTTTCCAAGTGTGGCTTATCCATTCACCAACTACTTATGTATCGCATTTATGGGCGGTATTCTGCTGATTATGAGCAGTACCCCAGAAATGCGAATTGCGGTTGTTATGATCCCGGTCTGGATTGGACTTCTGATGATTGCTTATTTCTTCAAACGCAAAAAAGAAAATCAGACAGTTGTGTTAGACACGACCAAAATCAGCTCTTTACCAGAAGCGTAATACTATATTAATTAGATTAGGATAGATTCATGTTTCAACATATTGATCCCTATGCCGGTGATCCGATTCTCTCTTTAATGGAAGAATTCAACAAAGATCAACGGAGTAACAAAGTCAACTTAAGTATCGGTCTGTACTACAATGAAGATAACATTGTGCCGCAGCTAGACTCAGTTCAGAAAGCTTATACTTACCTGACCCCTGACTATCATAAAGTTCGTGTCTATTTGCCGATGGACGGACTGAACAGCTTTAACCAGGCTGCACAGAAATTAATTTTTGGAACTTCTAGCCCTGCTCGCGAGCAAAGCCGTGTAGTCACAATTCAGACCTTGGGCGGCTCGGGAGCGCTGAAAGTCGGCGCAGATTTTTTAAAGAAATATTTTCCAGAATCAGAAATCTGGGTGAGCCAGCCGACTTGGGAAAATCATATTGCAATCTTTAATGGCGCTGGTATTCAAACCCATTTTTATCCTTATTATGATGCAGAAACCAATGCCGTAAATGTTCCGGCAATGCTGGAATGTTTAAAACAGTTGCCAGCGCAGAGCATCGTACTACTGCATCCATGCTGTCATAACCCGACTGGTGCAGATTTACAGCCACATGAATGGGATCAGGTCATTGAAGTATTAAAATCTCAATCCTTAATTCCGTTCCTAGATATGGCGTATCAAGGTTTCGGTCAGGGTCTGGAACAAGATGCCTATGCCATTCGTGCACTTGATCAAGCCGGTATGAATTTCATCGTCAGCCATTCATTTTCCAAAATCTTCTCTTTGTATGGAGAACGGATTGGTAGCTTAAGTTTCGTCTGTGATGATGCTACAAGCGCACAAAATGTTTTAGGCCAGTTAAAAGCTACAGTTCGCCGGATTTATTCAAGTCCAGCGGCCAATGGCGCTCTATTGGTCAGTCAGGTGTTAAATAATCCTGAACTGTTTCAGCAATGGCAGGCTGAAGTTGAAGAAATGCGCCAGCGGATTTTACGTATGCGAAGCTTACTCAAAGAAAAATTGTCTCAGGCATTACCAGAACTTGATTTCAGCTACCTGACCCAGCAACAAGGCATGTTTAGTTATACCGGCCTCACTGCCGATCAGGTGGATCTATTAAAACAGCATTACGGGATTTATCTGGTTCGTAGTGGCCGGATGTGTACGGCGGGTCTGAACCTCAGCAATATTGATTATGTTGCCGAGTCGATGGCTGCGGTGATCAAAATGCAAAATGAAGCTGAACCACTGATTGCTTAAAAAAAACATTAAGTTTCTAAAAGCCTTCTAGCTTGAGTGCTCGAAGGCTTTTTTTATGAATGGTGATTTGATCTATTTAAATAAAAAGCCTTCAGATAATTTTCTTGGGCAAAATCCGTAACCACTTGGATATCTATTCTTATTTCATCTATATATTTTGTTCTGCACTAGGGTTAAATGAGGCTATATAAAACTGTGGAACATTGCTTCTTTATTAATCGTTAAATATAAAAAATCATAAAAAAAGCCCAATCTAAGATGATCGAGCTTCTTATCACAATTTAAATATATGATTTATATCAATAAATAAAATAATTACGTATAAGGTGTATTATGTTA
>NZ_DFRO01000016.1:44897-46725 GCF_002381195.1 Acinetobacter sp. UBA3461 | reverse complement strand
TAAGGTGTATTATGTTAATTTTAGGAAAACTAATTAATTATTTTATTTATAAATTTTTTCCTCCCATGATCTGCCTAATCTTGAATAAATGTCTATAATTTTCGCATTATCAATATTTGTATTATTTATTAAAAATAATATTAGATCTCTCAAGGTAATACTTAAAAAAATATTATCTGGTTTAATCTGGGAAACTCTATTGTTTGAAATATAATTTCTTCTCGAGTTTCTTACTCTAACTCCAGCAACTCTACTAGTAATAGAATTATTAGAAATATCTATATTTTCAGAGTGTTGAACATCTACACCAACATCAAATCCATTAGTAATATTCCCCGATACAACCCCATTAGAACAGCCTACGATTTTGATTGCTACAGATTCCATATTAATCTCCATCAAAACAAACTTGATATAGAAAGTAGATAAGGACTTAATTTAGTAGCTAGGCTAGGGACTTTCTCACCAAACAATTCAATTACATTCAGAATGGTCTGTGATAAATTATTTGCTCTTTCTAATACATTAGATGTATTAGCCTCTTCTAATTCTTTTATTTTTAATGAAATTTTTTCTAAATTTTCCTCTAACTCACTATTAGATTGATTCTGAAAACTACTTACATCTTGTTTTAATTTATTAATTAATTCAATTTGTTCGGTTATCAAGACTTTGTTACCAATAAATTGATTTTTATGAGATCCTCTAACTTTGAAGGCTGTACTTTCATCACCAGATAAGAGGACTTCATTTTCTTGAAAAATATTCTCGTTACTATCTTCCATATCGAATGCTATAAACTTCTTAGTAGACATATTAATTTTCCTAAAAATTAAATTATTCATATAGTTATACTATATTTAATAGTAGCTTTTACAGAAGAATTTAAATTCCTACTCATTCAGTATTATAGATAACTATAAAAGTCTCCCTAGTGAACTAATTATTTAACATAAAATCTCTTATTCGAAATCTAAAAACTGAAATGCTGTACCGAATTACAACCTATTTAACACAATGGCTATTCTACGAACTCTAAAGCCTCTAAGTAAGATAGGAACCTCTGTTCAATTTTCTTTAAGATTTCATATCCATTAAAAAAGAATAAGCATTCTTGTTTTATTTCATAATTAAGCCACCTTTTTAATTTCTCTCTAACGATCAAAAGTTGGATATAAAAAAGATCCAGTACCTCAATCAGGTCTGGATCTATGAAATGACTAAAAGTGATCTGCAATTAATGAAAGAGTTAGACAGCCACCTGTGGATTAAACAAGGCATCAATTTGTTTTTGAATCCCGAGCAGATAATCGATGGCTTGTTGCATCTGATCTGCTGGCAACTGGTCTTCGGTGCCAATACAGGTAATCACATGGTCAAGCTGTCGGCTAAAGTTATACACCGGAATCGCCACTGCATGGATGCCCGCCATCATATCACCGGTTACGGACGCATAGCCCTGCTGCAGGATTTTCTCTTTAAGTTGCAAGAATTCTTCCCAATTCGCAGGATATTGACCTGCTTTCGCGCTACTCGCCCACTCTTTTTCCAGCAGAGGCTTGATGATGTATTCTGGCTGGAGGCAAGCATGTAAACGACCAGTTGCCGATTTTAGCAAAGGCATACGCGAGCCGACCCGGGTAATAATATTAAATACATGATTGGATTCAAGCGACTGAACCACGACAGCACCATCGGCGAACCATTTGCTGACATGAATACTGCAATTTAAATGCTGCTGAATCTGCGTAATATATTTTTGGGTTAATTCCAGCATATCGGTACGCTTTAAGGCATTCACGCCAAATGCGTGAGCACGCTCACCCAG
>NZ_DFRO01000016.1:37960-44670 GCF_002381195.1 Acinetobacter sp. UBA3461 | reverse complement strand
ACATAGCGATGCACTTTTGCAGGATGCATAGACAGGACTTCTGACAGCTCTTTTAACATCATCGGTGCATTATGTTCAGTCAATGCATCGAGTACAGTTAATCCTACTTCTAGAGACTGCACTCCTCCCTGTAATTTTTCTTCCTCAACGCTCATCGTTTCATCCTGCATATACGCATTAATTTTCATGGCTCTATAAAACCATTGTACTACTGAAATCAAAAATCTTGCTCAACCAAATCTGATTCCAGATTCAGATCATAACTTCATTTTAACAAATTTACATTATTCATAATCAAATTATTTATTGCGTAATTTAAAAATATAAGTATGATTCTGTATAGAACTTAAATTTTCCACGGAAAGGATTCATATTTATGACGACACGTTTAAAGTCATTTGTCGACATCGCTCCTGATTCAGATTTCCCTTTAGAAAACCTGCCTTATGGTATTTTCAGTGATGAGCAAAACGCCCAACCACGTGCTGGGGTCGCACTTGGAGAATGGGTGATTGACTTGGCAGCATTGGAAGCAAAAAGTTATTTAAAGCTGGAACAAGGTCAGCAATTTTTTAATCAGCCAACCTTGAATGCTTTTATTGAGTCGGGTAAAGCCAACTGGTCTAAAGTACGTACGGAATTACAAAAGTTACTCTCAGCGGATCATGCCGAATTGCGTGACAATCAGACACTTCGTGATCAGGTTTTCTTTAAACAGTCAGATGTCAAAATGCATCTACCGGTGCTTATCCCGGGCTATACTGATTTCTATTCGTCCAAAGAACATGCCACCAATGTTGGCTGTATGTTCCGTGATCCGAAAAATGCACTGTTAGCCAACTGGTCAGAACTTCCGGTCGGTTATAACGGTCGTGCCAGCTCCGTAATTGTCAGCGGTACAGAGATCGTGCGTCCATCTGGACAAATCAAATTACCGGATTCTGATCGCCCAGTATTTTCAGCCTGCCGCAAGCTCGACTTCGAACTGGAAACCGGTTTTATTATCGGCAAGTCAAGTCATCTGGGTGAGCCAATTGCGATTGAAAATGCCTGGGACCATATTTTTGGTATGGTGCTATTTAATGACTGGTCGGCGCGCGATTTACAGCAATGGGAATATGTGCCCCTAGGCCCATTCAATGCCAAAACTTTCGCTTCTTCGATCTCGCCATGGATCGTGACTTTAGAAGCACTTGAACCGTTTAAAACCAGTTCACCAGTTCAAGATCCCAAACCTCTGACTTATCTGCGTGAAGACAATGGCAGCAATAGCTATGACATCAATCTGTCTGTCGAAATCCAGCCTGAACATTCAGATCAAGCAGATGTGATCTGTGAAACCAATTTCAAATATATGTACTGGTCAATGGCACAGCAGTTGGCTCATCACACCATTGCCGGCTGTAATGTGCAGGTCGGTGATCTGATGGGTTCAGGTACGATTTCCGGCCCTACACCAGATTCTTATGGTTCATTACTGGAAATCACCTGGAATGCCACCAAGCCACTTACCTTGTCGAATGGTGAACAGCGCACTTTCATTCAGGACGGCGACACCGTAATCATGAAAGGCCATTGTGAAAAAGATGGTTTGCGTATCGGTTTCGGTGCTGTGAGCGGCAAAATTCTGCCAGCGATTGATTTCGGTTTTAATGAATAAGCTGGAGTGAAATCATGACCATGAAACTATATACCTATTTTCGCAGTTCAGCCGCTTATCGGGTTCGTATTGCACTCCACCTGAAAGGACTCGAAGCAAAACATATTCCGGTTCATCTAGTGAACAATGGTGGCGAACAGCATAGTGAAACGTTTCGTCAGGTCAATCCCGGTGAGCTGGTGCCTGCGTTGATTGAAGATGATTTCACGCTGACCCAATCGCTCAGCATGATTGAATATCTGGAAGAAAAATTTCCCGAGACTCCCCTGTTGCCCAAGAATTTGCAACAGCGTGCGCTGATTCGGGCCTTTAGTCTGAATATTGCCTGTGACATTCATCCATTAAATAACCTACGTGTACTTCAGTACCTGACTAAAACCCTGACTGCCAGCGATGAACAGAAAAACGAATGGTACAGACACTGGGTCACTACCGGCTTAAAAGCACTTGAAGCTCAATTAACACATTCAAATGGACAATTCTGTTTTGGAGATCAGCCGAGCCTTGCAGATTGCTGTCTGATTCCACAAGTATATAACGCCAAACGTTTCAATATCGATCTTTCAGATTTCCCAAAAATTGAATCGATTTATACCCATTGCAATTCACTGGACGCTTTTCAAAAGGCTGCACCCGAAGCACAACTGGATGCAGCATAAGAACATATAAGGATATAACCATGACCATTCAAATCGAAAAAATTCACCATGTCGCCTACCGCTGTAAAGATGCCAAAGAGACCGTGGAATGGTACAAAAAAAATCTGAACATGGACTTTATTCTGGCTTTTGCCGAGGATCATGTGCCATCTACCAAGGCTTTCGACCCGTATATGCATCTGTTTCTGGACGCAGGTAATGGCAATGTCTTGGCCTTCTTTGAACTGCCAACCCAACCGGAAATGGGCCGTGATGAAAATACCCCGAAATGGGTACAGCACATTGCCTTAAAAGTGAAGGATCGTCAGGCATTAGTTCAGGCCAAAGAACATTTGGAAGCCAATGGCGTAGATGTACTGGGCATTACCAATCATGGCATTTTTCATTCGATTTACTTCTTCGATCCAAATGGTCATCGTCTGGAATTGGCTTATGATGATGAAAAAGCACACCAGAAAATTGCCATGATTACCGAAGCAATGAAGTATGACATGCTGGAACAATGGAGCAAAACCAAACGCGCACCTTCACATACACACTTCTTGCATGCGGATGAATTAGACCAGAGCGCTCGCGAAGCCAAGATGGATGCTTAAATTTTTAAAGGAAGGGATTTCTGATGAATAAAGTCGTTGCGAATGCTCAGGAAGCTTTAGTAGATATCGTGGCAGATCATCAAACACTGGCGGTCGGTGGATTTGGTTTATGCGGCATTCCTGAAGCACTCATAGAAGCCTTAAAAAATACCGGTGTCACCGGCCTCACCTGTATTTCTAATAATGCGGGGGTGGATGACTTTGGTTTAGGTAAATTGTTGCGGACCAAGCAGATCAAAAAAATGATTTCTTCTTATGTCGGTGAAAATAAGGAATTTGAACGTCAATATTTAAATGGTGAGCTGGAAGTAGAGCTGACACCCCAAGGAACACTGGCAGAAAAACTGCGTGCGGGCGGTGCTGGAATTCCCGCTTTCTACACCCAAACAGGCGTTGGCACATTGGTTGCTGAAGGCAAAGAAGTCCGTGAATTTGAGGGTAAAGAATTTATTCTGGAAAAGTCATTAACCGCAGATGTGGCACTGGTCAAAGCCTATAAAGCAGACAAGGCCGGCAACCTGGTCTTCCGTAAAACTGCACGTAATTTCAATCCTGAATGCGCCATGGCCGGGAAAATCACTGTGGCTGAAGTTGAACAAATCGTAGAGATTGGTGAACTTGATCCCGATGATATCCATCTGCCTGGAATCTATGTGAATCGAATTGTCGTTAATGCTTCACCAGAAAAACGCATTGAACAGATGACCTTAAAGGCGGGAGCATAATCATGGCTTGGACTCGAAATCAAATGGCTCAACGTGCAGCACAGGAACTTGAAGATGGGTTCTATATCAATCTTGGTATCGGCTTGCCAACACTGGTGGCCAACTATATTCCGGACAATGTCAACGTCTGGCTCCAGTCTGAAAATGGCCTGTTAGGCATTGATGAATTTCCAACTGTAGAAACCGTTGATGCAGACCTAATTAATGCAGGTAAACAGACGGTGACTGCCCGTAAAGGTGCTGCCTTCTTTTCCAGTGCGGATTCCTTTGCCATGATTCGCGGTGGGCATGTCAATATTGCGATTCTGGGAGCAATGGAAGTTTCCGAAACGGGTGATCTGGCAAACTGGATGATTCCAGGCAAGAAAGTCAAAGGTATGGGCGGTGCCATGGATCTGGTAGCCGGTGTGCAGAAAGTCGTAGTCCTAATGGAACACACGGCTAAAGATGGTACCTCGAAAATCGTTCCTCAATGTACTTTACCGCTAACAGGTAAAGGTGTGGTCAACCGGATTATCACTGATCTCGGCGTTATGGATATTACTTCAAGAGGAATAGTCTTAATAGAACTGGCTCAAGATGTCACCCTTGAGCAGATCAAAGCTGCAACTGGGGTGGAGATGATTACGGATGCACTTGAAGCTGCCTGATCTGCTTCTACTGGATAATCAAAGCAGCAAAAGCTGCTTTGATTATCTTCTGAAATACTGCTTTCGCATCGTAATTATACCGAAGATAAAGCATATTTTTCTATAATATTCATACTCTTGCCGTATAATTTTAAAAATCACAATAAAATCTTATGAATGTAATTCCCCTTATTTGATCAAATAAAATTATCTTTATTTCTATTCAAATAAGTTTGCAGAAAAACTATTTTTTTTCGGTTTATTATTTTTCATTAAGCTCAATAAAACTTATAAAATTTAAGATTCAGAACTACTTTCACACTAATTTATATTTAAAGTGATCACTAAAGATAATGATGATAATAAAATTTTAATTAGTAGAAAAAATACTTAATAAAAAAGCCACTTATATAAGTGGCTTTTTTATAAGAAGAATTTTGGTGGAGGTGGCGGGAGTTGAACCCGCGTCCGCCAACATTACGCTCGAGAATACTACATGCTTAGATATCGTCTATTGATTTAGCTCTTTGTGACCCGACGAACAGGGTACAAATCGCGATCCTTTAAGATTTAGTACGAAACCCCAAGGCTTGATTTCATACGGACTTGTGTGCGTTCGCTTCAGTCGGGACCCCTAACCACAAGTATTCAGGGATGCGGACAAGCTGCCCTTAGGCAGCTAGAGCGTAAGTTTCGTCGTTTGCGACTATTAAAATGCAAATTTTATTTACGAGAGAAAATGCGCTCTCGGCATGCATCTATGAGTTTCATCATCAGCGTCGAAGCCAAGAACACCCCCAAAGTACAGAGCAATCATAGCATAACTGGTAAAAAATACGATGCATTTTCTACACAAATACACTTTTGAATGCGCCTGATTACATAATTGCGCTAATATTTAAAAATTCAAGTCAGTATTTAAAAAAATTATGAGCTATTTATTGGCCCTCGATCAGGGAACGACGTCTAGTCGTGCAATTATTTTTAATGAACATGGACAGGTTCAAGCGACAGCTCAAAAAGAAACACATATTCAAACTCCTCGTTCGGGTTGGGTCGAGCAAGATGCCTTAGAAATTTGGACTACCCAAATTGGTGTCGTTCAGCAAGCGATCGCTTCTGCGGGAGTTCTAGCAAAAGACATTAAAGCGATTGGACTCACCAATCAGCGTGAAACGACTGTTGTGTGGGATCGCCGTAATGGAAAGCCTCTTGCGCCGGCTATTATCTGGCAGGACCGCCGTGCGACAGAGTGGTGTAATCAGCTGATTCAGCAAGGCCTGATGGATCAGGTACAACAAACAACCGGTCTACGCATTGACCCCTATTTCAGTGCCGGAAAGCTGGTCTGGTTATTAGAAAATACTGAGGGTTTACGCGCATTGGCAGAACAAGGACATGTCGCTTTTGGCACCATCGATAGCTGGCTGATCTGGAACCTGACCCAAGGCGCTGAACATGTCATTGAAGCCAGTAATGCTTCCCGTACCATGCTAATGAATCTGCAAACTCAAAGTTGGGATGAAGGCCTACTGGATCTGTTTAATATTCCAGCTGCAGTCCTGCCAAGAATCATCAGCTCCGATTGCCATATTGCAGATACGGCACCTGGTTTATTAGGTGCTACCATTCCTATTACAGGTATTCTGGGCGACCAACAATCTGCCCTGTTTGGCCAATCCTGTTTTGAACCCGGTATGGCAAAAAACACTTATGGAACCGGCTGTTTTATGCTGTTTAATACTGGTCATGATATTCAACTGAGTCAGAACAAGCTGCTTTCTACACTTGCCTGGCAAGCACAGGGTCAGATGACCTACGCACTGGAAGGCAGTATCTTTATGGCGGGTGCGGTGGTGCAATGGTTACGGGATGGTCTGGGGATTATTCAAAAAAGTTCAGATGTAGAAAAACTGGCCTGTAAAGTTCCAGATACAGACGGCGTAGTTTTGGTACCTGCCTTTACTGGTCTCGGTGCACCGCACTGGGACAGTGAAGCACGTGCTTTACTTTGTGGGATGTCACGCGGTACCAATAAGTCCCATATTGCACGTGCTGCTTTAGAATCTATAGCCTTTCAAGTATCCGATATTCTAACTGCAATGCAATCTGATATTGCTCATCCTTTAAAAGAACTCCGTGTCGATGGGGGTGCAAGTTCAAATGATATGCTGATGCAGTTCCAGGCAGATCTGCTGAATGTCCCTGTGCTACGTCCCAAAATGCTGGAATCCACCGCTTGGGGAGCAGCAGCGATGGCCGGTTTAAAGTCCGGAGTTTTTTCCAGCCTGGATGAGATTACCCAGTCCTGGCAACTGGATCAGGCCTTTGAACCAAAAATGCAAAATGATGAACGTGAAGCACACTTGGCCAAATGGAAAAATGCCTTAAAACGGGCCAAATCAGATTTATAAGCTATAAAAAACCGCTGAATATTCAGC
>NZ_DFRO01000016.1:0-37805 GCF_002381195.1 Acinetobacter sp. UBA3461 | reverse complement strand
GTTTTTTTAATTATCTCAGCTTCTAGTAAGCATAAGAGGCAATCGCAGTCGCAATCGGTTTAGCTTCATCATTAATCAGGGTCATGCGCATGGTACATCCCTTACGCCCCAGACGCAGGGTTTCTGCACGTGCAGTAAAATATTTGCCACGCCCGGGTGCCAGATAGTCGACACGCATATCCACAGTCGCCAGACGTGAAACTTTTTTGCTGGTTTCTTGCATATCTTCAGGGCTGGCTTTTTTGTACAGCTCACCCATTGCGGTAATTCCACCAATACTATCCAGAATGGTGGCAGCCACACCACCATGTAAAATCTGGAATGCTACATTGCCAATCAGATCCTTCTGCATTTCTACATATGCTTCAATCTGTCCATCCACAACGCGCATTTGCATACCGCAATATTGGTAGAATGGTGAAGCATTAAAAGCATCACACAACTGGTTGAATAGAACGTCCTTATTCGAGCCTAAATCAATATTTCCTGTCCAACTTTTCTCTGCTACCGTCATAGTTTGCTCGAATAACCTTGATTAAATAAAAAAATGTATCCATTTGCCCTAAATGCAAATTAAGGCACTACAATACCTATAGTTTAATATTGATCAATGAGATTTTTATGACCTATACGTTCAATCGTCCCGCGTTTCCTGCAACTCGCATGCGTCGTATTCGTAAAAATGAACACCTACGCTCAATGGTTCGTGAAACGCACCTCACGGCTGATCATCTCATTTATCCAGTATTTGTTTTACCGGGTCAAAACCAGACTCAAGACGTGCCAAGTATGCCAAATATTCAGCGTCTTTCGGCAGATCTGCTGGTGAAAAAAGCTGAACGCCTGCTTGAGTTGGGTGTCAGCAAACTAGCGTTGTTCCCGGTAACGCCACAAGAAGACAAAAGTCTGACTGCTGAAGCGGCATGGCGTGAAGATGGTCTGGTTCAAACCACTGTTCGCCTGCTGAAAAAAGAATTACCAGAAATAGTACTGATTACCGACGGCGCATTGGATCCTTATACCACGCATGGTCAGGATGGCATTATCGATGAAACTGGTTATGTCTTAAATGATGAAACGGTTGAATGTCTGATTAAACAGGGCTTAAGCCATGCCGAAGCCGGTGCGGATATCTTTGCACCAAGTGATATGATGGATGGCCGTATTGGCGCGATTCGTGAAGCTTTTGAAGCCAATGGTCATATCTATACGTCTATCATGGCCTACTCTGCCAAATATGCCTCCAGCTTCTACGGCCCGTTCCGTGATGCAGTAGGTTCTTCAAGCAACCTGAAAGGTGGCAATAAATATAATTACCAGATGGATGTCGGCAACCGTGCCGAAGCCCTGCATGAAATCGCCTTGGATATTCAGGAAGGTGCAGACATGGTCATTGTAAAACCAGGCCTTCCTTATCTGGATATCGTGCGTGAAGTCAAAGATACTTTTGGCATTCCAACCTTCGTGTATCAGGTCAGCGGTGAATATGCGATGCTGGCGGGTGCAATCCAGAATGGCTGGCTATCTGACAGCGTGATTCTGGAATCATTGATGAGCTGCCGCCGTGCTGGTGCAGATGGCATCTGGACTTACTTCGCGGAAGAAGCTGCAGTAAAACTGAAAGAAATGAAATAGTCTGGAATGCCTTTCTTGATTCAAGGAAGGCATTTTTTTGGTTTTTGGTTTAAACAAGATTCGAAAATAAGGGTTAAAACCTGATGCATATTGCCATCATCGGTGCAGGAGTTAATGGACTCATGACTGCACTGGAGTTGATTGAACAGGGCTGTTCAGTAACGATTCTGGATCAGCAGCAGGCAGGAAAAGCTGCCTCCTGGGCCGGTGGCGGCATTCTTTCCCCGATGTATCCATGGCGTTATCCTCAGGCAGTCAATGCCTTGGCCAAATATGCCAAACCCCTATATCAAGACTGGAATAACAAATTAAAACTAGTTACTGGCATTGATTTTGAAATCCATGAAACCGGCATGCTGATCTTTGATGAAGAAGATTTCGACATTGGCTATCACTATGCTGAACGACATCATGAGCCGATGCAGCAAGCGCTTTATATCGAGCAGGAACAGATTGAGCAGATCAATCCGCAGGTTTCATCCGAATTTAAACATGCCTTGTACTTCCCCCAAATCGCTAATGTACGTAACCCTCGCTTACTCCAATCCATTATTCATTATTTAAAACAGCATCCCCACGTGTGTTGGCTAGAACATACGCCAGTTCGGAAAATAAAAATTGGTAGTGCACAAATTGATGCGGTGCAAACTGAACAGGGCGACTGGATTGCAGCAGATCAGTTTGTCTTCAGCACCGGCGCATGGTCAGCACAATGGTCACTGCAGCTAACAAGAGATATCCCAGTGCATCCTGTTCAGGGGCAGATGGTGTTGTTTAAAACGCCAGAACACTGGCTGCCGACCATGTGTATGAATCAGGTCATGTACCTGATTCCACGTCAGGATGGGCATATTGTCTGTGGTTCCAGCATGCGCGAAGTTGGTTTTAGTACCACGCCTGCTGTCGAGATTCGTCAGAAAATTCTGGATGCCAGTTTTGAGATGGTTCCAGAACTGGCTGAATTCCCGATTGTGCAGGAATGGGCTGGCTTACGTCCCGGCTCACCGCAAGGCATTCCATATATAGGTCAACTGCCAAATTTAAAAAATGGCTGGGCCAATTTCGGCCATTTCCGCAATGGCTTATGCATGGCGCCTGCCTCTGCTATATTGCTCAGACAGCTGATGTTCGGACAGTCGACTTTAGTGGATTCCCAACCCTATGCACCGGATCAGTTACAGCTTTTAACTGCGCTTGCCCACTAGATCCGTGAGTGCTTCCTTGATGCTTGGAAACTCAAATTCAAAGCCAGCATCTTGCAGTGCTTTAGGCTGGACATACTGACCATTTAAAATCAGTTGTGACTGCTCACCCAACATCCACTGCATAATACTGCCAGGCAAAGCGAATAGCGGTTTACGCTTCAGTAGCTCTGCTGCTGTCTGGCTAAAACGCAGCTGGCTGGTTTTCTCAGGCGCAACCACATTAAAGATATGAGCGTTGCTTTTTTCATGCAGCAGAAAATCCATCACGTTAAGCAGATCCTGGATATGCACCCAGGCGAATGGCTGCCGGCCACTCCCGATTCGACCCACCAGATTCATTTTGATTGGCATCAGCATTTGTGGCAAGATGCCACCTCTTCTGCCCAGCACCACACCAAAACGCATAATCTTGGTATTCTGATCAGTATAGGATAAGGCCAGCTGCTCCCACTGCGCACAAAGCTGAGACATGAAAATCTGTTGGGGCGCAGCTTCTTCCGTATACACCTGTTGCCATTGTTCTTGAGGATCAATACCGTAATAACCCACGGCAGATGTAGACAAAATACATTTCGGGAAAATCTGATTCTTTTTTAAAAATTCATAGAGTTGACGGGTCGTGTCTAATCGGCTCTGTAAGAGAATATCTTTACGCTCGGCAGTCCAGCGCTCTGCACCGATATTTTCACCCGCCAGATTAATGACATAATCAATCTGACGGGTACGCAGTTCATCAAAATCATTGATCCAGTGAAAATCTGGATGCATTTCCAAGCGATGGTGTTCACGCGTCAGGCCAATGACATGACAATCTAGTCCAAGAAAGTGTTTGACCGCATATTGGCCAATAAAACCACTAGCTCCGGTAATGAGTACGACAGGCTTATGCATTGTTATTCAGTCGCTGTTTTTCTTAGGTCCCAAACATTGTACTGAACTGGCCAATCTTTGCAGTTATCAAAAAATACCATTCATCGTAATGACTTACAGCAAAAGATATCAAGCCTGAATATTAAGGGGTTTCAGGCTTTTTTTTTAGACTAAAGTTCTAGTCACTTATGTGCAAATAATTTACTGAGAGCTACCAAACATTTTGTTGGCCATGCGCTGAGCCTGATTTCCATAGAACCAGTAAGTCAGCAGATACAATGGAATCGCAATCAACAGGAACATGATCACCACGACACTCATAAACTGCGGTTGTTGAAGATACAGTATGAAATCCTGCCAGGCATTCGGATTGGACCGGGTTGCGACCAGAATTCCCAATAATAAAAATGCCAGGTTATACCCCCAGAAAATCAGGCTGAATCCTAAAGTGATTTTTTTACGTTCGGCTTGTGTCGGTGCCCGACGGTTCTGACGAAGAAATTTAAATAATACCCAGATCATGGCCACCAGATACGGCACCATGGTCAGCACAGCCCCCATTCCCATCGGCATTAGGGCTGCAATCACGCCGCAAATACAGGTCATCACAAAACATATTAAAAAAAACCAGAGAAAATAGCGTTTTAGCGGCGCCATAGCCATCACTCACACAAAAGGATGCAGTCAGTATAAAAAAAAATGAGTTTTTTTTCATTGTATTGTCAACCGATCCTGTAAAGCTGACGTTATATAGGGTACAAGGTCACCAAATTTGTACCGGCATCCACAAATCTGTTTGATCTTTGCTAAAGCAATAAGACTCGTGTGCAGCAGAAAGTTTTGAATAGCAGCCAAAATTTTCTTAAACAGCATACTTTGACCGACGATTTCACCATCACTCGAATCGTCGGTCTTTATTTTTTGGGCTTCTAAATTTTTATTCCTTATTGCTCCAGTTTAAACATAGATAAAAAACAAGAAATTAAATTGCCTTATTAGGGTCAGATAAAAAGTAGTTGCCCAACCCGATACTGGTTTTCTCAGATCGAGCTCACTATACTGATATTTTTCATCCAGACCAAAACGATCATTCCTGCTTCGGAAGTAAGATTTTTGCTGGTTTCATCCATGCTTTTACCCACTTCGGGTGTTTAAACTTTTATAGGCTCAGGGGACATGGCAGTTCATTTTTTACACACATCAGATTGGCATTTGGGGCAATTTTTCCATAATCATGATCGTGAATTTGAACATCGCCAATTTTTGAGCTGGCTGCTGGAACAAATTAAACAAAAACAGCCAAATGCCCTGCTAATTGCGGGCGATATCTTTGATGTCATCAATCCGTCCTCCAGCGCTCAGAAACAGCTTTATCAATTTTTAACCAGTGCCCATGCACTGGCACCGCATATGCAAACCCTGATGATTGCCGGTAACCATGATTCAGGTTATCGCATCGAGCAGGTTGAGCCTTTTCTTGCCAAATTCAATGCACGTGCAGTCGGTGTCATCAGCCGCAAGGAAAATAATCAGCTGGATCTGGATCGTCTGATGGTGCCGATTTATAGTCCTGAACAGAAAATTTTAGCCTGGTGCCTGGCCTTGCCTTATCTGCGTAGTGCCGAAATTACCGGACTGAATGAGCATACCACCAACAGTCAAAACGCGATTAGCTATCTGCATCAACAACTGATCGCTGAAGCCAAGGCACGTAAACAGCCAGATCAGGCGCTGATTCTGATGTCACATGCGCATATGCAAGGCGGAGAAACTTCGGATTCTGAACGTCCGATTGTAGTGGGACATGAAGAAGCCTTATCGACGGCGCTTTTTGAAGATGGTATTGATTATGTCGCGTTGGGGCATTTGCATAAGCCGCAGAAAGTCGGTCAGGAACATATCCGCTATAGTGGCTCGCCTATTCCTTTGTCTTTTAGTGAATTGAATTATAAACATCAGGTTGTAGAGGTACGAATTGACCCGATGCAGTCAGATGAACAACGCTTTCAATATGAGCCTCTAATCATTCCACGCACTGTAGATCTGCTCCGGATTCGTGCCGACCTCAATGATCTGATTGACCAAGTCAAGGCCTTGCCGAATGGTGAAATTGATCAGCTGTTTGCACGCCATTTCCTGGAAATTGAATACACTACCACTGCGCCTCCCCCAGTAGATCTCAGACAGCAGATTGAACAGGCTTTGCCGCCAAACCGTTACCGACTGCTACGTATTTCCCGGATTTATCAGCAAGTAGCGGACTCAAGCACGCACATTTCTAAAATTGATCTGGCGCCTCCGACCCCGGAATCCCTGTTCGGTAACCTCTGGGAAAAAATGGGTTATGATCCGGATGACTCGGTAAAACGCGATTTCCTGCAACTGCTGCATGAAGCCCAGCAAGATATTGATGTGCAGCAGCCATAAGGAAATGCCATGAAAATTTTACGTTTGAGTTTAAATAATCTGGCTTCTCTGGCAGGCACTCATGATATTTGTTTTGATGATAGCCCATTGGCACATGCCGGCCTGATTGCCATTACCGGTAAAACTGGTGCAGGTAAATCTACCCTGCTGGATGCCATGTGTTTGGCACTGTATAACGAAATTCCACGTTTAAAAGGTGCAACTGGCAGTCTCAAAGATACGGGTGGACAGGATGTTTCCATCAAAGATTCTAAAAATATTCTGCGTCGTGGCACAACCACCGGCTTTAGTGAACTGGAATTTATTGCGCTGGATAGCAAGCGCTATCTTGCACGTTGGGAAATCCGCCGTGCCCGCAATAAAATTAATGGCAATTTAAAAGTCGACCGTTATATCAAATGCCTTGATGATGACACCACGCTCACCCAAAAAATATCCGAAGTCACGCCACTTATTGAAAAACTGATTGGACTCAGCTTTGAGCAGTTTACCCGTGCTGTCCTACTTGCCCAGTCTGAAGTGGGAGCCTTCTTAAAAGCCAAAGATCATGAACGTGCAGACCTGCTGGAATATTTGACCAATTCACAAATTTTCAGTGTGGTCAGTCAAAAAGCAGCACAAAAATTCAGTGAAGTAAAAAATAAGCGCAGTGATCTGGAAAAGCTGATTGGACATATTGAAACCCTGTCCGAAGAAGATATTAACGCCTTAAAACAGCAACAGACGGCGCTGTCTTTACAATTACAGAATCTTCAGCAATCTGAAAAACTGCTGGAAAATGAGAAAAAATGGCATCTGGACCGACATAAGCTGTATGCCGAAGTCCATGCAAAAAAAGAAGTGTATGATGTCCAGTTGGATGCCATAAATAAATCTGCAGGACAGCAACAACTACTGGAACAGCTGGATGAATTCCAGTCTATCCGTGATCAGTTTATTCAGCGTTCCCATTTAGAACCGAAAAAAATTCAGATTCAGCAACAACAGGCACAATTCACCCTTGAGTTTGAAACGCTAAAAAAACGCTTTATTAAAGAAGAAACCAAACTAGTAGCCTTGGAGCAACAGCAGCAGAAATTTCAGCAGCATTTAGACCAGATCAAGCCACATCTGGAAGCAGGTTTAAAGCTGGATCATGCTATCCATACGGTATCTGAACAGTATAAAAAACTGAATACGGAGCAAAATCAGTTTCAAACTACTCACCTGCACCCCCTAGAACAGCAGTTAGTACAGCAGCAATTGGTCTTAAGTCATGCTCAGGCTAAACAGCAGCAGATTACTCAGCAGTTAACCCAGTCAGAATTTTTAAGTGTTTTTGATCAGGAGCCGCAAAGTATCCTGCAACGTATGCAGGACTATTTACAGCAGTATCAACAACTATTGCAAAAAAATCCTGAAAGCCTAAATCAGCCTTTGTCTGCACTAGAAAAAACCGTTGCCGAATTATCTGCCAAGCTCAATCACTGGATCCAGCAACATCAAAGTATTGAACAGTTAGACCAGCAATTTAAATCTGTTCAGCAGACCCTCCAAAAGCATTATACTAAACAGCTTCAGCTTGATGGGCTAAAGCAACGCTTACGACAGACTATGCAACAATCTCAAGAGTCAGAGCAGCTACAAACCTCTATACATACCCAGCAACAGCAGCTGAAATTGCTGCAAAATGCTGAACAGACTTTGCAGCAACAGATTCAATCTGAACAACAGGCTTATGAACAGCTAGAGCGGATTTTAGCTCAGCAGCGTTTATTGCATACACAAAGCGTGCAGGAACTGCGTGCCCAATTAAAACCTGATGAACCCTGTATGGTATGCGGCGGTCATGAACATCCTTTTGCTCAAGGACAACATGAACTACTGGACAAAAGCTTATGTCAGCTACAGGAACAGCAATTACAGCAAGCCAGACAACAGCTTGATCAGCTAAGTCAGGCTCAGCAACAGAAACAGATTGAAATCTCAAAGCTGCAAACTGTGATTGAACAGCAACAGCAGCGTTTGCAAGCATTCCAGCAGCAAATTCAGCAGCAACAGATTGAATATATAACTCAGCTGGCGAATTTAGGGGTTATTACTGAGAGTGAAAATGACTTAAATCGTTTAACCCAACTTTTGAAAGACCATAGCAATAGTGTCGTAAAGCAGATTGAACAGCTGCAACAACAAGAACAGCAGTTACAGCAGCTATCACAGCAATGGCGTCAGCAACAACAACACTTACATCAACTGCAATTGGTTCTGCAACAGCGCACTCAATTGGCCCAGCTTATTCACCCCCTAATCAATGTATTGCCTGAGAACTATGCATCTCAGGATCCGATAAAATGGTTATCCACTCTACAACAACAGTTACAACAACGCATGCAGCTTTTAAGTGTGCAAAAGCAACTGGAATCTGAGCTACAAACACAGCAACAAGCAGTTGATAAAACCCAATATCAGCTGCAAGTTGAACAACAGAATTTTGCGCAACGCCACCAGTCTTTAGAGCAACTTATCCAGCAAGGTAAGGACTTACGCCAGCAACTGGCTGAATTGACCGGGCAACATGCAGGACAAGTATATCGGGTGGCTGCAGAGTGGCAGACGACTTTGGATCAGCAAACCAAAGCTTTGCAACAGCAACTAGACATCCAGCGACAACAAACCAGTCAGGCAGAAAAACAACTGCATCAGGCCAATCTTAAGTTGCAGGATTTTATCACCCAACAAAAGCAGATTGATCAGCAACTTGAACAATATCAGCAGAATATTCAGGCTTGGCAGCAGAACCGTCCACAGGTGACTACGACGCAAATTGAACAATGGCTGCGTATTGATCTCACCAGCCATCAACGTATCCGCCAGGATTTATCCAATCAAAAACAGGCACTGGAAAATGCCAAAACCGCATGGCAGTTACTCGAAGAACAATATCAGGCACATTTAAAACTGCAGCCTGAACATGAATTTGAAGAGATTGAACAAAAACTGGCTGCACTGATACAGGAAAAGACAGCACAACAAGAAACACTGAATGAAACCGATGCCAAACTGCGTATGAATGCCAACAACCAGAGTATGTATGCCAGATACCAGCATCAGATTGAACAGATTAAGGCTGAGGAATATCGTTGGGGTCGGATTTATGACCTGATTGGACATAAAGAAGGTACCAAATTCCAGAAAATTGCCCAGGAACATCATCTGGATATTCTAGTTGAATATGCCAATCAGCAGCTCCAGCCTTTGGCTCCACGCTATCAGCTGCATCGTATTCCGAACAGTCTGAGTCTGGCGATTATTGACCTGGATATGAACAGTGAGGTCCGCCCTGTACTTTCGCTGTCCGGTGGGGAAACTTTCTTGGTATCACTCGCTTTAGCCTTGGCCATTGCCAATATGGCGTCTGGCTCGATGAAGCTGGAATCGCTATTTATTGATGAAGGTTTTGGGACACTCGATCCAGCGTCCTTACATATGGTGATGAATGCTCTCGATCATCTGCAAAGCCAGGGCCGTAAAGTGGTGCTGATCTCGCATATCCAGGAAATGCATGAACGGATTCCAGTCCAGATTCAGGTTAAACCCGTTGGCTCTGGTGCCAGTACCATTCAGATTATAGGCTAGCGCTCATGAATATGACTTTACGCAGATTTTCAGCTGAATTCAGTTTACAACTGGAAAGCTTGCGTGGAGTGAGTGCAATCGTGGTGCTATTTAGTCACTGCTTTCAGGCTTTTATCGCCCCTCTTGATTTAACACTGTATTCCTGGGTTCGGCTGCTTGGTCAGGCCGCGGTGATGATGTTCTTTGCTTTAAGTGGCTATCTGATCGGAACCTCTATACAGAATAATATCCAGCAAAATAGCCAGTTTAATCTGTCTCACTATATCCGGCATCGCTGCCGTAGAATTTTACCGCCCTTCCTGTTTGCCCTCGCTCTGACCTTAACTTTATATATTCTGGCACCTTACTTCTTTAGCTCTCATACACATCAGTTTCAAAACAGTTTTGGCATGATGATTCGTACCACCTATAGTCTGGAGTGGGACAATTTTCTGGGTTCACTGTTCTTTTTAAATGGCTTTGTGACGCCCACGCTATCTGCCAATGCGCCACTATGGAGTTTAAGTTTTGAGGTCTGGTTTTATGTGCTGGCGGGCTTTTTGCCTTTTTTAAAACATTCTGTTATTGCCAAACTCAGTTTTGCTTTAGTGTTAATTACACTTACCGCACTTAATCCCCAATTTCTGATTTATTTGCTTGTATGGCTGACAGCCTTTGCCAGTTCATTTGGTCATATTCAACAGTATGTCTTAAATCATTTGAATTCACTCAAACTGGGATGCCTAAGCTTGGCTTTTTTCATTGCCTGTAGAGACGCCTATCACTTTCATATGATCGATCAGGCTAAAATTTATCGTGGTAACTATTTTGTGCCATTTAACACGTTGATAGGACTGGCTTTTGTCTGCTGGCTGATTCAACTGCAACAAAAACTCAGTTATTATCAACCAGTCTGGGTAAAGTCCGCGAGTTTTTCTTATACCCTCTATGTGACTCATTTTCCTTTACTACTGTTTATTTTGGGCTGCTTTCCACAAAGCCGTGCTTATGGGCTAGGGGGTGCTGTTCTGGCCCTAGTTGCGACTATGCTGGTTTTAGTTCTACTGGCTAGCTTAATGGCAAAATTACTCGAACCACAACAAAGAAAAGCGTTATCCCGCTCAATGCAATAACACTTTTCTTAACAATTCTAAAAACCTGTCTAAAAATATGGATCCGTTAATTCTTTTTAGGACGTGCCCCAAACAAGGCGGTGCCGACCCGCACCATGGTTGAACCTGCCGCAATCGCTTCGGTCATATCCCCTGACATCCCCATGCTTAAAGTATCCCAATCCTCAGCTTTGGCATGTTGCATTTTAACCGCTTCGAATAAAGCCTTGGCATCAGCAAAAGCCGCTGTATTATTTTGCGCCGGAATCACCATCAAACCACGCAGACGCAGTTTTGGTAACTGGCTGATCTGCGCTACGAGATCCGGTACTTCTTCTGGCTGACAGCCATCTTTAGTATCCTGCCCGTCGATATTCACCTGAAGACAAATATTTAGGGGTACTTGATTATCTTCGCGCTGATTAGACAGACGTTCGGCAATGATCAGACGATCTACCCCATGTACCCAGTCAAACTTTTCTGCCAGCTGCTTGGTCTTGTTCCGCTGAACATGCCCAATAAAATGCCATTCAATCTCCAGATCCTGCAACTTTTCAATCTTATCCAGCGCTTCCTGCAAATAGTTTTCACCAAAACTGCGCTGTCCGGCTGCATACATTTCCGCCAAGATTTCCGCTGGATGTGTCTTTGAAACAGCCAGCAGCTGCACGGTCTGTTCATCACGACCAGCCTGCTGACATGCAGTGTGAATTTGGGCCAATACCTGATCTCGTGCGAGTTGCAACATTTTCATTGACGGAGTTCTCATTTCGTTCATATTTTTTTCCCTTGCCCCCCAACTAAGTGTTGGTTAAGCTGTGGGAAAGCCTTATTATTCTATCAAAATAAATAACATTTAAATGCCTTTGGGGACTTTATGGACATTACAGAATTATTAGCATTTTCTGCTAAAAATGGCGCGTCAGATTTACACTTATCTGCGGGGATGCCACCACTGATTCGTGTTGATGGTGAAGTTCGTCGTATTAACCTGCCTGCCCTGGAACATAAAGAAGTGCACAAGCTGGTTTACGATATCATGAACGATAAACAGCGCCGTGACTATGAAGAAAATCTAGAAACTGACTTTTCCTTTGAAGTTCCTGGCGTTGCCCGTTTCCGTGTAAACGCATTTAACCAGAACCGCGGTGCCGGTGCCGTATTCCGTACCATTCCCTCTAAAGTTTTAACCATTGAAGATCTGGGCATGGGTCAGATCTTCAAAGATATTTGTGACTATCCACGTGGTCTGGTACTGGTCACAGGCCCAACCGGTTCAGGTAAATCAACGACGCTGGCAGCGATGCTAGACTATATCAATGATAACCGTTATGACCATATTCTGACCGTCGAAGATCCAATTGAATTTGTACACCAATCCAAAAAATGTCTGATCAACCAGCGTGAAGTGCATCGTGACACGCATGGTTTCAATGAAGCATTACGTTCTGCATTACGTGAAGACCCGGATATTATCCTGGTGGGTGAGATGCGTGACCTTGAAACCATCCGTCTGGCACTCACTGCTGCTGAAACCGGTCACCTGGTGTTTGGCACCCTGCATACGACTTCTGCTGCTAAAACTATTGACCGTGTGATCGACGTATTCCCGGCCGAAGAAAAAGACATGGTTCGTGCCATGCTGTCTGAATCATTACAAGCGGTTGTCTCACAAACCCTGCTCAAGAAAAATGGTGGTGGTCGTGTCGCTGCACATGAAATCATGATCGGTATTCCGGCCATCCGTAACCTGATCCGCGAAAACAAAGTTGCTCAAATGTACTCTGCCATTCAGACCGGTGCCAACTATGGTATGACTACGCTGGATCAGAGCCTGAAAACACTGGTATCTAAAGGCGTGATCAGTCCACAAGTTGCGCGTACTGCTGCTAAACAGCCTGAATCTTTCCTATAAAAAAATGTTTTTGATTTTCTCGGGGACGAAGTATGGATTTTAACGGCTTACTCGACTATATGGTGGCGCAAAAGGCATCGGATCTGTTCATTACTGCAGATGTCGAACCTTCAATTAAAGTGAATGGCTCAATTGTGCCGATTGGATCAGTCAAATTACCTGGACCAGCAGTAGGCCAGATTCTGCATTCAATTATGACGGAAAAACAGCGCAAAGAATTTGCAGATACACGTGAGTGTAACTTTGCGATTACCAATCCCAGCAAATCAGCACGTTTCCGTGTCAGTGCATTTCAGCAGCGTGATCAGCCGGGTATGGTTCTGCGTCGTATTGAAACCGTCATTCCCACTATGGATGATTTAAAGTTACCGCCAATTCTGAAAGAACTGGCGATGACCAAGCGCGGTATTATCATCTTCGTGGGTGCAACAGGTACCGGTAAATCGACTTCTCTTGCCTCTTTGATTGGTTATCGTAATGAAAATTCCAAAGGTCATATCATTACCATCGAAGACCCGATCGAATTTGTGCACCAGCATAAGGGTTGTATCATCACTCAGCGTGAAGTCGGGATCGACACAGATTCATTTGAAATCGCCCTGAAAAATACCCTGCGTCAGGCACCAGACGTAATTCTGATCGGTGAGATCCGTTCCCGTGAAACCATGGACTATGCTATTGCCTTTGCGGAAACCGGTCACCTGGTATTTGCGACCCTACACGCCAATAACGCCAACCAGGCCATTGACCGGATTATTCACTTCTTTGAAGCAGACCGTCATAACCAGCTGTTTATGGACTTGTCTTTAAACCTCAAAGCGATGGTGGCACAGCAGCTAATCCCAACCATTGATGGTACAGGCCGGCGTGCCGCAATTGAGATCCTGATCAACTCACCTTTAGTTTCAGATCTGATCCGTAAAGGTGATGTGCATGAAATTAAAGACTTGATGAAGCGTTCACGTGAACTTGGAATGCAGACTTTTGACCAGGCACTGTATGACCTGTATAAGGCCAAACAGATCAGCTATAAGGATGCGCTGAAACATGCTGACTCTCCAAACGATCTGCGTCTGCAAATCAAGTTATCCGAAGAAGGTGGTGCACATCTGATGAATGCCGGCAGCAATATTACCTTTGATGGACAATCTTAAGATTAAGTCATCATCCTCATATAAAAAAAACAGGCTTCCTTTGAAGCCTGTTTTTTATATCCAAGAACATCTGGCATTATTTTTTACGATAAGCGTCCTGACATTCAGGTTCATCACAGTAACCATACAGATTCAGTGAGTGGCCTGTTAATTCAAAGCCGAATTTTTTCGCAACTTCGTGCTGTTCATGTTCAATCACGTCATTGGTGAATTCAACAACTTTATTGCAGTTTTGACATACCAGGTGATCATGGTGATCATCCTGCATAATTTCAAATACAGAATGATTATTTTCAAAGTGGTGACGCTGAATAATGCCCGCTGCTTCAAACTGTGTTAACACACGATATACAGTTGCAAGACCCACATCTTCCCCTTGATCGAGTAAAGTCTTGTAGATATCTTCCGCGCTTAAATGGTGCTGACGTGAGTTTTCTAATAGTTCTAATATTTTAATTCTAGGCAGGGTAACTTTCAGTCCAGCTTTGCGTAAATCTTGATTTGAAATAGGCATGTAAAAAGGTCTCTCAACAAAATTAAAGTTGGAATATGCAACAAAGTTTAGATGCAGTATGATCTATCCTTGGATCAAATGCATCATAATTAATTTGGGATAGTGTAGCAAAATGCAAAAAATCATGTTGACGTTATTCGTCACTTCATTGCTCGTCGGCTGTTCGACCTTAGGTGTGTACAAAGTTGATATTCCTCAAGGAACACCTTTAACTCAAACACAAGCCTCTAAAATCCAGGTGGGAATGAGCCACCAACAAGTCCGCTTCCTACTTGGCAGCCCAACAGTGACAGATCCTTTAAATCCATTACGCTGGGACTACATCTACAATTATACCCCAGGAACCTATGCTAAAAAAGCCAACATTCCTGCTGCACGTGGTCAGCACTTAAAAATCTACTTCAATCCAAACGGTATTGTGGAACGCATTGAAGGTCTAGAAACCATTCCAGCGTCACAACCCGGTTTACCTGGTTCAAAAGAAGCGATTCTGACAGCGCCCCCACTATAATCGCTTTTCCATAAAAAAACCCCTGTATTTCTAGGGGTTTTTCTAATTAACTGCATAGGTTTATCAAATTACTGGCATTTTGCTGATTTTATGACGCATTTGATCAACCTCAAGATTGCCACAGCTTGGATCGATTACCTTTATTATAACGTCCTACAGGATTTTGCGCTGCACGTTTACGGCGGATATCCTTAGGATTAATGATCAACGCACGGTAAACTTCTATGCGGTCCCCAGCATTCAAAAGCTGTGCATGATCCTGCAAACGTACGCCAAATATTCCCAGATTCAAAGGTTCAGGTAATTCCACCTGATCGCGGATGCCGCTTGCAGCAATCGCATCCAGTGCAGTCATGCCCTGCTGAAATGGCACTGCAATATGAAACTGTTGCTCAGGGGCAGCATACGCCACCCAAATCAACGCTGACTGATTCATCAGAACCACTGCCCTAACACTGCAATAATGGCCACAACAATCGACACTGGTAATACCACCCGAACTGCAATACGCCAGATATTATAGAACGCCTCTGAACTGAAATTCATTGATTTCCGAAGATGACTGATCTTCATGATCCAACCAGCAAACAAGGCATAGATCAGGCTGATCACCAGCCCCCAAAGGATCAGCAGGTTATTAAATACCGGTGTGATATTTGGAATCAACCAGACCAGTGTTGCTACCACCACAATTACCCATTGAATGATGATATTTATCTGACGCTGTTGCAGCTGTTCACGCGCCATCTGTAACATCAGTGCAGCCGCAGCTACAATCGCAGCAACCAAGGCAAATGCAGGAACTTCAGCTTTTACCGCGAAGAAACCAAAAGCAATTACTGCAAGCAGTTGTGCAATCCAGATCGGTAATACTGTTTTGGTCGCTACATCCTGCTGTTTGACAGCAGCCAAACTAGACTGCCAGTACAAGCCCATGCCTAACCCGCTGGCTACCAGTGCCAGTACTGTTGCGTTACCCCATTCAGAGAATTGTACCGGAGTTACCTGCCATTCAGGCAGTGCTGTACCCATGACATTGGCAAGGACCAAGGATGCAATCACGCCTACAGTGGTAATTCCCACTAGAATCAGACGTGGAATTAAAGACAACAGCAAAGCCGCAATCGCCAATCCAGCCAGGATGACCGGTTGCTGCACTTCAAGATTGGCAATCGATACTACGTTGGAGGCATGATTCAGCATTGCACCCGCAAGAAATGGAATAAACACCACAGCCAGCCAGCCGACAATACGCCAGCGCTGCGAACTGTCTGCCTCACGGGTCAGGCTCGACAATGCCTGTAATGCGGTGGTCTTGGAACGTTTCGCTAAAGCAATTTCCAGATAACAGACTGGAAGCGCCAGGATCAGCATTGTCGCTAACCACAACATCCAGAAATCAAGCTGACGATCAATCTGAATACCTGTTATTGGTGCGAGGGTCGCAATAATAAGAAAAGATAAACAAAAAGCCATCAGAGGCGATAACCATTTTGACATAGCATTGTCCTGCATGATGCATTCCTATAAAAATCTAGCGCTATTTTGCCTTGCATAGCGGTGAAAATCAAAAACAAAAAGCAAACCACCCGAAGATGATTTGCTGCGCAAAATGATCATTAGACTTTAATTTTTGTTATAGGGAAAAATTGCTTTATGAGAAGAAACGAGCGAACCAGTTTTTGCCCTTTTTCTTTTCTTTTTCTTTGATCAGGCCGATCATGTTTTCTTTCACTGCACCCACATAATCCGCATCATCATGCTGAATATGGTTGATCAGCCATTTAGATAATACTTCATGCAATTCAGCTTCAATCGAATGTCCCATTTCAAAACGGTCACGATACGACTCAATTTTTTTAATGAACAGATCATGCACGCGTTTATGCGGTACACGATATTTATAACCCGCCTCTTCTTGAAGTGATTCTTCAAAAGTGAAATGCGATTGTGTGTAATCGATAATATTTTCTAGAATTTGCTTAACACGCGCACGATTGGTATTGACATCAATTTCGTCGATTTCATTAATGTAATCGAGAATTCGTTTATGCTGATCGTCAATCACATCGATACCAGTATTGTATTCTGGAACCCATTTCATTTTCATTACGACCACCTATAAATATTGAGGATTTATCACATAAATTGAAGCATATAGGGTATTGATTTAAATAAAAATGAAGTGAATTAGTCGGCTTTAGTAATAAAATTGTACTTTTAGATTTAAGTGTTTGTTATATATAATTAAAATTAATTTATTCTGAGCAAAAAGATCAGATATTAATTAACCAATAAGAGCTATAAGCTGTTATTAATCTTTGATTTTTACATGAATATTAAATAAAAAAGACAGTATTTTTCACTGTCTTTATTAGCTTCGAGATCAGTACTGATCTGCACGTGTCACCCGTTTGAGCGAAGGGTCCAGTCGCTCACGTTCCAGACGTTCTACATAGGTGAGTTGAGAACGTACTTTTGCTCCATGCTGGAACAGAATCATCTCACCAGGTTGGAAAGCCGTCCATTCCTCATTCTGGGTCAAGGGTTCCGTGGTAATCACAGCGACACGGTCCTCGGGAGTGGTCACTTGGCTAAAATCGACTTCTACTTCAATATCAATGAGTTGTGCAGGCTTAAACGGATATTCACGCACCAGCCAATGTAGCTTGGTAATGGCATAGGTAAACAGCGCCTGACCGTTGGACAAACAAAAATTAAAAGTACCATGCTCGGCAATGGATGGCGAAATCTCGGTCAGCAGATCAAAGATCTGATCCTGTTTTGGCTCATGATAACCAAAGCGCTTTACTAACTGATCAAGCAGATAACAGAAAGCACGTTCACTGTCGGTATTACCGACTGGCGTAAAACGGCCTGAGAGCTCTGGAAAAAAATTATGCAGGTCACCATTATGCGCGAAGATCCACTGACGTCCCCACAACTCGCGACTAAAAGGATGCGAATTTTCCAGATTGATTTTACCTTGAGTCGCCTTACGGATATGTGCGATCACATTACGTGATTTGATTGGGTAATTGCGAATCAGCTCGGCAATCGGTGATTCAACCGCAGACTGGTTGTCGACAAATAAACGGCAGGCTTTATCTTCAAAAAAAGCAATTCCAAAACCATCGGCATGATCTGAAGTAATCCCTGCGCGCTGTGAAAAGCCTCGAAATGAAAAGGTAATATCTGTCGGTGTCGCACAATTCATTCCAAGCAGCTGGCACATAATCTTCATTCAGGTATCGGAGTATTTATGCAGTTATTGTGCATGAGTCCCTGGGGCTTTTCAAATCTTGATCCATGCAATCTTATGCGCCAAAAATGCTAAAGAATGCTTTTTTATGCTTTATTTTAAAAAAGATAAATCTGGTTCAAGCTGTTTTTTCAAGACAACAGGGTTCTGCTCAAGAAAAATTATGATGATTTCAGAAGACAAGAGCTAAAAATAAAAGACATAAAAAAGAGTCCCGATTGAGACTCTTTTTTATCATTGAATCATTTAAATTAATGATGGCCTGACTTTACACGGTTGGTAATCAAGGTACCAACACCATGATCAGTAAAAATTTCTAGCAGGCTGGCATGCGGTACACGACCATCCACAATATGTGCACTGATGACACCACCTTTCACAGCATCGAGTGCACAACCCACTTTCGGAATCATTCCGCCATAGATCACACCTGTTTCAATCAGGCGATCAACTTCCTGAGTGGTCAGGCCAGTCAGCAGATTTTTATTTTCGTCTAGTACACCGCTAATATTGGTCAGCAGAATCAGTTTTTCTGCACCCAAGGCTTCAGCCACTTTACCTGCAACCAGATCGGCATTGATATTGTAAGTATTGCCTTCCTCATCCACACCCAGCGGTGCAATCACAGGAATAAAATCGCTATTGGTAAACATTTCCAGTACATCAGTTTTGACACCAACTACTTCACCCACCAGCCCCAAATCAATTTTCTGGATCGAGCCATCTTCTGCTGTTTTTTCCATCAGCAGTTTTTGTGCACGGATCAGGTTACCGTCTTTACCGGTCAGACCAATGGCACGTCCACCATGTTTGTTGATCAGATTAACGATCGATTTGTTTACGCTCCCGCCAAGCACCATTTCAACGATTTCCATGGTTGCAGGATCAGTAACACGCATGCCATCAATACGTTCAGATTCACGGCCCAGCTGTTTCAGCATAGAATCGACTTGAGGACCGCCACCATGTACCACGATCGGATTCAGACCTACAGTTTTCAGTAACACGATGTCACGAGCAAATGAACTTTCCAGCTCAGGATCGGTCATTGCGTTACCGCCATATTTCACCACTAGGGTTTTACCCGCAAAGCGTTGAATATACGGCAAAGCTTCAGTCAGAATTTGTGCTTTGTCGATGCCTGTCTGTTGATTTGGCATTCGCCTCTCCTTATTGAGCATCTAAAATGTCTTGGGCGATCGCTGGATAGCGGTCACGTAACATCGAAACGAACAGGTAACGAATTTCATTCAGGCGGCTCTGATTTTCCGCATCAAAACGCACTGTGAAGTATTCACCTGTATTGGATGCTCGAATGATGCCAAAACCATCATCAAAATCAAGACGTATACCGTCAATTTTACTAATTTGCGCGTTTAATTTACGTGATTGTGCTTCAACAAAGTCAAGTAATTCTAGTGGCTTAATCTGATGCGTCGAAACATACAGGTCATCAGTACCCGTACGTTTTGGATAACGTGCCAGTGCTTCTGCCAGTGTCTGTCCAGTTTGATCCAGATACTCCATGACTCTGAGTGCCGCATAAACACCATCATCATAACCGCCGCCACGTCCATCATTGAAGACATAGTGTCCGGCATATTCACCACCGAAAATCGCCTGTCCTTGAGAATTCGCCAGATACTTCCGCAGGAAAGAACTTCCTGTGCGGATCATGACCGGCTTAGCGCCCAGCGCTTGTACCGTATTACGAACCAGGGTAGAACATTTCACATCAAAGACAAATTCTTTATCAACCGTATCTTTCAGACAAATTTCCGCACATAGGCATAACAACTGATCAGCCGTAATAACCTGCCCATCTGCATCGATGAGTACCAGTCGATCACCATCACCATCCAAGGCAATTCCGAGGTCGGCTCTCGTCTCTAAAACTTTTGCTTTTAACAGCTGTAAATGAGCTTCCTGTGAGGGATCCGGCGCATGATCGGGAAAATGACCGTTCGCTTCAGTTCTGATTGTCGTCAGATCACAACCAAGCTTGTTCAATACCAGAGCCGCACAACGCCCCGCTGAACCATTCAACCCATCCAGTACGACCCGATAACGACGTTTCAGTTGAATATCATTGAGAATGGACTGCTGATATTTGAGACAATATTCTGGAATAATCTCATGTTCAATCCAGTCTACCTGCTGCAGCTCATCTGAATAATATTTTTGAGCTTCCTGCCCTACCGCCTGAATCATTTCAGGACATGGGGGCTGATTATTAATCAACCACTTGATGCCATTATCTTCTCGTGGATTATGGCTTGCAGTAATCATGATACCGTTGCCACCAAATTCACGTGACGTGTAATACAGCATCGGACTAGAACAGCAGCCGATAATGTGCGCTTCAATCGCATACAGGCTTAAGGTGCGCTGGATAATATGGGCATAGGTCGGACTGGATAGCCTTGCATCATAACCAATCGCGACACGTGTCTGTCCCGCAGACTGATACTGCTGGGCCAGGCCATGTGCAATGGCATTTACCATGCTGACATTGAGTAAACTGACCTTACCGCGAATGTCATAAGCACGAAAGATTTGCATGGGGAATGAATGATGCATGAATCCCATAGATCGTAATTTCACTGCTAAATAGGAGAATATAAGTTCAGAAATCAGGTGTCATCACCATGATGTGAAACTTTAGTTTTTGTTCTAGGACCCTGTACTTTTAGCTGATTTCAGATAAATAATCAATTTAAAAAATATAACGAATGGATAAATGCCAGCTAAAAAATGGGATAAATCTTATTCTATCAACCATTAAAAAAGCCTACATTTTATTGAATGTAGGCTTTTTGAATTAGTTCTTGCCAGTATGACCGAAGCCACCTGCACCACGCTCAGTGGCTTCGAATTCATTCACAATATCGAATTGTGCTTGCACCACTGGGACGAGGACATACTGCGCCAGACGCTCACCTGGTTCCAGGCTAAATGCAGTCTGGCTACGATTCCATACCGAAACCATGAGTTCACCTTGGTAATCTGAATCGATCAGACCTACCAGATTACCCAATACGATACCATGTTTATGACCCAGACCAGAACGTGGCAGGATCAGGCCCGCAAATGCAGGATCTTCAATATAAATAGCCAGACCAGTTTTCACAAGCACTGTTTGACCTGGTTCAATTACTGTAGTTTCGTTTACACATGCACGAAGGTCGAGTCCTGCAGAACCTGTAGTTGCATAATTTGGCATTGGCCATTCATTGCCAAGGCGTGCATCAAGGACTTTCACCTGTACTTTCATCATTTTATTCCTGTAGAAAAATACCAATAGATTAATTACTTAAATTTTAACGCTTAATCAGTGCACGTAAATTATCCAGATAATGCTGTGCCTGCTGTTTCGGGTCGATATTGCCAGCCAGCTTTTTCTTGCGGCCTAACCATTCCAGCTCATCTTCTGGCAATTCATCCAGGAATCGGCTTGGCGTCATTTGCTTCATCTGACCACCGGCCTTACGCTGCTCAGCCAAGGTAATCGTCAAGCCCTGACGCGCACGGGTAATGCCCACATACATCAGACGGCGTTCTTCCTCAACCGTTTCTGCCGCAATCGAGTTTTTGTGTGGCAGAATCTCTTCTTCCAGGCCAATCAGATAAACATAAGGGAATTCCAGACCTTTAGATGCATGTAGCGTCAACAGATTCACCTTATCGGTATCTTCTGCTTCCTGCTGCTGTTCCAGCATATCCAGCAGCACCATCTTACGGATCACGCTTTCGATATTCTTTTCATCCACATCTTCAGCACGGTTAATCAGGCTCTGAATACTGCTATACAGCACTTCAATATTGTCGAGCTTGGTTTTTTCCTGTGCCGGAGTTGCGGCTGATTCCTTGATGTAGTCGATATAGCCGGCTTCTACCATCATCTGGCGGATAATCGGTACTGGCTCATCATCATCCAGCAGATTGCGGGTAAAGTTATTGATGAAGTCGGCAAACTCAGCCAGCTGAGTGGTGGCTTTCTTTGGCATTGCCATGGTCAGACGCTGGTCAGCTGCCGCGGCCAAAAGCGACAGATTGTTTTCTTGCGCAAACAGACCCAATTTTTCCAACGTCACTGGTCCGATGGCACGTTTCGGTGTATTGATAATACGCAGGAAGGCACTGTCATCTTCTGGATTAATGATCAGACGCAGGTAACTCATGACATCTTTGATTTCGGCACGTGCGAAGAAAGACTGACCACCAGAGAGCTTGTAAGGAATCTGCATCTGACGCAGCTGGGTTTCCAGAATACGTGCCTGGAAATTCCCGCGGTACAAAATTGCGTAGTCTTTCCAGTTTTTACCATTCATCAGCTTGTGCGTGATGAGATCTTTGACTACGCGTTCGGCTTCATCATCATCATTACGGCAAGTGATGACACGGATCACTTCACCATGGCCTTTGTCTGACCAGAGTTTTTTATCGAAGATATGCGGATTATTGCCAATCACGGTATTCGCCGCTTTCAAAATACGGCTGGTCGAACGGTAGTTCTGTTCCAGCTTGATAACTTTCAGATTCGGAAAATCCTGCTGTAACAACGCCATGTTTTCCGGTTTAGCCCCACGCCAGGCATAGATTGACTGGTCATCATCACCTACTGCAGTAAACTGGCCCATTACGCCGACCAGCAACTTCACCAGAATATACTGGGCGGTGTTGGTATCCTGATATTCATCCACCAACAAATAACGCACACGGTTCTGCCATTTGTCACGCACTTCAGCGTTTTCCTGTAACAAACGCGTTGGCATCACAATCAGGTCATCGAAATCAACGGCGTTATAAGCACGCAAGTTACGTTCATACAATTGATACAAATGCGCAAACTGGACATCTTCCTGAGTTTCACACGTGGTATGAGCCTGCTCGGGTGGAATCAGATCGTTTTTCCAGTCGGAAATCATCTTCATTGCTTTTGCGATCAATTCCTTGCTTTCTGCCCCGGACAAGTTATCGCGATGCATCAGGTCCATCAGAATACGTTTACAGTCATCCGCATCCAGAATCGAGAAATTGTTCTTCAGCGGTGTATGTTTTAGCTCTAAACGTAATAGATTCAGACCAAAGGTATGGAACGTCGATACTGATAAGCCTTTGCCTTCTTCACGTGTGAGTAACTTACTTACTCGCTCTTTCATTTCACGTGCGGCTTTGTTGGTAAAGGTCATGGCCGTAATACGATGTGCCGGAATGCCGCAATGCTTGACCAAGTAGGCGATTTTTCTTGTAATTACTGAAGTCTTACCTGAACCCGCACCGGCAAGCACTAACAAGGGTCCTTGAGTATATTTCATGGCTTCAAGTTGCTTGTCATTTAACTGACTGGCGAGTGACATAGTGCTTCCTCTTCTAGATTCGGCTCCGATTATAGTCGGCTCAAGCTCAGTTGCCTAATTGAAAATTCATTTTCCTGCGTCATACTTCAGACATAAAAAAACCACCCGAAGGTGGTCTTTTCTGCAATTCAGATCTTACTGAACAGCATATACCGCGATTTCAACACGACGGTTTTGTTCTTTACCCGCTGCAGTTGTGTTGTCTGCGATTGGGTTCGCTGAACCTAAACCTTGAGCATTAATACGTGTACGTGCAATACCTTGGCCTGCCAAGTAGTTTGCTACAGAGTTCGCACGTGCTTGAGACAATGGCAAGTTAATTGAATCGTTACCAGTGCTGTCTGTATAACCAGTCACAAGAATACCGCTCTTGTTATCTTCAGTTAGAACTTGGGCAACTTTGTTCAATGTTGCATAGAAGTTTGGTTTGATATTTGACTTGTTGGTATCAAATGTAATCGCACCTGGCATTACCAAGTTGATTGAACCGTCTGGATTACGGTTTACATCTACACCAGTACCCGCAGTCGCTTGACGTAATTTTTTCTCTTTATTGTCAAGGTAAACACCCGCTGCACCACCAAGTACTGCACCGATTGCCGCTGCACGGTTGTTTTGACGGCTAGTGTTTGCATTGCCTTTAGAAATACCATAACCTGCCGCAGCACCAATTACTGTACCCAAAGCTGTTTTGTCGTACTCAACACCACCGAGGTTATTACCAGTAGTTTGACAACCTGTAAGTGCTACCGCCCCTGCTACTGCTGCTGTAACTAACAATGCACGCATCGCATGCCTCCTTAACTTGTTTTGTTGTATTTGAAGAATAATGGTCAATAATTCAATCAATAACCATATCTGATTTGTTAATAATAAATCTTTTCGTAACTATTTGTAATGTTTATGTGTAACCAAAACGGTTAACTTCATCACATTTTCTCCATAGTTCTCATTCGGTACTTTTCTATTTCAGATTGAAAACGTATATTGTTAATAATATGAAAAAATTTAGTCGATTTTCAGCTTAGGACAGGGTTATATGTCGTCGGAAAGTAAAAAACAGCCTATATTAAAAAAAATTGCACGTGGCCTGACTGTGACTTCAGTAATGACGGGAAGTACCTTTTTCCATGGACCGCCAGTACTGGCCCTCGGTCTGACCAAACTAGTCAAAAAGTCATCCAAAATTGATGAAACCAATATCAAGATTACCAATAGCTGGCTTGGCGTAAACAACTGGCTGATCGAGAATGTCCTTAAAAATACCCAATGGACCATTACCATCGATGAATCTCTGGATCTGAATATGCAGGGCCGCTACCTGATGAGCTGTAATCATCAGAGCTGGGTCGATACTACAGTCAATCAATACTTCGGCTTAACCCGTATGCCATTGACTCGGTTCTTTACCAAATGGGAACTGATCTTTATTCCATTCGTCGGACAGGCATTTAAGATTCTTGGTTTCCCGATGATGAAGCGTCACACCAAGGAACAGATTGCTAAAAATCCGGCCCTCAAAGATCGCGATATGGATGAAGCACGTAAATCCTGCCAGCAATTGCTGAGTCAACCATTTACCCTGCTCAACTATCTGGAAGGTACGCGTTTTACCCAAGAGAAACATGACCAGCAACAGTCTCCCTTTAAACATTTGCTCAAACCGAAGGCCGGCGGTCTGGCCCTGGCGCTGAATATTCTGGGTGACCGTATTGATGCCTTTGTGGACATGACCATCGTTTATCCGGACGGCATACCAGGTTATGGTGAATTCTGGCTAGGCGAAGTACCCCGTATTGCGGTAGATTTAAGAAAGATTGATATTCCGGACTGGGTACTGGGCGGTAATTATGAAGAAGATGCTGAATACCGCGAGCGTTTCCAGCAATGGGTTCATCAAATTTGGACTGAAAAAGATCAGTTGATTGAAAAAATGAAGCAGGATCTGGCTCAAGCAGCCTAATGCACTGATCTGAGAGACTATGAAACCAACTCCCCCGAAAACCAGCTCCAGCGCCTTTAAGTTTTTCCGTGAAGGCACCTGGGGCTGGAAGGTCGCCTTAGCCTACGACATCTTTATGATGGTGTTAATCGTCATCAACCTGTTCTGCCTGAGTGCCAATGCCATTTTAATGAGTGACTTCGGGCAATGGTTATTCGATTTCATACGTCTGCCTGAAATCCTGCAATTTTATAAGGCTGAACTGCGTCCCTGGGTGATCATTACTGAAGGCTGGTTTACGACTTTCCTGATTGGGGAATTATTGGTGCGCTGGCTAATTGCCATAGTCTTGCGTCATCATGCCCGCTGGTGGTTCTTTCCGTTTATTCACTGGTATGAAATTCTCGCGATCGTGCCACAACTACGTTTCCTGCGTCTGCTCCGCGCAGTGGCTATCGGCTACAACCTGCATAGCCATGGTTTCAAGGTGATTCCGTCTCGGTGGTATAAGCGTGGCAACTTCTATTACAACCTGGTTATGGAAGAATTGACCAGCCGTATTGTAGTTACCGTACTGGACGGAATTAAACGCGAGCTAACCACCAGTACCACGCACCGTCAACTGATTGATGACCTGGTGGAACATCATCGTCAATTATTTGCCATTGCCTTGGCAGATATCCTGCAAGAAACCCTAGGCAAGGAATTACAGGCGCAGCGTTATATGATTGCCAAAAATGTCGGCCAGGTGGTGAATAAAGCCATTGAAGATACGCCAGAGCTGACCCGGCTGTTACGCCTAATCCCGATTGTAGGCAGTCGCATGGAACAGCAGATTCAGAGTATCGGACAACGTCTGGGAGAAAATATCACCCAAGGATTGATCGATCCGTTTACGCATACTGATTACAGTAAAGATAATCCAACTTTTGCCATGATTTCTGAAAAGATCAGTCAGATCCAGATTGAACAAAATCCAAACATTGACAAACTGGTGGAGTCGGCTGTTTTTGAAACACTTGAAGCGATCCGCAAACAGGTCAAAATTAAACAGTGGCAGCAGATTCTGGAAGAAAATGAGCAAAATCAGCGTTCAACATACCTCTAATTCAGCATGAATAATGCTATGCTTTTTTATGGCATCTGATCGCATAAAAAAATAACCTGGATCGCTAGAGAATTAACGAAATTTGTTCTAGGATTTGCACTATTTACAACATTACTTCGACATAAAATTTACAAGTCAGAAGTATTAAGGAAGAACTATGGCTGATATACGGATTAAGGGCAGAATGGTCAATGCGATTCGCATTACCCTTGAAACAAATGATCATGATGCGATCCGCCAGCAATTAGCACCAAAATTACAAGCTGCTTTTCCACCGGGCACCCTGGTGGTGATTGAAAGTACTGTCGAGCAGGAACTTATCGCGCTTATCCAGCTGTTGATCAGCATGGATGTACAACCGATGGCGGTGACTGAAGGCCTGCTTGCAGATCAGGCACGTGCAATCCAGTTCCCGGTATTGCCACCTGACCGTCAGCTACAGGAAATCAAGGCAACCAAAGAACAGGTCATTGAAGTCAAACCGGAAGTGGTTAAGTCAGATGCTGGAACAGAAGAAGTTAAGGCAGCACCTGTCATTGCTCATGTGACTTCTTACCATGATGAAATCCTGCGTACTGGCCAGTGCATTGTGCAGCATCATGGCGACATTATTATCAGTGCTGGCATTAACAGCGGTTCAGAAGTGATTGCCTCTGGCAATATTCATGTTTATGGCAGTGCCCGTGGTCGTGTGATTGCCGGTGCAGGCGGCAATACTGCAGCACGCATTTTCTGTCATGCACTGGAAGCAGAACTGATTTCGATTGCAGGTACCTATTGTGTTGCAGACGATATTCCACCGCATGTGGTGAAAAAGCCTGTGCATATTTACTTGAATGATCAACTAGAGCTTGTATTTGAAGCTCTAGAATTTTAATGTATAAATAAACACCAAAACCCTATGTTAAATAGGGAATTTAAACCATAACAGGAGTGGATTCGGTGGCGAAAATTGTTGTCGTAACGTCAGGCAAAGGTGGTGTAGGTAAAACTACAACAAGTGCATCTTTTGCAACAGGTTTAGCCCTACGTGGCCACAAAACTGTTGTTATCGACTTTGACGTGGGTTTACGTAACCTTGACTTGATCATGGGTTGTGAACGCCGCGTTGTTTATGATTTTGTGAATGTTTTAAATAACGAAGCGCGATTACAACAAGCGCTTATTCGCGATAAGGATATTGAGAACTTATATATTCTGCCAGCGTCTCAAACACGTGATAAAGATGCCCTCACTGATGAAGGTGTTGCACGTGTAATGGATGAACTGTCGCAGGAATTTGACTACATTATTTGTGACTCACCTGCGGGGATCGAACGTGGTGCCATCATGGCCATGTACCATGCTGATGAAGCCATCATTGTCACTAACCCTGAAATTTCTTCAGTACGTGACTCTGACCGTATCATTGGTATGCTCGACAGCAAGACTAAAAAAGTAGAACAAAATGAAGGCCGCATCCGTAAACATCTGTGTATCACACGTTTCAATCCTGAACGCGCGGATAAACAGGAAATGTTGACCATTGATGACATTTCTAAAGATATTTTACGTGTACCGACTCTGGGTGTAATCCCTGAGTGTCCAAGTGTCCTGCAAGCATCGAACGAAGGCAAGCCAGTTATCAACTTTACTGCTTCTGCTGCAGGTCAGGCTTATGATGACCTGGTTGCACGCTTCCTGGGTGAAGAGCGTCCTTACCGTCATATTGAAGTGAAACCAAAGGGCTGGTTAGCTCGATTATTTGGAGCATAAGCATGGCTGGATTCTGGAGTAAGCTTTTTAGCAGTGAAGATAAACCGTCTAGCGCACAAACCGCGAAAGACCGTTTAAAGGTAATTGTTGCATCTGAACAGGGTCTGGGACGTCGTTTAAGCCAGGACAAGATTGACATGATGAAGAAAGAAATCATGCAGGTGGTCAATCGTTATGTTCGCGGTGTAGATGAACAGCATATTCAAATGCAGGTCCGTTCTGAAGCGAATATTGAAATGCTTGAAATGAATATCAATTTACCTGAAGAACGATAATTTGATTTTTGATTAGTCAATTAAATTGATTCAAGGCAAAATATGAGACTGAACAAAGCACTGCTTTGTTCAGTCGCAAGACGAGAAGCTTTGCTTCGAGTGGAGGGGATCTACCAAGTATTTAACTTGTACAACCGAAAAACGAGAAGCGATGCTTCGAGTGGACTGGTGATAAAAAGTTTACTTTACCTAACCACAAGATCCGAAGTTTAGCTTCAAGGTAGACAGAGAAAATGAAAAATACTTTGTCACTTGCGTACTCAAATTTTGCCTTTTTCATGTCGAAAATTATATCAAGGAGCTTGTGATGGCATTGTCTCAACCGGCAACATTTAACGAAGAATGGTCAGATGAGCGTGTGTTTGCCTATCTCACTCAATTACCTCCTGCAGGCGTAAACGCAGACTTTCATGTGCTTTATCATGCTTATAAACACATGCGTCCTTTTGACTATGAGCGCCTGTTGACTCAATTCGTTGCAGAGGGTCGTGATATCAATGCTACTAACCCTGAAGGTGAACGCATTCATGACGTGATCGCCAAATTCCCGCGTCATAGTGCTGAGTTCCTTGAAGTATTGGCCAAGTTCGCTTAAGACTTTGCTGATGCAATAAAAAAGCCTGCTTCATGCAGGCTTTTTTATTGGTGGAGATGCTGAATTAGATCAGAATCTCACGCTTACCATTCGCGCCCATAGCGCTCACTACACCGTTTTCTTCCATCTGGTCAATGATTCGGGCAGCACGGTTATAACCGAGGCTAAACTTACGCTGTAGCGATGATGTAGATGCCTTACGAGTTTCCAGTACGAAAGACACACACTGGTCATACAATGGATCACGGTCAGAAGCACCATCGCCACCATCTTCAAAGCCACGACTTGTTGGTTCTTCATCAAATGGAGTTAGAATTTCATCAACATAGTTCGGTGCACCACGCTCACGCCAAGCATCACAAATACGGTTAACTTCATCATCGGCAATAAAGGCACCATGCACACGCTCAGGCTCAATCTTACCTGGCCCCAGAAACAGCATGTCACCATGACCCAGCAGGTCTTCTGCACCACCTGCATCCAGAATGGTACGCGAGTCGATTTTCGAGTTTACACGCAGTGCTACACGTGTTGGGATGTTGGCTTTGATCAGACCGGTAATTACATCCACCGATGGGCGTTGAGTTGCCAGTAACAGATGAATCCCCGCAGCACGAGATTTCTGTGCCAGTCGGGTAATCATTTCTTCCGCTTTTTTACCGACCTGCATGATCATATCTGCGAATTCGTCCGCGACAATCACAATCGATGGTAATGGTGTCAAACGTGGTGCACGTTCCCCTGCCACCGATTCACTGGCTTTCCAGGTTGGATCAAACAGATCTTCACCATTGGCAATGGCTTCTTCAACCTTACGGTTGTAGTCGCTTAGCTTACGAATTTTCAGGAAGGACATCAGCTTATAACGACGTTCCATTTCATTGACACACCAGTTCAGTGCACTGACTGCATCTTTCATGTCCGTGACTACAGGCGTCAACAGGTGTGGAATATCGTTATAGTTTGCGAGTTCCAACTGTTTCGGGTCAATCAGGATCAGACGTAATTGATCAGGTGTGTACTTGAGTAGCATCGACAAAATCATCGAGTTTACTGCGACCGACTTACCAGAACCGGTTGTACCGGCAACCAGCATATGCGGTGCCTTGCCAAGTTCAGTAATCACCGGATTACCAGAAATATCTTTACCCATCGCCATCGACAGGATGGCACTTGCATCTTCAAATTTCGGTGTTTTAACCAGCTCGATCAGGCGTACCATTTCACGGGTGCTGTTTGGTACTTCAATCCCGATATATGGCTTTCCTGGAATCACTTCAACCACACGCACCGAAGCCATCGACATGGAACGCGCCAGGTCGCGGGAAATATTGGTCACTTTAGAGGCTTTTACACCTGGTGCCAGATCCAGTTCAAAACGAGTGACTACTGGGCCAGGCTGCGCTTCAACCACTTTGGCCTTGACGTTAAATTCTTGTAGTTTGATTTCCAGCAATTCAGACAGACGTGATAATTGCTCTTCGGTGAAATTGACTTTCTTGTTCGGATCAACTTCATCCAGTAGTTCCAGACCTGGTAATGGCGAAAGATCTTTACGGCGTTCAGCCACCATCATGGCGCGTGACAATGGACGGCCCATCGAGTCAGTCAGTGGAGCATCAAAATCGAATTCATCTTCTTCTTGAGGAGCACCCGCAGTTTCATGCCATGCTTCAATAAATTCTTCTTTGGATAATGCCGCTTTGACTGCATCAATGGTATTGTGCTGATTTGTATTTTGTTGAAGAGCTGTCTGAGCAGTCGAGTTGCTTTCAGGCGCAGTGACTTCTATGCCTTGATGCTGAATCGGTGCCTGTACAAAAGCGGAAGATTGCGCATAGCTGGAAGCACGGGCTGGCTTTTCTGGCTCAATAGCCTCGACCAGCAAATCATCCAGATCATCAAAATCAGTTTCTAGCCCCGTGTTACATATTGCGGACGTAGAAACCGGTGGAATACTGATGCCTGTTGTCACAGCTGCAGTCGCTGCCGCACCTTTGGGTAAGTCTTCGACAATTCTTAAGGTTGGCTGTTCAGTAGCTGCTTGCGCAGTAAATGGACTATGCACATCCGTCGCAGTTTTACCCGGCGGTACAGCTGCCAATAGCTCATCAAAGATTTCATCATCATCCCAATCCAGACCTTTTTTCGTCGTCACAGACGGTACAGGTGTTTCAGTTTTGAGATGTGCCTTGATTTCCTGAATTGGAGCAATTGTTGTAGGGGCTGCAGGGGTATGCTGTTGTTCTTCCGCTGCTTTTAATAAAGCATCGATATCCTGTTTATGGCGCTGATCCTCATCAGAATGCAAGGCACGCCAAACTTCGCCCGTGGTAATTACGCGATCTGGATCCTGAATCAGGCGATGCGCTTTTTCAAGCGTTTTTTCAAATTCTTCATCTTCTGGACTAAGTTCAGGTTCAATATGTTTTTTCTGTTGCGCCTTGAATTCACGGTCAGCAATGTCATCAAACAGGCGCTCGGCTACATGGTCACGAACTACGGGATCTATTTCTACAGGCTCATGCTCAGGTACAGGAACCACCGGCGTTGAGATGCTCTTTTTAGCAGGGCTGCTGGCGATATCTTTCTTGGCAACTGCCATAGAGCGATCAAACTCGCCCTCCCCTTCCGGGACATTACGATAAAACAGATCCTGTAAATATGCAGGCGTTGCTTTCAGGCTGCTCCAGGTCTTGTTCCATTTAACGCCAAAGGCCAAGGTAAACAGCATGACCCATAAACCTACCAAAAATACTGCCGCACCGTATATCGTCAATAGCTGTTCAAGACTCTGACCTAATTCATAACCGATAATGCCGCCCGAAGAATTATCTAGCGTATCAGCAGGAACTTCCCAGAACAGGAACAGTAAGGCAGAAGTGGTCAGTAACAGGAAGAATTGCGCTGCATAACGGAATGGCCGGTTCAGGAAACTATGGGGCCACCAAACCTGTACCGCTTCTACGAACAGATATAATGGAATGAGTAAGCTCGCCCAGCCCAGAAAACCAAACAGTAAGTCTGAAATCCATGCACCTGCAACCCCACTGGCATTTGAAACCGTCTGGGTGTCACTGGAAATGTGCATCCACCCCGGATCAAATGGCGTATAGGTCACTGTTGCAAGAAACAGATAGATCCCAAATGAGACCAAAAATAATGTCATTACTAAGCGCTGTGCATAAGCACTCGACACCGTTGTCATATACTGTCCTGTAGCCAATTCTTCATGAATGTTCTTTTGCTATTATGATTCAAAAAAACGACGCAATAAAATGCCTATTATGCACCTGTTACACGAAAAAAGATGCAGTATTGTGCAACTGCACGTAGGTCTTGTTCTTTATCACGTCTATATAGCTCAAATCGATTTGGATGATCAATAATATCGACTTTAATCTCACACCACTGTTATACAGTTTCACGTATAATTCAATAAATTTCTAAATACAAAAAGGATAGCCCGATGAGCGCACGTCACTCAAGACTGATTATTTTAGGTTCCGGCCCTGCTGGCTATAGCGCCGCTGTGTATGCAGCGCGTGCAAACTTAAAACCGACACTCATTGCAGGTCTGCAACTTGGTGGTCAGCTGACAACGACGACTGAAGTGGACAACTGGCCAGGTGATCCTGAAGGCCTGACTGGTCCAGTATTGATGGAACGTATGCAGGCGCATGCGGAACGTTTCGGTACTGAAATCGTATATGACCACATCAATGAAGTAGATCTGAACGTACGTCCTTTCGTATTAAAAGGTGACATGGAAGAGTTCACTTGTGACGCCTTGATCATTTGTACCGGTGCGACTGCGCAATACCTGGGTCTTGAATCTGAAGCTGCATTTATGGGTCAAGGCGTGAGCGCATGTGCGACCTGTGATGGTTTCTTCTATAAAAACCAGAAAGTTATGGTTGTCGGCGGTGGTAATACTGCGGTTGAAGAAGCACTTTACCTGTCAAATATCGCATCTCACGTGACTTTGGTGCACCGTCGTGACAGCCTGCGTTCTGAAAAAATTCTTCAGGACCATCTGTTTGAAAAAGAGAAAGAAGGCAAAATCAGCATCATCTGGAATCATCAAGTAGATGAAGTTCTGGGTGATGCCAAAGCAGGTGTAACTTCTGTACGTTTAAAATCAACTCAAGATGATTCAACTCAAGAAGTTGAGGTTTCAGGCATGTTCGTTGCAATTGGCCATAAGCCAAACAGCAGCATGTTTGAAGGTCAATTACAGCTTCGTGATGGTTATATCCAGGTGCAAAGCGGTACTGCGGGCAATGCAACGCAAACTTCTATTCCTGGCGTATTTGCTGCGGGTGATATTGCTGATAGCGTATACCGTCAGGCGATTACATCTGCAGGTTCGGGCTGTATGGCCGCACTGGATGCAGAAAAATATCTCGATGCGATGGGCAAGTTAGACTAAGCAGCAAAAATGAGAAAGCCGTCCATGTTGGGCGGTTTTTTTATGTATGATAAATACTGATGATTCTAAAACCAGGTTCAAGCATGCAACATCTTCCTCCTTCACAGTTCATTTTCCCCAATCCTGTAGAAGTGGATCTTGAAGGAGGAGGCCTGATTTGTATTGGCGCCGATCTCACTCCATCTACCCTGCTCGAAGCCTATTCACATGGCCTGTTTCCATGGTTTTCCGAAGGTGATCCAATCTGCTGGTGGAGCCCGGAACCACGTTGCATTATCCGACCACAGGGTTATCATCCGAGTAAATCGCTGGTTCGAAATATGAAAAAGTATGATTATAAAATTACTGTGAATCATGCTTTTGAACGGGTTATCCGTTCCTGTTCACTGCCTCGTGCTTATGCCGATGACACCTGGATTAGCGAAGATATTATTCAGGGTTACTGTGATATGTTCGAAGCCGGTTATGGCTATAGCATTGAAGTCTGGGATGAAGAGCAAGTGGTGGGCGGATTATATGGTATCACCATTGGACAGGGCTGCTTTGGTGAATCCATGTTCAGCACCCAGACCGATGTCTCGAAAATGGCCTTTTATACCTTAATGCTGATTGGTCAGGAAAATCAGCTGCCCTGGATTGACTGCCAGTTGGTCAATGACCACCTGCTGAGCCTTGGTGCCAGTACAATTTCTCGCCAAGCGTATCTTAATTCGTTACAGGATGTGATAAAACGCCCACCTATCAATTGGCAAAAGTATCAGGAGGGTGTATTTTCAAGTAAAACAATAGCGTTAAACGCGCGATTAAATGAATGAAAATAACAGAGGGAATTTGTCATGAACTCCTATCAACCAAAATCCCTACTGAACGATTTACAGTATTATATTACCCCGCCACACGATTGCAGCTATCTGCCCAACAAGTCTGCACGTATGGTTTTTCTCGATCCCTCACATCGCATAGATGTGGTGACACTTTCTGAATTATCCCGTACCGGTTTCCGCCGTAGTGGCGATTTTGTATATCGTCCTGAATGTCACCTTTGCCGTCAATGCCTCTCCTCTCGTGTACCAGTGCGTGAATTCAACATGAACAGTTCACAAAAAAAGGCATGGAAAAGAAATCAGGACTTAAGCCTGCGCATTACTGCACCGCAGCAGGCAAATGATAGCCATTATGCGCTGTATGAACGCTATATCAATGAACGCCACGCCGATGGTGATATGTATCCACCAAGCCGGGATCAGTTTGAAAAGTTTTTGTTGCAAAGCTGTACCGATAGCTTTTTCCTGGAACTCTGGAAAGATGACCGGCTGATCAGTGTATCGACCTGTGATCTGCTCGATGACGGAATTTCTGCGGTTTATACCTTCTTTGATCCGGATGAAAATCGACGTTCACTCGGTGTTTTTGCAATTCTAAAACAGATTGAACATGCTCAGAAATTAGAGCTGCCTTTTATTTATCTGGGTTACTGGGTCCCGCATTCCAGCAAGATGAATTACAAGTCTCAATACCTGCCGCTTGAATTGCTGATTGATGGTCAATGGCGTCGGTTAAACCGCTCGCTCAATGCGGCGGAGATTGAACACCTGGGAAACTCCTTGATGACGACCCTACCCTCCGGATGGAATAATCCCATCATCAAGTAAGATGGTCGTAACTAAAAAGAAGCATTAATCTGATTTATTTAAACAGGCTGGCAAAGTCATCCGTACATGCTTTTACCATAATAATGGCATGTTCACGCCCACCGCCCGGGTTTGGATAGTAATTCTTGCGCAGGTCAATCTGGTGAAAACCAGCCTTTTCATAAAGACGAATTGCAGCTGTATTTGATTCACGTACTTCCAGGAAAATCTGTACCGGATTATTTTTCAATAACTGGATTGATTCTTCTAGCAACTGAAAACCAAGCCCTTTACCCTGCTGGCTTGGGTCAATTGCCATGAGTAATAAATTGGCTTCATCCAATACCGGTTGCAAAATACAAAAACCCACCACTTTACCTGCATATTCAATAATAGTGCTCTGATAAGCACTAACGGCTTCCTCGAACTGGGTTCTGGTCCAAGGATGAGATTGCACTTGTTGCTCAATCTGGGTGACCGCATCTATATCTGCTATTTGCATCAAACGAATCATGTTCGTTCATCTATCAATAAAAATCTCCTGCGCATTATAGAAACTTTATGCTGAAAATCGAGTAAAAAAAAGAGCGATTTCAATCGCCCTTTTTTAGTGTCAGATTAAAGACCAAGTTTACCTTTCCAGTGTGCCAGCAAACTGTGTGTGTCATGGTCATTTGGATGAAAACCCGGCTTGAAGTACATCGCCATTTCACGCCCCATACCAGTAATTACACCTTTGGACGGACTATAACCATATTCGTAAATGTCCTTGAGGGATTCCAGGTTTAACTGACGATCTTCCTTCAGCAGACGCATGACAAAATAGCTTTGTACAAAGAACAAAGTCACCATAGCGATCACCAGTGAACTGGTACGTAACAAATATGACTTTAAGCCTTTTCCAAACACACCTTCAAACACGTCATAGGCCACAGCTTTATGCTCATTTTCTTCAATGGCATGCCACAACCACATGGTTTTCATGGTGTCATCTTTCATCAGTTCCTGAATATGACTATTGGTCAACAACTGAGAGGCAATGGTCGCAGTAAAATGTTCAAGTGCGGTCGTTGCAGTCAAATCTACCATTTCCTGAGTAATTCCCATAGGCTTGGCCAACTTTGCCATGACTTTACGCGTCGTTTGAATGACTTTATCGGTATAACGATCCAAGGTATCAACATCATGGCCGTATTTTTGCGCTGAGGCATTGAAGCCGACATGTTCCTGGGTATGCATCGCTTCTTGCCCAATGAAAGCAGAGATTTCTTTTTGCAGTGCTTCATTGTCTTTAAGCTTGGGATGATTACGTACCGCACGCACACTGTCGATAAAGAATTTTTCACCTGCGGGAAACAAGGCAGACAATGCTGTCATAAAATGAGTCAGCCCGGCTGAACCATTCATCCAGTATTCTGGAACCTGTTCAAAATCAAAGTTCATGCGACGTACAGGAAAACTTGCACCGGCACGATGAGTAATTTTTACTTCAGCATTCATATAACGCCTCCTGACAGATCTTCTCGACCTGGCCCTATTTTTCTATTTTCTTATTGGTATCTTACTCAGTTATCTGCTTGACATCATTGCAGTTAAGGTCAGCTGAATATCACTTTAGGACAGCGCTCTAATTTTGTTAGACAATTTATTTTTCACTTTAGATAAACAAAAAAAGCGTCCCAAAGGGACGCTTTTTTTTACACAATCAGTGATTATGCAGTAACGCGAGATACTACACCAGCACCAACTGTACGACCACCTTCACGGATCGCGAAGCGTAAGCCTGCGTCCATTGCGATCGGGTGGATCAGCTCTACTGACATCTCAACGTTGTCACCAGGCATAACCATTTCAACGCCTTCTTTAAGCGCGATCGCACCAGTTACGTCAGTTGTACGGAAGTAGAACTGTGGACGGTAACCGTTAAGGAATGGAGTATGACGACCACCTTCTTCTTTAGAAAGTACGTATACTTCTGCGTCGAATTTAGTGTGCGGCTTGATTGTACCTGGTTTAGCAAGTACTTGACCACGTTGAACGTCTTCACGCTTAGTACCACGAAGAAGAACACCACAGTTCTCGCCCGCACGACCTTCGTCAAGAAGTTTACGGAACATTTCAACGCCAGTTACAGTTGTTGTTTGTGTATCACGGATACCAACGATTTCAACTGATTCACCAACTTTAACAATACCAGTCTCAACACGGCCAGTTACTACTGTACCACGACCTGAGATTGAGAATACGTCTTCGATTGGCATCAAGAATGCTTGGTCGATTGCACGTTCTGGTTCTGGGATGTAAGAGTCAAGCGCTTCAACAAGAGCTTCAACTGCAGCTTCACCATATTGACCAGCGTCGCCGTTAAGCGCAAGAAGAGCTGAACCACGGATAACTGGAGTGTCATCACCTGGGAAGTCATAAGTAGAAAGAAGTTCACGAACTTCCATTTCAACTAGCTCAAGAAGCTCTTCGTCGTCTACAAGGTCGCATTTGTTCAAGAATACA
>NZ_DFRO01000018.1:0-36734 GCF_002381195.1 Acinetobacter sp. UBA3461 | reverse complement strand
CCAGGTTGAATTTCTGGATCAGGCGTGTACCTAAGTGACCACGGCAGCCTTCAGCAAGCATGGTGTATTTCGCGTGCAGCTCGTAACCTGGAGTGAAGTTATGCGTTGGTTCGCCATCTTTACCAATGCCCATGTCACCCGTCTGGATACCTTTGACTGAACCATCTTCATGGTAAAGGATTTCAGAGGCAGCAAAGCCCGGGAAGATCGAGACTTCCAGTTCTTCTGCTTTTTGGCCTAACCAGCGCACCACATTGCCCAGTGAGATGACATAGTTGCCATCGTTATGCATGGTTTTTGGCACCATCCAGTGCGGAGCTTCTTGTGATTTTTCATCAGAGAGCAGGAAGAAGGTTTTGTCTTCAGTCACTGGTACATTTAAAGGTGCGCCTTGTTCTTTCCAGTTCGGGAACAGCTCGTTCATGGCACGTGGTTCAAGTACAGCACCAGAAAGAATATGAGCACCGACTTCGGAGCCTTTTTCCACGACACAAACGGACAGATCATTCAGGTTGTTTTCAATTGCAAGCTGACGGATTTTGATCGCAGCAGAAAGACCCGCAGGGCCTGCGCCTACGATGACTACGTCAAACTCCATCGATTCACGTTCGATGTGCTCCATGTGGGACTCCTCATATTACATTCGGTGGCAACCATAATCGGATGATCGGGTGCTGCCATGAGTATTTATAATTCCTGGACACAAAAAGATTAGTGTCTTTCATCTTGTGGGCTAGTATAGTTTTAAACCCAGTTTAAGCCAATTGGCTGAAACATATTATTTTTCCGTCATTAAGGTCTTCTACTATGGATAAGTCAGCAGAAACGAATCATCCGACGAAAAAAACAGCCATGAGTGATGATAAAAATTTAACAAATATTGCACAATACATAAAAGATGCACAGGACAGTCACAAAAGGTCAATACCCCCTTTAGATCAGTGGCAGCCAAAGCATTGTGGCACAATGGATTTGAGGGTTTTAGCCAATGGAGAATGGTGGCACGAAGGTCAATTGATTAAACGCCAAGCCATGATTGACCTGTTCTCAACAGTGCTATGGAAGGAAGATGGCAAATTCTATCTCAAAACCCCGGTTGAGCAGATCGAAATTGAAGTCGAAGATGAGCCCTTATTTGTAGGGCAGGCTGATCAGGTAGAAATTGATGGAAAAAGCTATATTCAGCTGACGACAACGACGCAGGATGTAATCATCGTAGATAAAGAACATCCAATTTTCATGCGTACTTTTGGTGATGAACAGCGCCCTTATGTGCATGTGCGTTTTGGTATTAATGCATTGATTCAGCGAGCTGCCTTTTTACATCTGGTAGAAATGGGTGAGCTTATCGAAAATTCTGAAGGCGACACGGTATTAAACTTGAAAAGTGGTGATTTAGACTTGCATTTAGGCACCTGAGGTTTAAGCTTTGTGCCATGTCTGTCCATTTGAGCAAACAGCCCCTGTATGAGCGCCATTTATCCGATTTCGTCCACACTCGATCCCATTATTGATGTTACTGCAGATGCACCCATTGGGATTTTTGATTCAGGAATCGGAGGCCTCTCTGTTGCACTAGAAATTGCACGCCATTTACCGAATGAACGTTTCGTCTATTATGCCGATACTGCCAATGTGCCTTATGGTCCACGTGAGGATCAGGACATTCGTGAGCTCACCGCGCAGGCAATTGAATGGTTATATCGCAAGGGCTGCAAGGCTGCTGTCGTGGCATGTAATACTGCTTCAGCTTTTAGTCTGGATTATTTGCGTACGCATTATGGCGAGCGTTTTCCAATTATCGGTCTGGTACCGGCTTTAAAGCCAGCAGTTTTGGCGACCCAATCCAAAACTGTGGCCGTGCTTGCCACACCAGCAACTTTTCGCGGTCAGCTGATCAAAGATGTCATGACCCGTTTTGCCGAGCCCGCAGGGGTAAATGTGATTCCAGTCACCTGTCTGGATCTGGTGCCTTTTGTCGAGGCTGGCGAGCAGATGAGTCCCGCGTGTCTAGCGACATTAACCAAGATTTTACAACCAGTTGTAGATCAGGGTGCAGACTATTTAGTACTTGGATGTACACATTACCCCTTCCTAAAATCGTCAATTCAGTATATTTTTGGTCATAAAATGACATTGATTGACTCTGGATTGGCAGTTGCAAGACAAACCGCCCGTATTTTGATCAAAAATGAGTTATTATTTGAAGGCGAGCGTAAAGAAAGTGTAAGAATCGAAATTTTTGTCAGTGGTCAAAATGCTGAACAAGTTCAACCGATTATACAGCACCTGATTCCGGACGATATTCAATGGTCTGTAAGTAATATATAAGCTGAGTTTTAAGTCAGTGAATTACATTATTTTAAAATTTGATATTTTTAAGTGGGGCACGCATATGCAACAGCTCATGGAAATCGAGGTGAACTGTGCATATTCGCGGTAGTTGGAGAGGGTTTGGAATGCTGGATAAACGTTATCAGGTTTTTATATCCACATCTGGTTCGGAAATGCAGCCAGAGCGTATCATCTTGTCGCAAACACTGGTGGGTATGGGCTTCTTCTCCTGGGGGCTGGAACAGCGTAATCCACTCAGTACTGCCTTTGCTCGCCGTCAGATTGATGACTGTGACTATGTGGTAATCCTGCTGGGAAGCCAGTACGGTGAACAGTCCGTTTCTGGCGTTGGCTATATGCACCTTGAATATATCTATGCAGTAACCAAGCAGAAACCAATTATTGTATTTATGCATGATGACCCTGCCTCTCGTGAGCCGTCCCTGCATGATGCCAAAGCGGAATTGCGTGAAAAATTTAATGACTTCCGAAAACTGCTACAAAATGAAGTCGATCAGGTCTTTACCTATCGTAGCCTGCGTGATCTGGAAATGGCAGTTCGCCTGAACATGCCCCAGATGCTAGAACGCTATCCGGTAACTGGCTGGGTGCGTCCTCAAAATGCCCAAGCCCTGCATGATGAAATTGATCAGCTCAAGGCGCGTATTGCCCAAATGGAAGCCGAAGCAGGCAAGCGTGAGCCTGATCCATTTCTGAGCTTGCCTAAAGTGTCCATGCATGAAATTTTTTCTTTTGAATATCGCATGCATGCCTATCAGGATGGTAACTTTAAAGAGCTCAAAATTCAGAAAAAACTGACCTGGGCTGAGCTTCTGGCAATTCTTGGATCTACCTTTGTCAATCCAACGCCAGAAGAATTCTTCTCTAAGCGCCTGAATGAATATTTAAATGAAACTGGTCTGGAAGATGCACGTATAGAAATGCCACGTGCTCATGCCGTGGCACGTGCACAGATGAACATTCGTGCCTTGCATAGCCTGAAAATGCAGATGCGACAAAATGACTGGATTGTACCGACTGGCCGTGATGACCGTCAGCGTTTACTATGGCAGATCACGGCTAAAGCCCAGAAACTGATAGAAAGTAATTTACTGGATAAAGATCGGGTTTTTCAATATAAGTCAGTATATTAATCCATATTATAAATTTATTGAAAACTGTTAAAGTACAGGGGTTGACCCCTCAAGACGGATGATCTGAATGCTTGCTAAACCGAAAGTCACCATTATCCTGGCAAATCTCGGTACTCCTGATGCTCCTACCGTTCCCGCAGTACGAACTTTTCTGCAGCAGTTCCTGTCCGATCAGCGTGTCATTGAAATCCCCAAACCGCTCTGGCAGATCATTTTGCGCCTGTTTATTTTACCTTTCCGTCCTAAAAGGGTTGCGCAGGCTTATGCACAAGTATGGGCTAAAGATTCACCCATGCGTGAAATCCTGCTGCAACAGGTTGAAGCAGTCAGAGCAGAACTGACTCAGCGTTATCCGCAATTCGAGCTGAATGTGGTGCCCGCCATGACCTATGGCAATCCGAACATTCAGACTGTTCTTAGCCAGATCAGCGCACAACCTCAGGATCACGTGATCCTGTTGCCCTTGTTCCCGCAGTATTCAGCCACTTCTACTGCGCCGCTGTACGATGCAGTCGCGAGATGGGTACTGACTCAGCGTAATCTTCCGGGTTTATCACTGATTCGTGATTATTATCAGCATCCACTGTTTATTCAGGCATTGGCACAGAGTGTGCGTGACTATCAGGCGATTCATGGCAAGCCAGAAAAGCTGTTGATGTCGTTTCATGGCATTCCACAGCCTTATGCCGATAAAGGCGATCCCTATGCTGACCGTTGCCGTATCACCGGGAAACTGGTAGCTAAAGCTTTAGGGTTATCTGAAGATCAGTATGCGATTAGCTTCCAGTCACGTTTTGGCAAGCAGGAATGGGTTAAGCCTTATACCGATGCCTTGATTGAAGAGTGGGGCAAGCAGGGTGTGAAATCGATTCAGGTCATGAGCCCGGCTTTCTCGGCAGATTGCCTGGAAACCTTAGAAGAACTGGCAATGGAAAATGCGGATACCTTCAAGGCTAATGGTGGTGAACGCTATAGCTATATTCCGGCATTGAATAGCCGCGAAGATCATTTGCAATTGCTCAATTCATTGCTACAGGCTAATCTTGATGCATTGACTCATACTCTCGCTCACTAATTTTTTGAGGTTTTAAAGCCTATGCTCCAAGTCAAAATTGTTCCTGTAACTGCCTTTCAGCAAAACTGTTCCATTTTATGGGATACAGACAGCAAAGAAGCAGTTTTGATTGATGCCGGAGGTGAGCCGGAAAAACTGAGAGCAGAAGTCGAAGCGCTTGGTCTGACGGTCAAAGCATTATGGCTGACCCATGGTCATTTAGACCATGCTGGAGCGGTGGGTGCTTTGAAAAAAGCCTGGAATGTGCCGGTGATTGGTCCACATAAGGATGATGCGTTCTGGCTGGAGATGATTCAGGAAGTATCTGCTCGTTATGGCTTCCCGATTCCGGAAAAGGTAGAAGTGACTGAATGGCTGGAGGGCGGTGAAATACTGAAACTGGGGGACGAAGAGTTTGAAGTCCGTTTTGCACCGGGTCATACTCCAGGTCATGTCATGTTTTATAACCGCAATCATGGTTTGCTGTGGACGGGGGATGTGCTGTTTAAGGGTTCGATTGGTCGTACTGACTTCCCACGTGGCAATCATCAGCAATTACTTGATTCAATTCAACGTGAATGCTTTAGCCTGCCTGAGGAAACTCAGTTTATCTCAGGGCATGGTCCAATGAGCACGATTGGTTTTGAAAAGCAGCATAATCCTTTTGTCGCAGGTAAAGCAGGTTAAGCGCTTAATGTACACGTAGTAGCTATCTAAAAAATGAAAAAGGAATCGATTCTAGATTCCTTTTTTATTTGAGTGGGTTAATGGGTTATACAGATTACATATTAAGCGAAAGGGTCATTTTGTAGTTTATGTACCTGAAGTCTAATAATCCAAAAAGCCAGTGCAATGAGTATACCAATGCTAATAAAAAAATAATCATGGCGCATGATACCCGTGCCAATACTGAGACAGCATAGTAGAACAAACAAGAACATGACAGTCTTGAGTATAATTACTAACATTTATAAATCCCCAAAAATATAAGTCATTGACATTCTTTATAATTTTTTATGTTTTCTTACGTGTTTAAAGTAAAAAATATTTTATTATCAACTATATAGAATGTCTACGTAGTTTAACATTTGACCAAAAATAAATTCAAGATAAATACTGACCTTAGTTTAATAAAACTTATAAATAATTCTTCATTTAGCTAGAGTTTCTAACAGACTGTGCAAATATTTTGGTTTTTACTTCAAGCGAAAGGATCATGTTGCAGTTGCTGGATTTGCAGTCTTAATATCACGATGGCCAGAACCAGCAGGATACCAATCAAGATAAAGATATAGTCCTGTTTCCAGAGTCCAAGGCCAATACTGGCGCAGCATAGCAAGAGCAAGAACAGCATAAAAATTTTAAGCAGGAGGATAAACATCGGCATGTCCTCTTTTTTTGTTATTTTATTGGAATAGTTATTTAAATTTTATTTTATTAATCAAGAATATAGTGTTTTTAGGCTAGTCTAGCACCAAATGAAAAAGGAATTCAATCCGAATTCCTTTCCTCTGGTCAGTCTCATTTAAAACTGGTCTTCTTCACGGCCTCCATCAGCTTGCGGAGCATCTTGAGTCGGCAGCTTATAGTCTTCATTGGCCCAGGCACCCAAATCAATCATCTTGCAGCGTTCGGAACAAAAGGGACGAAACGCATTGCCTTCCCACGTAGTCAGTGCACCACAACGTGGGCATTTCAGGGTCGTTGGCATGGACAATACTCCACAAAAAATTGGATTCAATTAGGCAAACATAGCCGCACTTGTTAGACTTATGCGGTTTTCATTAGTTTGATCTGATTATGCCAATTCGTCAATTTCAAGCGCAGCGTATGCATGCCCCTCGTGATTTTCAAAGCATCAGCCCTGAACCGATTTGTGTCGAAATTGGTGCAGGCAAGGGCAAGCATGCCTTGTTATTTACCCGGACACATCCAGAGCACAAACTGATTGCAATTGAACGGACCCGTGAAAAATTTCTGGCCATGCAAAAGCAGCATGAATTGGAAGGCCAGCCAAATTTAAAAACCGTACATGCTGATGCCCTGCCATGGGTGGTACATGCACTGTATCCTGGCCAGGTAGAGCAGTTCTTTATTCTGTATCCAAACCCGGAACCACATAACCCGGCACAGCGTTGGGCCAATATGCCGTTCTTTGAATTTTTGCTATCACGGCTGAAAACAGGTGGTTCGATTACGTTGGCAAGTAATATTCCGGAATATATTGATGAAGCTGAACAGCAGATGAAAGAGCTATGGAAGCTGCCTTATGATAAGCAGATCATTGCATCCGATTCGGCCCGTACCCATTTTGAGATCAAGTATCTGGAACGTGGTGAACTGTGTCAGCAGCTAATTATTACGAAACCTGAGGGTTATACCACCCGCTTTGATGATTTCCAGCCTCTGCAGGGGCAAAATGTTGCGCCTGTGGAATAAGCCATGAATAAATACATTGCGATTGTTGGTGCTGGCCCGGCAGGGCTGATGGCAGCAGAAGTGCTGAGCCAGCAGCATTATGACGTACATGTCTATGAGCAGAAGCCTTCAGCTGCGCGCAAATTTCTGATGGCAGGCAAGACCGGCCTGAATATCTCGCATGCTGAACCGGTAGAACAGTTTATCCAGCGTTATGATCAGGCTGAATGGCTGGCGCCGTGGGTAAAACGTTGGGATGCTGCCTGGATCCAAGAGTGGATGCAAGGTTTGGGCATTGAACCCTATATTGGTTCTTCTGGACGGGTGTTTCCAACCGAAATGAAGGCCGCTCCGCTGTTACGTGCCTGGTTAAAACGTCTGGCCGAGCAGGGGGTACAGTTTCATTACCGCCATCAGGTGACCCAGTTAAAACAGAATCAATTGGAACTATTGGATCTGAAAACTGATGAGCTACGAACAGAACTCTTTGATGCGATTATCCTCGCCTGTGGCGCGGTATCCTGGTCAAAGCTTGGCAGTGATGGTCAATGGCAAGCATGGCTAAAGACAGAAGAAATTGAGCCTTTTCAGGCCAGTAATGTCGGAGTGGAGTATCCATGGTCTAGGTTTATACAGCCCATCTTTGGTCAGCCACTGAAACGGGTTGCAGCTTGGGTGGAAGGCAGTGACAAGACTATGGGTGATATCGTCATCAGTCATTATGGTCTTGAAAGTGGCTTGATCTATAAACAGGGGCGTGGTTTGCGTGAACAGGTCAAACGTGGGCAGCCCATGCAACTGTATCTGGACCTGTTTCCCGATCAAAACGCAGCACAACTGGCGCATAAACTGCAATCCAGCAAGAAGCAGTCTTTAAGCAATGTCTGGCGCAAGGCAGGACTGGAAGGCGCTAAAGCTGCACTGGTGCGAGAGCTGGTGCCTAAAAATATCTGGCAGGATGCTGAACATCTGGCACAGCAAATTAAACAGTTGATGGTTCCTCTTCAGGGATTCCGTCCAATTGAAGAGGCGATTAGCTGCGCAGGTGGTGTAAAACGTGATGTGCTGACGGAACATTTGCAACTTAAATCCAATCCCTATGTATTCCTATGTGGAGAAATGCTGGACTGGGATGCGCCCACCGGTGGTTATCTGTTGACTGCCTGTATGGCAACCGGTCGTGCAGCAGGTGAAGGTGTCGCGGCTTACCTGTCTGGTTCTGCTTGAAGCGAGGATATTTTAGACATTCACAGTCAGTAATTTTTTAGGCTATATTGGGCGAAAATTATTCACAAGGATGGTTGCTGATATGTCGACTCAAGATCATTATGCCGGTAGTTGTCTCTGCGGTGGAATCCAGTATGAAGTTCGTGGACCGCTGAGTGATATTATTCAATGTCACTGCCGCCGTTGCCGTAAAGCTACCGGTACTGCCTTTGCTACCAATAGTCCGATTGCCCAAGCAGATTTTCGTCTGCTCCAAGGACAGCAACTGCTGAAATCATTCACTACCACGACCGGCGTGAGTCGAAATTTCTGTAGCGAATGTGGTTCTCCGATTTATAGCGTGAAAGCAGATCTGCCGGATGTTTATCGTCTGCGTATTGGCAGTCTGGATACACCGATTGAGCAGAAACCGACTTGTCATTTCTATGTCGGTTCTAAAGCTGAATGGGAGGACCTTCACGATACCTTAGCGCAATATCATGAACGTCCTTAACAGAAAGCAGATCAGTCTTACTGGGCTTTAGCTTGAGTTTCTGCATACTGGTTACGCCAGTGTTCCAGCTGTTCCTGAGCATGCAGATACTGTCCCAAACCTTTTACATTTTCCTTGGCATCATGCTGGATCGCTTTATCTGAAGAGGTTGTGCCCAGCAGTTTTTGCTGCTGTTCCCAATATTGATAAATTAGCCCCTGAATATAACGACCCTGTTCAGTTTTTAGTTCCAGACTTTTTAATAAAGTCAGTGCAGACTGGATATGGTCGCGCTGGCGTTGCTGCATAAATTCTTCAGTCAGATTACCTTCCTTACGCATACGCTCAGTTTCAGCTTCAATATCCTCATTTAAGGATTGCAGGCGCTGCTCAAAGTCATCCAGTACGGCAATATCATGTTGATCATCCGCTGTTTGCGGAAAATCTTTCACCGGTTGTGTTTTCAGCTCCTTCATCACTTCTTCAGCTGCTTCATTTTGCTGAGTCGCTTCCTGTTTCGGCGCATCTTTCTGATTACACGCCACCAGCAACAGGCTAGAGGCAAGCAAGGTGATGCGGCTGAAGTTCTGAATATTTGGCATTGTTTTGTCCTGTTAAAGTTTTATCAAGGCGTTGGAATTTTTTGAAAGATATAGACATGGGTAATATAGGGGAAGTCAATCTGTTCATCAGGCTGCTTGCCAGTATATTCTCGTATGATCTGTTCAAACTGAGATTTGAGTTGCTGCTGTGCATCATCAGACTGGGCGGCGATAAAGCTGGTCGAGAGCAAACGTTTGGACACCACCTGTTCCACAGTTCCAGAATGGAACTGCTGCAAAGTCGTTTCTGCTACCGGATGAAACAGCTGCTGATCCTGAAATACATCGCGCCATTGACCACTATGGTAGCGTGGCGTATCGCCTTCCATGGGGAGAATAAAGTCTGCCAGAGCTTTGACCCAGTCGACATTAATATCACGCTGGTTCCAGATCAGGACCAGATAGCCCTGATCTTTCAGAGTCCGATGAATTTCCTTAAGGCTGTCGAAATTGGCGAACCAGTGAAAAGACTGTGCGCAAAATACAGCATCCATCGAGGCATTTTCTAGAGGCAGGGCGTCACTCATCGCCTGCAAGGTCGGAATATCTGGATGAACCTGCTTGAGTTGCGTTAACATCTCTGCGACAGGATCAACCGCCAGAATATGCGAACTGAGTAATTTCAGTAGGGGCAGGAATTTACCGGTACCGCTACCCAAATCAAGTAATTGGGCATGACGGGGTAAGCCAAGCTGCTGTTGCAACCAAGGTACTAATGCTTCAGGATAACTTGGGCGCACCTGCTGATAGCGCTCAGCAGCGCTACTAAAAGCTTGTTGTGCAGCAGGATGTAATGATTGTGTCATATTTTGCGCTTTTTAATCTTGGTCTTCGCTATAAAATAGCATATTCATTTTTGCATCGTTTTGCGCCATTGAATTTGTAATGGAAGCGTTCGTTTTACAGGCATGGGAAAGTTATGGAAAAACAAATCGTCTTTGAAGATGAGCACATTCGCGCAATCTTTATGCCGGGTTCATCTTCAGAACTGATCTTCTCCTTTGGGGATCTGATTACCCGTGCCAAGGGAACCACCATCAATGCAGAGAAGTCGCTGCAAAAGTTTGAATTCAATGTGCTCGGGATTATGCCCAAGGATAAATCCTGGTTTCCACAAGCGTCTATGCAAGCCATGCTGGACGCGATTGCTGAACTAATTGCACCATTTGAGCAGCGTATTGCCTATGGCGGTTCAATGGGCGGTTATGCGGCAATTAAATATTCTAATGCTCTGGATGTACAGCGCGCCGTAGCCATGGTGCCGCAATACTCAATTGATCCGGAAGATGTGAAAGATGCCCGTTATAACATGTTCTATCAGCCGGAACTGAATGGCGAGATGCGCATTACTAAGGCAGATGTCAGTGAGGATCGTGAATACATTATTATTTATGATCCGCACTATGCCCAGGACCGTGCGCATTATCATAAGCTCAGAGAAGTCCTGCCGCTACATCACGTATTGCATCTGGCCTTTACCAATCACGATGCGATTGCCGTGTTGGCAAGCTCCGAACTGGTGAATGATTTCCTGCTGCATGAATTTGATGCCAGCTATTTTTATCAGAAGATGCGCCGGGTCAAAAAGAACAGCAAGTTTTATTACCGTAAGGTGATTGAAAACCTGTTGCCACGGCATCGGATGGCTTTGGGCCGTATCCTGAAAAATAATGACCTGCAACTCGATTCACAGTTTTTTGATGCCAATCAGAAGCAGACCATTTTGCGCGAGTTACTCAGCAATAAACAGGTGGATCAGCATGATCTGATGAAACTCGGCATTCAGGTCAATCTGCCACAGGAAAACCGTCAGATCCTGCTGGATATCTATGGGCATGGTCTGGTGTTCAATGTCATCAGTAACAAGATTGAAAGCTATGCCGATCAGGCGATTGCGCTGAACCATAAATTCCTGATTCCGATTTATGCGCGCGGCAATGGCCTGTTGACCATCAGCTTGAATGACGAACGTTATCTCGTCGTCATGAATGACCGTCATATGATGAAGCTGGTCAAGGAACAGGAACCGCTTTCGGTCGGAATGCACCCAATTCTGATGAAACGTTATACAGATTTCTATATGTTCGGTTATAAGGAATTAAGTCTCAAAACTGATGAATACGGTGCAGCGGCGTTTGTTGATGACAGTGACAAAAATACGCACTTTGTGACACGCAGTGAAGCAAATTAACTTGAAATATCACTTAAAAACAATGGCTTGACTTATTGTTTTGCTGGCATAAGATGTAGTTATGCGGTATGGATTTTTCATCACCGCACGCGATCGTTTTCGTGAGAAGGGGGTACATCTTATGCAATCTACACAGTTCGCCACCATATTTTTAATGCTAACTTTGGGCCTGCCCAATCTGGCATTCGCCAAAGATAGCGTACACCCGACCATTATTTTCCTGAGTGCAACTATCGTATTTTTGATGATTCTGACCGTTTATATTGTTTACAAAATTCGTCATTCTGTGCGTAACCATCTGGATAAACCACTCGATTAAACAAAGCAGGATAAAGTCTAAAAAACGGTTGAAAACCCTGTATGACTTGTTTTAAATGGCAGGATAAATTGTCTAACAGGATTGAGGGTCAGGCCGTGAAAGCCGTATATTTGGATTATGCTTCTCTAGATCAACAGGATCTCGACTTTCAGGCGCTGCATGGCGTATTTGACGAGTTAACCTTATATCCTGCTACTTCTGTGGCTGAACTTTTGCCACGCGTGCAAGATGTCGATGTCATCATCACCAATAAAGTCATGGTAAATGCCGAAACCATTCAGCAATGCCCTCAACTGAAACTGATTTTAATCTCTGCGACTGGTACCAATAATGTTGACTTGGCCGCAGCCAAAGCACGCAATATTGTCGTGTGTAACTGCCAAGCCTATGGCACTTCCGCTGTCGCCCAACATACTCTCATGTTAATGCTGAATCTGGCGACGTCTTTCCTGCCTTATCAGCAAAAATTACAACAAGGCGAATGGCAAAAGGCGACGCAATTCTGTTTGCTGGATGCACCGATTGTAGAACTGTCTGGTAAGACTCTCGGCATTGTGGGTTATGGCGAACTGGGTAAAGCTGTCGCCAAATTGGCAGAAGCGTTTGGTATGAATGTGATGATCGGATCATTACCCAACCGTCCGGGGGATGCCTCACGTGTACCATTCGCGGAGTTATTGCCACAGGTTGATTTCCTGAGTTTGCATTGCCCGCTGACTGAAGATACCCGTAACCTGATCAGCCATGCCGAGCTGGAAGCCATGAAATCCAGTGCCTTCCTGATTAACTGTGCGCGTGGCGGTATTGTTGATGAAGCGGCTCTGACACAGGCATTACGTGCAGGCAAAATCGCAGGTGCTGCCACCGATGTACTGACGATAGAGCCGCCGAAAGAAGGCAATATTCTGCTCGATCCAGGCATTCCGAATTTGATCGTTACACCGCACAATGCTTGGGGCAGTGTCGATGCTCGCCAACGCATCGTGGATCAGATGGTAGAAAATGTTAAAGCCTTTCAGGCGGGCCAGCCGATTCGACAGGTGAACTGATCTGATTTAGTTAATCCAGATATTATTCTCTTCAGATTAAAAAAGCCCATAAAGGGCTTTTTTTAATATCCTATTTTTTAGAGATCATCCACTGCATAACTGGTTGCACCACCTGAACTGGATGGTGACTGCGGTGTGACACTTTGCGTTGCTGTTGAAGATTGGCTTAAAGGCTGCTGCTCAATCGGGACTTGCTGTTGCGGATTACCGCGCCAGACATCTTTAGTCTGCTGGATTTTCTGACCGGTTTGCTGAGCCACTTGTGTTGCGCCTTGGTCTACTTTTTCAATGGTGGTGGCTGCGGTGGATTTGGTATTGTCCCAGGCACGATCCACACCCGGCTTGATTTTGGCAATGCCTTTTTCTGCTGCTGCACCAACTTTTTCAGCGGTATTGATTACACCTTGTTGGGTTTTATAAGCAAATACATGCAGCAGGTTTGGATTATCACCATAAGGGACAATCGGTTTTGCATCTTGCTGCGTTTCACTGGCTTGAACAGTCTGGATAAAAAGAGGCGTACACATCAATAATGCAGTGCTGAGGATCTTGGTTTTTTTCATCGTCGTTTTTTTCAGGGTCATAAGGGATCGACCTCGCAGATTGGGATAACGGTTTTAATTCTGTTTTCAGTGTAATGGAAGGTAATGTAAAAACAATGAATATTCTGTGCGATTCACTTAAATGATCCGAGAAAGAAGGAAGTAAAGCTGGCTGATCTCAAGAATAGGTAGAGAATAAATTTGATAGGAAGACTATTTGAAAGAAAAGTTGCCCCATATTTGATGTAAATACAGGGCGGGGTGCTTAGTTACACTGTTCGATTGCTTCTTTGGCAAAGTGATTACGTAGTGCCAGGAAGTTCTTTTGAGCGGTTTCGCTGTGCAGGTCAAATTTCTGTGCAGTGCTGGTGTTGTCGCGCTGGAAAGTTGCTGAACCAGCATCAATCAGAGTCAAACCTTTAAATGACCATTGTTCAATTACGCGGCTGCTTTCAAGCTGACCTCTAAATTCGATCACGCATTTGTCCATGAATTTGGTCAGTTTTGCGCTGTTGTTCGTCGTTTCAGGATAAACCTCAAGATTCTGTACTTCCTGTAATACGCCCAGTTGGAGTTGAGGAACAGTCGGTTGAGATGTACACGCTGAAAGAGCAATACCCGCAAGACCAGTCAAAATAAGAGCTTTAAATTTCATATGATTCTTTCTTGTTGAGTGTTGTTAGGTTGAGTATAGGGAATTGACTATAAAATGAAAACTTAATTTCTTATTTCAATAAAAATCAGTTTTTTTTTACAGGTCCATTTCTCTTAGCAAATTCAGATTGCTTCTTCCTATTGTTAGAAAAATAATAAAAATAATTACTTGGGGTTAGTGTGGTTAAAATAGCATATGCTTGAACTAGACTGATTAAGCAAAGATACGTAAAAAATATACTTCTGAATATATTTCGATAGCCTATTAGAAAAGACATATTTTTAAATATATACATTAAGATGCTAGAGAATATTATGGATATTAAAATTAAAGTTGTAAGCACTAAACTTAATGTTAATTTTTGGAAAATAACATCAGTTTTTAATTGATTATTTTCTCTTTTTACAATATTTGTAAAATTATCGGGATATAAAATTGCTAACCAAATTCCTAAAATTGCAAAGATAATTGATGACGAGGTAGATAGATTTTCCAAGATTTCTTTTTGATCAGCAAATGGGATAAAGCTCCCAATTTGAAAGAATGCGATTAATGTAAACGCAATTATTATAATTTTAATTATCACTGTTATACTCGAGTTTTAAAATTCCACTTTTATTTGTATCTAACCAATTAATTAAGCTATTGCTTTCAATAATATTTTTATGATTTTTTAGAAGAGGGATTTCAAACTCATTTGTTGCAATACTTTTATTTAGCCAATGGATAGTTCCTGTATCTTTCTCTAGAGAAAATCCTAAGTCTTCCCATTTACTACTGATATCAGTAGAGTTATTCCATTCTTCAATAATTTCAATTAATTCATCTTTAGTTTTTGGTTTATAATAAGTTTCGAAAGAAAATTTTACTTTATGTTCATGAAAATCAGGAATTTGAGTATTTATGAATTTCTTTGTAAATTTAGATATTAAATCTAATTTGATGAAGTCTTTAGTACTAATTTTATTATGCTGATGCATCTTGAAAATTTTATGCCAATTTTGTTTTAGATGTTCGATTTTTCCTTTGTTTCGTATTAATCGAGTTTCAAAATATCCAATCAGATCATAATGAGTACTGATGCCATCAGACCATCCACCAATAACATGCTCATCCTCGCCATCTAAGTTAGTCTGATATTCACTTATGACGTAATGACTTAACTTGGAAAAAAATTCTTTTAGATATTTTTCCAAATTGCTTTTTCCATTTAGAGAGTGCTCAAAAGATATAGAAGCCATTCTATTTTCTTTAGGCATGATATAAAAATAAGAAGGGTATCCAGGAATATCATCAGGGTCTAAATTAGTAAAATTAATGTCAGCTTCACCAACTTTAGACGAACCTGAGATTGTGGGAAAAGTACTATTTATAGAGGCTGTTTCATTCCATGTAATAAGCAAAAAATTATTTAAACTAGATTTTTTTATATCATAATAAAATGTTCTTTTTACTTCTTTTTCATTTATTGGTGAGAAAGTACAAGTTTCTTTTAATGGTTTATCATCTAAAGTCGTCCAAGAAATCAAATCATCTAAAAAGGATTCTAAGTCGCCGAACGTAGGATTGTCAGTTTTATTACCACGAGGGTATAAGCCACATTTATTGATTTTGTATAGTGTTATTTGTGCATCTATTTTATTTGTCATTAGAATCGCATAATAAAAAAACCCGCTATCAAGATAGCGGGTTTTTTGATCAATTTCAATCTGTAACAATTAGTGCTGTAATACCGAAATATCAGCAACTTTCGTGAATAAGTCACGCAATTGTGCAAGCATACGTAAACGGTTTGCTTTCAGGTCGGCATCATCCGCCATCACCATGACACCATCAAAGAACGCATCGACTGGTGCACGAAGTGCAGCAAGTGCAGACAATGCAGCAGTGTAGTCTTTGGCAGCAAATAACGGCTCAACCACAGGCGTGATTTTCGCAAGTTCAGCGAACAATGCTTTTTCAGCATCTTCAACCAAGTTTGCTTCAACCACTGAGCCTTCAGGTGCAGCTTCTTTTGCAAGAATGTTGGCAACACGCTTATTCGCAGCAGCAAGAGCAGCAGCTTCAGGCAAGGCACGGAAGTGATTGACTGCATTTACACGCTTGTCAAAATCAAGAGGAGATTTTGGAGACAACGCTTGAACGGCTTGAATTACATCAACAGCAACGCCTTGGTCTTCGTATTTCGCACGGTAACGACCTTCAAGGAATGCAACAGCATCATTTAGCGTCTTATCATGATCTTTCAATACATCGCCATAAGCAGCAAGAGCAAGTTTGATGAGGTCTTCAATCGACACATCAAGCTCATTTTCAGTCACGAGACGTAAGATACCAATCGCAGAACGACGTAGTGCAAACGGGTCTTTAGAACCTGTAGGCGCTTGACCAATACCGAAAATACCAGTCAAAGTATCTAAACGGTCTGCAAGTGCAATCGTTGTACCTGTCTTAGTTTTCGGTAAAACGTCACCTGCGAATTTAGGTAAATACTGCTCACCTAAAGACTCAGCAACTTCGTCATTTTCGCCTTCAAGACGTGCGTAGTAAGTACCCGCGATGCCTTGAAGTTCTGGGAATTCACCCACAAGCTCAGAGGTTAAATCGCATTTAGCAAGAAGGGCTGCTTTTTCAGCATCTTCCGCTTTTGCACCTGTAATTGGCGCTAAAGCAACAGCGAGTTTTGCAATACGTTCAGACTTGTTCCAAAGCGTACCGAGTTCTGCTTGGAAGACCATATTCGCAAGTTTCTCTTTACGAGAAGCAAGCGGTTGTTTTTGGTCTTGTAAAAAGAAGAATTCAGCATCCGACAAACGTGGACGAACCACTTTCTCGTTACCTTCAATAATTTGTGTCGGGTCTTTCGACTCAATGTTTGACACAGTAATGAAGTATGGTTGCAGTTTGTTATCGCTATTCACTAAGCAGAAGTACTTTTGGTTGTCCTGCATCGTGGTGATCAATGCTTCTTGAGGAACAGCTAGGAAGCGTTCTTCGAAGCTGGCACGAAGCGCAACAGGCCATTCAACCAGTGCGGTTACTTCATCACGAAGGTCGCTTGGCACAATCGCAATTGCATTTACTTCATCAGCAAGCGCTTTTACTTGACTATCAATGATTGCTTGACGCTCTTCAAAAGAAGCCACAACGTAAGCTGCTTTTAGCTTGCCTAAGTATTCGTCAGCATGCGTTAAAGTAATCGCTTCAGGCGCATGGAAACGGTGACCGAATGTTACGTTACCCGCTTTGTGATCCTGAATGGTTGCATCAACCACATCGTTGTCTTTAAGCAATACTACCCATTTTACAGGACGTACAAATTCAGTACGGCTTGCCGCTGAACGCATACGTTTTGCGATTGGTAGGTTGTCTAAAGCATTTTGTAAAATTTGTGGTAAAAGTACATCAAGGCTTTGACCTTTTACGTCTTTTAAGTAGCATACTTTTTCAACTTTACCGGCCTGGAAAGTTGATACTTGATCAACAGTGATGCCTTGACCACGCATAAAGCCTTCTAAAGCTTTGGTTGGATTGCCTTCAGCATCAAACGCCGCTTGTTTTGCAGGACCGTCAAAACGTTTTTGAGTGTCTGCTTGTGCGCCATCAACATTGATAATTTTAAGTGCAAGGCGACGTGGTGCTGCATAAGCTTCGATTGAATCAAAAGCAAGACCCGCATCTTTTAAGCCTTTAACCGTTTCAGCTTGCAAAGCATCACGTAATTTTTTCAGGCTTTTCGGTGGAAGTTCTTCACAGCCTAATTCGAACAATACTGTATGTTTAGACATTATTTGCTCTCCTTAGATTCAACTTTTGCTTCCGCTTCAACTTGTGCTTTTAACTGCGCTAAAACTTCATCACGAAGCTCAGGCTCTGCCATTGGGAAACCAAGTTCAGCACGTGCTGCTACATAGCTGGTTGCAATCGAACGTGCTAATGTACGTACACGTAAGATATAACGCTGACGTTCAGTCACAGAAATTGCACCACGTGCATCAAGCAGGTTAAAGCTATGCGATGCTTTTACCACTTGCTCATAGGCAGGAAGTGGCAGTTTCGCTTCGATTAAACGCGTTGCTTCAGCTTCGTAGAAGTCGAACAGTTCAAACATCTTAGCGACTGGTGCATATTCAAAGTTATAAGTCGATTGTTCTACTTCATTTTGATGGAACACATCGCCATAAGTCACAGTACCAAACTGACCTTTGGTCCAAACCAGATCGTAAACTGAGTCTACACCTTGCAGGTACATCGCCAAACGTTCCAGACCATAAGTGATTTCGCCTGTCACAGGGTAGCATTCAACACCACCGACTTGTTGGAAGTAGGTGAACTGTGTCACTTCCATGCCGTTCAGCCAAACTTCCCAACCTAAGCCCCAGGCGCCTAGTGTTGGCGATTCCCAGTTGTCTTCTACAAAACGGATGTCGTGAACTAAAGGATCAATACCGATGGCTTTTAAAGAATCCAGATAAAGCTGCTGGATATTGTCCGGATTTGGCTTTAATACCACCTGGAACTGGTAGTAGTGTTGCAAACGGTTCGGGTTTTCACCATAACGGCCATCTTTCGGACGGCGTGATGGCTGAACATAAGCCGCGTTCCAGGTTTCAGGACCTAGCGCACGAAGGAATGTTGCAGTGTGGAATGTCCCTGCACCCATTTCCATGTCGTAAGGTTGCAAAACGACGCAGCCTTGCTCCGCCCAGTAGTTTTGTAAGGCAAGAATTAAGCCTTGGAAGGTATCAATATGCGATATGGCGCGACTCATGGTCATCCACTTAAAATTAGAGAAAAATTGTGCTTGATTATAAGGATTTTGCGAAGGCGTGGCAAAGGTTATCCATTAATTGCCTGCGCCGCTTTTTATTCGCCTGACGCAACTGCCTGTTCATGCGCACGCAGACTGAGAAAGATAAAAAATCCGATAGAGGGCAGGCTAAAGCAGGAAATCATGAATAGAGTACTGAGCAGATCATTGGAACTGAGGAAATAAGCCAGAATCAGCGTTGCCAGAATACCCACCAGTACAATACTGAAGATATGAAACTGCTGTAGATGGTGTAATACAAATAGACTGATACATAAAGGAATATAGATCAGGCAGAGATAAAACAGCAGCCCGAAAATGTACATGATCAGCATGAAAGTCACCATCGAGAGTAGAAGTGAGCTCGAAGTCATAGCCAGGAATAACAAGTGCAAGATCAGCAGCACGAACATCAAAGGTCCATAGAGTGAGGTTAAACCGAGTACGGGTGCCAGCAACAGTTGTACTGCAATTCCGGTTTTGGTTTGTTGTAAAGGCTGGATTAGAAAATGCATCGTTTTTATTCTTGTTTGAGAGAAGAAAATACGCCGCTTAGGCGCGGCTCTGATTATAATTTTTTAGATAGAGCACCCTCAGCATAAGCAAAAAAACCAATGAGTAAAAGATATAAAATAAATACATCTTTAAAGCCAAGGGTTTTATAATGCCTGCACTCCCCAAAACAATAATTCAGGCCAACCGTGTTGCATAGTTCCTCAGAATGGCTGCAAAGCCTTAAGCCAAATTTTAAAATTCTCCCTGTCAAAGACCGTATCCTGTGTGGTTTAGGTGCATTGATCGGTCTGGCACTGTCGTCTTTAATCAGCCTGTGGGCACTGGGTGATTTTCAGGCGTGGTATATCGCGCCGATGGGTGCTTCGTCAGTATTACTGTTTGCCGTACCTGCCAGTCCGCTGGCACAGCCGTGGAATATGGTGGTTGGAAATACTATTGCCGCGATCGTAGGGGTGAGCTGTACTTTGCTGTTTCCCAGCCTGACCCTGGCATTCAGTCTGGCAGTAGCAATTGCGATTATATTGATGCTAAGCACTGATTCTCTACATCCACCAAGTGGGGCAGTGGCGATTACAGCGGTACTGGGCGGCAATGCCATTCATGAGCTGGGCTATGCTTTTGTGTTCTATCCGGTCTTGCTGAACTCGGTACTGTTGATGGTGGTAGCGATTGTATTTAACCGGATGTTGGGTAAGGCTTATCCGCAACAGCTGCAGATTAATACCCGTTCTAAAGACCCAACCCCGACCCAGAAAGTGACGATTCAGCCACAGGATATTCAGGCTGTACTTGATCAACAGACCCAGTTACTAGATATCAGTGAATATGACCTGCAAAAAATTATTCTGGAAGCACAGAGCAAGGCCAGTGAACGTGCTGACAGCCCGTTCCTGTGTCAGGATATCATGAGTAAAGACGTTGCCAGCTTGCAGGAAAGTGATGATATCCGGCATGCCTTGGCGAAATTCCGACAGATGAATCTGATGAGCTTACCGGTAGTGAATGCGGAAAAGAAACTGGTTGGAACTTTGGCGATGTATCAGCTGGTGGAATGGTTTGAGCGTGCCACCGATATTCGCAGTGGCTGGGAATCTGAAGTCGGACATATTATGAGCCGGAAGGTGGTGACTGTACAGCCTGGCCAGCCGATTCAGGACCTGGTGCCGTATTTCGTTGAGCGTTCCTTTAATTATATTCCGGTACTGGACGAAGGTCAGCTGGTCGGTATCATTAGCCGTGCTGACATGATTGCCGCTTTATATCAGGAGTTAAATCATTTCAAGCTGAGTGCCTGATCTGGACGGATGTAGATCTATCTTCGAAAATGAAAAAGCACGCCGTAGCGTGCTTTTTTAATCCATTCATCTTTAGAGAAAGAACCAGTAAATAAATAGCGATACCAGGAAAATACACATGATGTTGAGGACAAAGCCAACTTTCATCATTTCCGACTGCTGAATATAACCGGTACCAAAGACAATCGCATTCGGCGGTGTTGCTACAGGCAGCATGAAAGCACAGGATGCACCAATTCCAATCACAATCACCAGAATTTCTTTAGGCATTCCCATCTGATCGGCAATGGCGGCAAAGACCGGCACCAGTAGTGCAGCGGATGCGGTATTACTGGTAAATTCGGTCAGGAAAATGATGAAGGTTGCTACCACAAAGATAATCACTAAAGGTGAAGTATCACCAAAGGTATTTGCCAGAGTTTGCCCCAAGACCAGAGAGCTGCCTGAATCTTTTAAAATGGCACTCAAGGTCAGGCCGCCGCCAAACAGATAGAGCACGCCCCAGTCGGTATTCTCTGCAATCTGCTTCCAGGTTGCGGTACCTAAAATTGCCACCATACATGCGGCCAGAATCGCAATCCAGGTATCTGGCTGGCTGATTCCAAAGTTCTCGGTCAGCTTTTTACTGAAAATCCAGGCCAGGGCAGTACAGATAAATAGCACCATTGCGGCAATACGGCTGCGGGTCCAGGGAATATCTTCAGTGACAAACTGTACTTTGTGATTCAGCTTGGGACGCAGCACTAGATAAAGACTGATCAGCATCGCAGGCAAGATAATGAACATCATTGGCAAACCAATTTTCATCCAGTCTGCAAAGTCATAACCCAGCGCTTTGGCAGCAATGGCATTCGGTGGCGAACCTACGATTGTACCTAGACCACCAATACTGGCGGAGTAGGCAATCCCGAGCAGAATAAATACGAAGGTTTTACGTTCTTTCTCGACATCCAGATGCGAAAGTAAACCCAGCGCCAGCGGTAACATCATGGCTGCGGTAGCCGTATTAGAAATCCACATGGACAGGGCGGCAGTCACGGCAAAAATGGCCAATACTGAAATACCCAAATGTCCACCGGATAAGGAAATAATCCACATGGCAATTTTCTTGTCCAGTTTCTGGATATGCAGCGCCGTTGCCAGTGCAAAACCACCAAAAAACAGGAAAATAACCGGATCGGCAAAGGTGGTTAAAGCAGCTTGGGTGGTAATGGGTACCAGCGCATCGCCGTCGGCCATCGGCATGGCTAACAGTACTGCCAGTATGGGAATCAGCAGGGCAGTAATAGTGATATGAATTGCTTCTGTCAGCCATAAAATGCCAATAAAAGCCAGCAGAGCCAGACCTTTGCTAGCATTCTGGTCATAAGGTAAAACCTGATACAGGATAAAGGCTACAATGGCCGCGATGATAATCAGGATCCATCCTTTCATTACGCCTTTAGGCATAACGTTGGTGGGGGTGGCAAGGTTTTGACTTGTCATACGCACACTCCTTGTTTTTATACAGCTAATTTTTATGAAGAATCTTTCTAATCATAAAGAGGTTTGATTACAAATTATACTAATTTAAAAAAAGATGATTTGAATGTTGTAATAATGCAGTACTCTGCCATAGAGCCTGTATGCCTAAAACCATCAGCAAGCCTAAGACTAAAAATTTAAAATGCCGCTGTGACAGGCGATGACGGATTTTTCCGCCAATCCAGACGCCAATCAAAGCAAAAATGGTAATACCGATCAAAATGGATTGTTGTTGTGGATTAATCTGGATCAGGATTGGGAACAATAAAAGTAACTGGATCAGTTTACTGACAATAAAATTCAGGTTGCTGATAATGACGATATCGGTCTTGCTGAGCTGGCTGCTGAGCAGATACATCATCAGGAAAGGAGCCATGGCATTGGTCGCTCCACCAATCACACCAGCCAATAAACCAAAACATACCATACTCAGAATATGCGGGCTGCTCTGAAAAGATTTGGAGCGAAGCTGATCTAGTACATAAAATATAATTACTGTCCCTAGCAGCAGTTTGAGATAGCCTTCATTCAGCCACAGCAGCAGTTTGACTCCGAACAAACTGCCAATCAGGCTGCTTAAAATCAGTGGCCAATACTGTTTGAGATAATAGCGAATGCTCTGCAGCAGACTGTGCCGCGGATCAGCATTCAGCATCAACAGATTCAGGAGCAGGCAGGGGAAAATGACCAGTGTCACTGCCAGACTCAAGGGATATTGGCTGGATAGTACCGCAGTACTCATCATCGGGAAGCCAAACCCACTCAAGCCATGCAGCAGTGCTGCTACAGCACATAAGCACAGTACAATCCATTCAGCCTGTGTCATCCTGAATCCATTTCAAGGAGTTTTTAACTAAGTTATAGAGAAATCAGCCAGTTGGCAAAGGCTAGAGAAATAATTTAACAATTTATTAAATCGCCTGAAGCAGGCAAAAAAAAGCTGTGGTCATTAGGGGAAATGCCACAGCGCAAAAGGGAATTACTATTTATTCTATAAAAAGGAAACTTACAGCGGATCTTTATTTACATCACGAATTGGTCGTTGATAGCCCGTAGACTGATGCGGGTTATGTTCAACCATAGCTTGCTTTTTTGGCATGATCAGCCAAAGTACAAGATAAACTAGGATACCTGGGAAAGCGGCACTCATTATAGAGATCACCACGAAAATCAGACGCAGTAAATTTGCATTCCAACCAAAACGTTCAGCAATACCACCCATCACACCTGCAATCATGTTCGAGCGGTTAGAGCGATATAAACCAACATTGGCCATTCAGGTCTCCTTAATAATTAAGATAAAAGAACAACGATGTTCCTTTTAAAATATGGAGCTAAGTTGTTATTTTTAAAGTGTCTAAATACAATTTATTCGTAAATTTATGTAAATTGGGATTAAGTATTTTTCTCGGAATCTTTAACATGAAGACGAAGGTTCCTGAATTTAATAATAATCTCCTGCCTTTGATTTTATAAAAATGCTTGGCTGTTCATAATCTGGTTGAATTAAATGAAATTTAAGGTTTTTAAAGCTTTCAAGAGGTTGGAGTATCAGCTCGGTGTGATATTACTGAGTACACTCGGGCTGGTGGGGTGTGAGCCTCATTCGGGTAAACCGATCAGTGATACTGAACTTGAGTTGCACCATAAAGAGGGGGTAGCTGTTTCTCTTGCTAATCGAGCGCTAGATGAAAGTACTCAAGCCAAGAAACTGACTGATATTGCCGGTCATGCCACTTTCAGAGAGGAAGATGGTTTTAATGGACAGCCTATTCCAGATTATGCGGTTGACTTCGTTGGACGCTATTACACGGAAGTCAGTTGTAATGATGGTTTTTCTCCCTGCAAAAATGGCAAGGCAATGTTTATTCTCACCCTTGCCCCGAATGGCCTGGTATATCGCAGTATCTTGCAACATGGTCAGGTATTTACCTTCCAAAACAAGATGGCGACACCTTATTCAACCTATCGTAAAGACCGTTGGGAATTGAACCCCACCCGTAAGGAGCTGGTGGTCTACCGTAAAGAGGGCCTGGTTTTGTTTTATACCGTCAAAGACAATACCAAGCTGGTGATGAATATTGAAAAAACCCAGCAAGAAAATCGTCAAGAGCTGATGGATCGACATTATGTGCTGCCACGTATATCTTATGAACTGGTAAAAGATGTTGATAATCAATTGCCTTCGCCACAATAAGGCGAGGGGAGACTAAGAAAAATCAAAAAAATCCTGATGCGTTGAAATAGCCCAGATATAGATAAAAATTATAAAACGATTGAAAGAAAACTGTAGTTTGGTGGTTATGTAGGACTTGAAATCACGTCCCATAGCTTAAGAAGCTCTTGTTCTAGTAACTGGACTAATAACGCACAAATATATCTAAAATAATCCCAGCATATTTTAAAATTAAGAGAGCAAGAATTCAGAAAAGACGAATCAAAGCCGTGATCAGTTGATGATCTTGATTAGAATATACAGGTGTTATAATCTTCGCAGAATGGAAGAGGAATGGTGGGTCGTCCGCGACTCGAACGCGGGACCAACGGATTAAAAGTCCGCTGCTCTACCAACTGAGCTAACGACCCTGAGGAGTAGAAATGATGAAGATCATTTTTACGACGCAAGATTTGGTAATTGCGCTATCCCGAAGGATAAGATGGTGGGTCGTCCGCGACTCGAACGCGGGACCAACGGATTAAAAGTCCGCTGCTCTACCAACTGAGCTAACGACCCATCTTAGGCTGTCAAATAAATGGTGGGTCGTCCGCGACTCGAACGCGGGACCAACGGATTAAAAGTCCGCTGCTCTACCAACTGAGCTAACGACCCATATCATTTGATGGAGCGTATTGTAGCAAGATATGAAATCAGCGCAAGTAAAAAATAACAAAGTTGCCCATGTTTGATTATAAATGCAACAAATTGAATTTATATACACAAAAAATAGGCAACTTCAGCACTTAGAAGCGATATTGATAGGCCTGGATGTTGGTAAAAACTTCTGGCGTTACATCGCAATAAGCATCCGCTCCCGGTAAGCACACCAGTAAACGCTCATTAGTCTTGCTTGGATCAAATGCTTGCTCTTTCAACTTATTTTTCTGGTATTTAAAAGTACCAGTGGTTTCGACCTGTTGCTGTATACGCAGGAATACCGGAACCGAATAAGCAGGCAGACATTTCTTGAAACAGCTCAACATCTCTTTCAGATCGGTATCGTTCAGTTCAGCTTCCGGTTTCAGCGTAATGGCTGCCATACCGGCACGACCATTGGTGTTTGGAATTTCCACCCCATACACCACTGCCTCTACAATCTTGTCATACTCGGTCAGCATGTTTTCCACTTCGGTCGTCGATACATTTTCACCTTTCCAGCGGAAAGTATCCCCCAAACGGTCGACAAACTGCGCATGACGGAAACCGATGTCGCGGACCAGGTCGCCGGTATTGAAATAGGCATCACCTTTGCAGAACACATCTTTCATAATGACAGACTTATTCTTTTCCGGATCGGTATACCCATCAAATGGCGAACGACGGGTAATTTTACCAATCAACAGACCTGTTGTGCCTTTTTTGACGCGTTTACAGTGACCTTTGACATCACGTACCGGCTCGTTTTTGTCTTTATCGAATTCAACAATCGCATACGGAGTTGGGGAGAATCCGACAGTATTGTCGAAATTGAACACATTGCTGAAACCGACATTGCCTTCACTGGATGCATATAGTTCAAGTACTTCTTCAATACCGAAACGGTTTTTGAACTTATCCCAGATATTTGGACGCATACCGTTACCGATCATTTTCTTGACGCGGTGACCTTTTTCCAGCTCTGAAGAAGGTGCATCCATCAGGTAACGGCAAAGTTCCCCGACATACCCGATTGCAGAAGCATCAAATTTTTGTACATCTTTCCAGAATGAAGAGGTCGAGAATTTACGGCGGATTGCAAATGTCCCTGCACCGGCAATCACACCACACCAGCATACCACCATGCCCGTCGCATGATACAGTGGCAGGGTGCAGTACATCACATCCTCTGTACCCAAGTTAAGCACATGACCATAGGTGCCATAAGCAAGGGTCCAGCGGCTATTGGTAAAGATTACGGCTTTCGGCAGACCAGTAGTGCCGGAAGTGTAGATGTAGAACAGACCATCTTTACCTTGCACACTATGTGTTGTTGATGGATTGAATTTCGGGAAAGTATCAATGACTTCAGCAAGATTGATAAAACCTTCAGGTGCCTGACCAGGATTTTGCTGGGTAGGCTGATCGGCAAACCAGTGGAAACGGTCCGCCGCGATATTCAGTTCATCACGGATCTCGGCAACCGCAGCGTGACATTCATCACCCACGATGACTGCAATCGGTTTGACCAGATTAATGCTATGTGCCAGCACTTTACCGACCTGTGAAGTATTCAGCAGGGCAATGGTCACACCAAGCTTGGCCAGACCAATCACGCTGGCGACCATTTCCGGGCGGTTCTCGACCATCAGGGCAACGACATCGCCTTTTTTCGCACCTAGCGACAGGTAGTAATGTGCAATCTGGTTGGCCCAGCCATTCAGTTCTGTATAACTAAAGCTCTGGTCTTCAAAACGCAGGGCAATACCTTCAGGGTTGCGCTGTACCGCTTTTTCAAAAGCGAGACCTAAACCTGCAGCAGTATTCGGGGTACGTATATAAGCCTGCCTAAGTCCATTGACCAAGTTCGGCACTTTTTTCAGGAAAGCGGGGATTTTGGCTGCGACATCAGCAATACCAATCAGATCATGTTGTGTGGTTTGGCTCATGGGAATCCTATTTTTTTTACGTATCCGATACGTGCACTGAATATGCAATAACTGTCCGTTGTAGTTTTAATGGTTGATTTAAAGAGTAATCAACCTAATTTGACAAAATCTAGCAAAAAAAACCTAGTCACCGAAATGACTAGGTTTTTTTTAGTTACTGCAATTGGGCGAATTATGACTCAGTTGCAGTATTGGCTTTCTTCGGTGGACGGCCACGTGGGCGACGTGGACGGGCAGGAGATTTCTCTGCTTTTTCCGCTTCTGTTTCCACTGTTTCTGCTTTTGCTTCAGCTACATTTTCAGCGGCTGATGCTTCTTCAGCGGCAGCAACTGGTGCTTTAGCTGTAACAGGTGCATTTTCAGGCTGTTCTGTAGCTTCTGGCTCAGTTTGAGCTGCTGTTACTGCAGTCTCGGGTTGATCAGCAACTAAAGGTTTAACAGGCTCGTCAGTTCTTAGAACTTCAATCGTCTCAGCTTGTTGTGCTGCCACAGCCTGAGCTTCAGCAGCGGGTTCAGTCGGTTTTTCTTCCGGTTGAGCTGCCTGTTTTGCTTGTACAAGTGCCTGTTCCGCAGCAAGTTTTGCTAGACGACGACGCTCACGTGGATCGTTAGCTACACGCTTTTCTGACACAGGTTTTGGTGGAGTCAGATCCAGTACCGGAGCAGGTTCTGGTTCAGGCTGAGCCTTGTTCACCTCTACATCACGCGTCACCGGTTTTTTCTCGGCGGTCACTGCTACAACAACAGTTTCATTGTATTGCTGCGTGAACTTGTCCAGTGCACGGTTGAAGGTCGCCATCAGGCCGAACTGCTCAATCAGTACTGAACAGTCTTCACCGTACACATGACGGATCAGGCTGCCTACGGTGTACTGACCAAGTGTCGGTACTTGTGAAGGACGAAGCTGAGCGGCCTGAGCCTGCTGACCTTGTGCAGCACGACGGTCACGACGACGTTGACGTGGGTCATTGCTGGCACGAGACTTTTCAGCTTTCGGCGTTACCTGCTCAAGCGCTGCTGCTGGAGCAGGGGCTTCAGTCAGATCAACCGCTTCAGTTTTCTCTTCCAGTTCTGCTGCCATCGTTGCTACGGCTGGTGCCTTTTCAGGTGCAGTTTCTTCAGCCGGAGTAGCCACTACAGGTGCTGTACCGTTCAGCGCTACGATTTCACTTTGTCCTTGATCGACATTCACCATCATAGCCGTTGGTGTAACATCCTGACGCGGTGCATCAATCAGCTCTACGCGTACTTGACGTTCATTAGCTGCTGGAGCTTCAACTTGAGCAGGTGCTTGTGGAGCAGCCGTTTGCTCATTCAGTACGCTTTGATCGCGGTGGCGATTAGGACGTTCTGGACGTTGCTGGTTACGACGGTCACGACGTGGCACAGCTGCTTGCGGTTCAGCTTGAGCATCCTGGTTGTGCTCTTGCTGATGGCGCGGATTCTTACGCTTTTGCTCACGCTGTTCTTGACGCTGTTCCTGGCGAGACAACTGAACCACTTCTTCATGCACTTGTTGTGGTGCATTGTCATGTTGTTGTGGTTCGCGTTGCTCTTTGTGCTTGTTGTTGCGCTGTTTTTTATGGCTGCGTTGTGATTTTTCTTCACGTTCAGCCTTTTCAGCCTGATCACGCTCTGGCTTATGTGCCACAGTTGATGGTGCAAGGTAAGCATTGCTGGTTGGTGTAGCAGCTGGTTGTGGGACATGCTGCGGCGCCTGCTGTGCAACAGGTGATGTAACTTGGCCGAACTGACCACGGCTGACTGCGCCATTATTTACCAGCTGTTCAATCGCAGCAGCTGCATTATTGGCAGTGCGAGATTGATCCACAGTTGCAGCCTGTTTTTGTACAAACAGGTTTTCTAACCATGCACATGGGCTGGCAGCAGGTGCAGCAACCTGGGCAGGTGCCTGTTGGGCAACCGGTGCTTGCTGTGCATTCTGGTTCTGATTTTGCTGTTGATTGTTACGGCGTTTGTTGTTTCTGCCGTTGTTTTGTTGCTGTACAGGCGCTGGTGCAGCTGCATGCGCATTTTGTTCTTCTTCTAAATGCCACTCAGAAGACTCATAACCCAGTTCTTTTTCGCTTGAACGTGTTGCTTCAGTACGTTCATAGCTAGTTGGCGCGAAACCTTCAGGATTGTAAGAAATCTCGTAATGTGGCGTTTCCAAATGTGGGTGCGGCAATACAGTCACACGTGTACTTGAAGTCTGTTCTAGGTAAACTAGGCTATGACGCTTTTCATTCAATAAGAATGCAGCGATTTCAACCGGTACTTCAACCTGAACTTCACCATGACGTTCACGCAGAGCAATTTCTTCTACTTTACGCATAATTGAAAGTGATAAAGAGCGCAGGTCACGTACCATACCTGTGCCATGACAGCGTGGGCAGACATAGCCCGTGGCTTCTTCAAGCGAAGGACGTAAGCGTTGACGGCTCATTTCCATCAGGCCAAAACGTGACAATTGACCAAACTGGATACGTGCACGGTCACTTTGGGTTGCTTCACGCAGTTTTGCTTCAACCATGCGCTGGTTGCGGTCTTTGGTCATATCGATAAAGTCGATCACGACTAAGCCACCAATATCACGTAAACGTAACTGGCGTGCAATTTCTTCAGCAGCTTCAAGGTTGGTATTTAACGCTGTATCTTCAACATCCTGACCACGAGTCGATTTTGCCGAGTTGATGTCGATTGACACCAATGCTTCAGTCTGGTCAATCACGATTGAGCCACCTGAAGGAAGTTTTACTTCGCGTTCATAAGCTGTTTGGATCTGGCTTTCGATACCGAAGTGAGCAAATAATGGCTCATTTAAAGTATAGGTTTTGAGCTTGTCTAACTGACGTGGCATGACCGCTTTTACGAAGTTGTATGCTTCGTTATAGGCTTGTTCTGAGTCAATCAGGATTTCAGCAACGTCGTCACGTAAATAATCACGAATCGCACGAGTTACTACGCCTGCTTCCTGATGAACCAGCATTGGTGATGGACCAGAGCTTGCAGTGCTTTGGATTTGCGCCCAAAGGTCAAGCAAGTGCTGAAGATCAAGTTGCAGTTCTTCTTGAGAGCGGCCGATCCCTGCAGTACGTACAATCACGCTCATACCACGCGGTACATTTAAAGAGGCCAGCATCTCTTTCAGCTCTTCACGCACTGAACCAGAAATCTGACGGCTGATACCCCCACCTTTCGGATTGTTTGGCATCAATACCAGATAACGGCCAGCAAGAGAAATAAAAGTAGAAAGGGCAGCACCTTTATTGCCACGTTCTTCTTTTTCTACCTGAACCAGAAGCTCGGTGCCTTCAGTGATCAGTTCGCGGATATTCGAAGTTTGGCGAGGATCTGCTTTGTAGTAAGTATTGGCAATTTCACGCATCGACAAGAAACCTTGACGACCCGCACCGTATTCAACAAATACAGCTTCTAAAGAAGGTTCTACGCGAGTCACGTGACCTTTATAGATATTAGATTTCTTTTGTTCACGGGTACGATTCTCTAAATCGAAATCGTAAAGACGCTGACCAGTGACAAGTGCAACGCGAATCTCTTCGGCATGTGTTGCATTAATCAACATACGTTTCATGGGTGTAACACCTTATAGTGATACACAGCAAAAAATCGCTATACACGTAGCGAACATCACACATCACGGATCAATGGCTCAAATCTGCAATGAATTTCATTGTGGTTTGAGTCTTTTATTCCCAGCGTCTATTTTGATATAGATCAGCTTTGGTTTTGATTCACGTATTGATGATGGCAATACGGCTTCAATCTTTAAACGATTAAAGTCACCTGAACGCTTCACTGGCGGACGAGCGGTGCATTGGATGTGAGTAACTTTCACTGTCACATTGCTCGAAGATCATCCCTTCTTTATAGATAGAGTGTCTTGATACGGAATTATCGTCGTACCTTTACAAACTGTGCAGATCCAATGCATCAAACGCTGTAGCCTGAAGTCGTCTTCAGGGTGCGACTAATCTGATGTGTATCAGTTTACGTTTAAAAGCCAACTAGGTTGGCGACATATTTTTTCAGACAAACTGATTTATGTACCTGAGGTACAATTAAACGCAACAGTTTGCTTTTTTGCCGATATAATAAGCCTTCGGCGTCGGCATAATTCTTTTGGGACCTTCCCGTATTATGTGAGGGTTTAATTGAATGATCATGTACAGAAATAAATCTGTCATGCACCAACTTTTACTCACAAACGATGGTTTCCGTGCGCTGACTATATCAAACCTTGAATCATCTGCCTATGGGCTAAGCTTATGTTTCTTGTGTAAAGCATAGCCTAAGTGGTCATTTATTAATCAATTTCAATCAATTTTTAGGTCATAGTAACTGTATGAATTCTACGCAACAATGGCAAAACGTCACGTGGTTTGAGGTGGATGAGCACCAAGATGGACAGCGAATCGATAATTTCCTGTTTAGCCGTCTAAAAGGTGTACCAAAAAGCCGCATCTATCGTTTGATTCGTGAAGGCCAGGTTCGCGTCAATAAAAAACGAATTAAGGCAGAAACTAAACTGGCCATTGGTGATCAAATCCGTGTGGCACCAATACGTTATGAACAAAAAGATGAATCTGCTGCACCGGTTTCTGACAAGGTCGCTCAAGGTCTGTTGGCACGTGTAATCTATGAAGATGAAGGCTTGATGGTTGTCAATAAACCTTCCGGGATTGCGGTACATGGCGGTAGCGGTGTGGCCTATGGCCTGATCGAAGGTCTGCGTGCTGCAACGGGTAAAAAATACTTGGAGCTGATTCATCGTATTGACCGTGATACATCCGGTCTGGTGATGATCTCGAAAAAACGTAGTGTGCTTAAAACCCTGCAAGATTTATTACGTGAACATAAAATTAAAAAAACTTATGCGGCAGTCGTGAAAGGGCAAGTAAGTCTGGATAAGCAACTTATTGATGCACCTTTACACCGTTATGAGCTGTCTAATGGTGAACGTCGTGTCCGTGTTTCTAAAGAAGGTAAGGATTCGAAAACCCAGTGGAATGTAGCAGAACGCTTTATGCATGCCACACTGGTCTATGCATCGCCATTGTCAGGTCGTACCCATCAGATTCGTGTACATGGTTTAAGCATTGGTCATCCGCTGGTGGGTGATGAAAAGTATGGTCATGAGACGGAGTATCGTGGGCCAAAACCACGCCGTTTATGTTTGCATGCCATGCGTCTGGAGATTCCGGGTTATCCGACCATTGAAGCGCCATTGCCAGAAGATATGCAGAGTCTGGTTGCACAGTTAAGAGCACAGAAGGCAGATAAGGTTGTAACGCCTGCGGAAGATGATGAGTAATCATTCTCATAATTTTTCTTTGATATTTCTAGATACTTAGAGAAAGTTCTCCCTCTTTTTTAAAGAAGGGTTAGGAGATATTTAAAATCTCTTAATTGTTGTTAAGTACAAGGCAATGCCTCAAAAGACCTTTATAAATTAAAGAACTATTTCGTAGGCTAGCCTTACTTTTCAAAGATGAGAAGTAACAAAAATCTTTTGTAGATCTGATGGCACTTCCTTGTGCCACAGATCTACAGCGACATCCATGTCGCAATCAAATAGCCAATATCATCTGTTGGGAAATTGCGTAATAGTAATTTTAGAATGAAACTCACTCTTCTTTTTCAAAAGAGGGTCGAGGTGGATTTAACCCTGAATCAAATCTAGGAAATCTTTATGAACTCACCTGTAAAACTGGTCATTTTTGATTGGGATGGCACTTTGTTTGATTCAGTTGGTCAAATTGTGGCTAGCCTGCAATTTGCCGCGCAGCAATTTAATCAACCGCTGACCGATGCTGATGCCAAAAGCATTATCGGTTTAGGTCTGCCGGAAGTCGCGCAACGATTATTCCCAGCTGTGCCAGAATTGCATGCGGATATTTTGCAGGCTTATTCAGAACATTATGTCGCGAACTCGGTTGAGGATGCCTGGTTTGAAGGTGTATCTGAGATGCTATACGCATTAAAAGATCAAGGGATTAAACTGGCTGTCGCTACAGGTAAAAGCCGTAAAGGGTTGGATCGTGTATTAAAGCAGACCAATAGTCTGGAACTCTTTCATGCAACTCGTGCTGCCAGTGAAACCCGTTCTAAACCAGATCCTTTAATGTTAGAGGAAATTCTGGCAGAAACTGGTATACATGCCCATGAAGCGATTATGGTGGGGGATACCTCTTATGACCTGGAAATGGCGCTGAATATTGTCATGCCAAGTGTAGGCGTAAGTTATGGTGTGCATACGTCAGAGACTTTAGCGAAGTTTAATCCGCTGTCGATTGTGAATGATGTCAGCAGCTTACATGAGTTTTTATTGGCTAAAGTCCAATGGAAGGAAGCGATTTAATTCAGTATGCTGGGTTTTATCAAATGACAGACAATTTATACAGTTTAAATGTCTGTCATTGAATTAAATTCGTGCATTTAGTCTAATCTTTTAGTCTAAAGCTGCAAACTTGATCAATTTGAACGACCAAAATTGTTGAGAATTTCACTCGGTATTTTTCTATTAAAATTAATCAAATTATTGTTTTATATGAATTAACATAAGAAATATTTATAGCTATTAGCTATAGCGAAAAATAAAATAACTATTGGCATTCATTCATTAATTTTCCGATTCTTAGACTGTTTATTTTTATGCTCTTTTCAGAATCCGCCACTTTTCCAAATTGCAGAACGTTTTTTGCTCTTGGTTTGGCTCGGTTCTGGATTCCAGCATAAACCTCATTTTTGCAGTTTAAGGAAACATTGATGTCGAATTCTGCTGTCGTTGAATCAGTTGCTCAAGCACTCCGTAGCGCTGAATTATCAAAAACTGCGATCACACCGATTCGCCCACAAATGGGTGGCGAGAGTGCTGACGTGGATATCGCCTATGCCGTTCAGGAAGTGAATACAGCACGTGCATTGTCTGAAGGCCGCCGTCTGGTCGGTCGTAAAATTGGTCTGACCTCTAAAGTGGTTCAAGCACAACTAGGTGTGGATCAGCCTGACTTCGGTATGTTGTTTGCCGACATGGCCTATGGCGATGGTGAAGCGATTCCTGCAGGTCTTTTGATTCAACCTAAAGTTGAAGCGGAAATCGCATTGGTGATCAAAGAAGATTTAACCAAAGAAAAACATACTTACGCAGACATTATCAGTGCAACTGACTATGCACTTCCTGCAGTCGAAGTGGTTGATAGCCGTATCGAAAACTGGAAAATCAGTTTAATCGACACCGTTGCAGATAACGCATCTTCAGCGGCTTTTGTATTGGGTTCACGTCCTGTGAAACTCGACAACCTTGACCTTGTAAATTGCAAAATGACCATGACTCGCGCAGGCGAAGTGGTGTCTCAAGGTGTGGGTAAAGCATGTCTGGCAAACCCGTTGAATGCCGCAGTTTGGCTGGCTGACGAAATGGTACGTCGTGGCCGTCCATTGCTTGCAGGTGACATCATTTTAACGGGTGCGCTTGGTCCAATGGTTGTCGCAAATGCAGGCGACGAATTTGTCGTTGAGATTGAAGGCTTTGGTTCAGTAACAGCTGCTTTTGCTGCTGAATAATCGAATATTGAGAGTACATTCATGAAAAAGATTAAATGTGCAATGATCGGTCCAGGTAATATTGGTACGGATTTGCTTTACAAGTTACAACGCAGCGAATGGTTAGAACCAGTATGGATGGTGGGTATTGACCCAACTTCTGAAGGTCTTGCGCGTGCAGCGAAAATGGGTTTAAAAACTACTGCTGAAGGTGTAGATGGTCTTCTTCCTCACGTTCTTGAAGATGACATCAAAATTGCATTCGACGCAACATCTGCCTACGTTCACGCTGAAAACAGCCGCAAGTTAAATGAACTTGGCGTGCTCATGATTGACTTAACGCCTGCAGCGATTGGTCCATTCTGCGTACCACCAGTGAACCTTGAAGCATTGCTTGCAGCTGGCGAAGTGCCAAACGTAAACATGGTAACTTGTGGTGGTCAGGCAACAATTCCAATGGTTGCTGCAGTATCTCGCGTTCAACCTGTTGAATACGGTGAAATCATTGCAACTGTATCGACTAAATCTGTTGGTCCTGGTACACGTAAAAACATTGATGAATTTACGCGTACAACTGCAGGCGCAATTGAGAAAGTTGGTGGTGCGAAACAAGGTAAAGCGATCATCATCATTAACCCGGCTGAGCCACCACTGATGATGCGTGACACTGTTCACTGCTTAGTTGAAGGTGAACCAGATCAAGCTGCGATCACTGAATCAGTACACGCAATGATTAAAGAGGTTCAAAAATATGTACCAGGTTACAAATTAGTAAACGGTCCTATTTTTGACGGTAACCGTGTTTCTATCTTCCTAGAAGTAGAAGGTCTCGGTGACTTCTTACCTAAATATGCAGGTAACCTGGACATCATGACAGCAGCAGCTGCACGTACTGCAGAAATGTTCGCTGAACACGTATTCAACAAAGAAGAAGCTTAAGGAGCAACCACATGTCTAAGATTATTGTTCATGATATGACTTTGCGTGATGGTATGCACCCGCAGCGCCATCAAACCACTGTTGAGCAAATGATTGCGATTTCAACAGCACTTGATGATGCTGGCGTACCTTTAATTGAAGTAACGCATGGTGACGGCCTGGGTGGTTCATCAGTAAACTACGGTTTTGCTGCTGCAACGGATGAAGAATACCTGTCTGCTGTTGTACCACGTATGAAGAACGCAAAAGTATCTGCATTACTTCTTCCTGGTATCGGTACGGTTGACCATTTGAAAATGGCACATGAAATTGGTGTATCTACCATTCGTGTGGCGACGCATTGTACTGAAGCGGATTGTTCGGAACAGCACATTACCGCTGCACGTAAATTAGAAATGGATACAGTGGGCTTCTTGATGTTAGCTCACATGGCTTCACCTGAAAAATTGCTTGAAGAAGCAAACAAGATGGTGTCTTACGGTGCAAACTGTATTTATGTGACTGACTCTGCGGGTTACATGCTTCCTCAAGATGTGATCGACCGCGTAGGTCACTTACGTCAACACTTGGACCCGAGCATCGAGCTAGGTTTCCACGGTCACCATAACTTAGGTATGGGTGTATCGAATACGGTTGCTGCTGTTCAAGCAGGTGCGGTACGTGTGGACTTGGCTTCTGCTGGTCTTGGTGCTGGTGCGGGTAACACACCACTTGAGCTGTTTATTGCTGTTGCAAACCGTATGGGTATGGACACTGGCGTTGACTTGTTCAAAGTACAAGACGTTGCTGAAGACCTTGTGATTCCAATGATGCACAATCCAATTCGTGCAGACCGTGATGCGGCAACTTTAGGTTATGCGGGTGTTTACTCTTCATTCCTGTTGTTCGCGAAACGTGCTGAAGCGAAATATGGCGTTTCTGCGCGTGAAATCCTGATGGAACTTGGTCGCCGTGGTACGGTTGGTGGTCAGGAAGACATGATCGAAGATTTGGCATTAACAATGGCGAAAGCACGTGAGCTTCAAGCTTAATTGTTAAAACGCAAGTTTTAAAAAAGCGTCCGAAAGGGCGCTTTTTTATTTTTAAATTTAAAAATATTTAAGCAACACAATTAAAAATAAATTTAGAAATAACTTATGTATGCTGTCGTACATAAATATTTGAACTGCGAAATAAATCCCCTGAATTAAATATCTATCATATTTTTTATAAATACAACTTATAGTTTTTGGGTATTATAAAAAGGGCGAATTCAAACATGAGG
>NZ_DFRO01000040.1:850-9505 GCF_002381195.1 Acinetobacter sp. UBA3461 | reverse complement strand
ATTTTAATTGGTGAATAACAAAAAATGTTAGAAACCATTTAAAGCGTCCAAGTAAGATAGGAATCTCTGTTCACTTCTCTAAGAGATTTAATGTCCATTAAAATATGAATATGCAGTCTAAGAACCATTTTCGAAAAATGACAGAGGTTAAATCGTTTTACACTCATAATGACATCGGTTGAGTCGCAGCATAGTGTCATTATGACCTATTAGAAGAACTAAACCACTGATTCTATTATCATGCTAATGACAAGCTATGTGTCATTTTAGCTTGAAATAAAAAGCCACCCTTACAGTGGCTTTTTTGTGATCTGATTTATCGTCTTCAATTCTGGAATTTATTTCAACCGTTTCCCTGCTTCATCAATGATCATTTCCCCATCTTCCTTGCTAAAAGCTGCGCGCTGCGGAGCGGAAAGAATATCTAAAACCACTTCTGATGGTCGACACAATCTCGCACCCAGTTCAGTCACCACAAATGGACGATTAATCAAAATCGGATGTTGCAGCATGAAATCAATCAATTGATGATCTGTCCAATCACTGCTTTCCAAGTTCAGTTCTTCATAGTGCTTTACATTTTTACGAATCGCTTCACGTACCGACAGACCCGCATCCTGGATTAACTGAATCAGTTCCTCTTTGGTCGGTGGTGTTTTCAGATATTCAATCACCTGTGGTTCCTCACCGGTATTACGGATCAAGGCCAAGGTATTTCGAGAGGTTCCACATTCGGGATTATGATAAATCTTGATCTTTTGCGACATGACTTTTCTCAGTATATAAACAATATTGCTTTTATATATGGATATCCGTATATTCGCAATAGTAAATATATCAGGATATCACGATGCATCAGACCGATTTTTTTAAATGTCTTGCCGATTCAACACGTTTAGATATTTTAAAACTGGTCATGGCCAAACATAATGTCTGCGTCTGTGAATTTACAGAGCAATTAAATCTGAGCCAACCCAAAATTTCCCGTCATCTGGCTTTATTGAGAAATCTGGGTGTCTTGTTGGATCAACGCCAAGGGCAATGGGTTTATTACCGTTTAAATCCGGATTTGCCGGTCTGGGCAAATGAAGTATTAAAAGTCATCGCACAAGATCTGGAAATTCAAAAATTAAAATCCACCATTTCAACATCTTGTGAATTATTCTGAGCCTAATATCATGTCTGCTTCAAAAATGTCATTTTTAGATAAGAATCTGACCCTCTGGATTTTTATCGCCATGCTGCTGGGGATCGGGATTGGGGTTTTCTTTCCTCAGGCATCGATTGCTTTAGACCGGATGAGTATTGATTCGGTCAATATTCCGATTGCCATCGGTCTGATTATCATGATGTATCCACCACTTGCCAAAGTGGACTATGCCACCTTGCCGCAGGTATTTAAGGATAAACGCACACTCACCCTGTCTCTGGTTCAGAACTGGCTGATTGCTCCCTGCCTGATGTTTGCATTGGCGCTGATTTTTCTACAATCCTATCCTGAATATATGACGGGTGTCATCCTGATCGGTTTGGCGCGTTGTATTGCCATGGTGCTGGTCTGGAATGGTCTGGCGTGCGGCGATAATCAGTATGTGGCCGGACTGGTGGCATTTAACAGTATTTTCCAGATCCTGTTTTTCAGTAGCTATGCCTGGCTGTTTTTGACTTTCCTGCCGCCTTATTTTGGTGTTGAAGCACAGGTAATTGATGTCAGCTTCTGGACGATTACCCACGCGGTTCTGGTTTATCTGGGTATTCCATTTTTACTGGGCTTTTTGACACGTTTGATTCTGGTCAAGCAAAAAGGTCTGGAATGGTATCAAACGCAGTTTATTCCAAAAATCAGTCCGCTCAGCCTGCTGGCCCTGTTGTTTACCATTGTCGCCATGTTTAGCCTTAAAGGCGGTGATGTGGTCAGCCTGCCACTGGATGTACTCAGAATTGCCATTCCCTTAACCATTTATTTCGTGGTGATGTTCTTTATCAGCTTCTTTATGAGCAAGTGGATGGGCAATGACTATCCTAAAACTGCGGCTATTTCTTTTACCGCCGCCGGTAATAATTTTGAATTGGCACTGGCAGTTGCGATTGCCACTTTCGGTCTCGCCTCCCCTGTGGCATTCACCACCGTGATTGGTCCTCTGGTTGAAGTTCCAGTTCTGATTGCGCTGGTCAGCGTTTCATTATGGCTAAGAAAAAAAGTGTTTAAAGAGGCATAACCCGATGGATCTCCCGAATATCAATATGAATCTACTAGAAACACCGACACTGGACAAAGTTCAGGCCAAAGCGCTGGATCATCCACCTCGCATTCTGCTGCTCTATGGTTCAAACCGTGATCGCTCTTATAGCCGACTTGCTGTTCAGGAAGCCGGCCGGATACTGCAATATTTTGGCGCCGAGGTCAGCATCTTCCATCCCAAAGGATTGCCCTTACCTGAGGATGCAGATACAAATCATCCTAAGGTAAAAGAACTGCATGAACTTTTGGCCTGGTCAGAAGGCATGGTCTGGTGTTCACCGGAGCGTCATGGTTCGATGAGTTCGATTTTAAAAGCCCAAATTGACTGGATTCCTCTGGCAGCAGGTGCAATTCGTGCGACTCAAGGCAAGACACTGGCCGTGATGCAGGTTTGTGGTGGTTCACAATCCTTTAATGCAGTGAATCAGTTGCGTATTTTAGGACGCTGGATGCGCATGGTCACCATTCCAAATCAGTCTTCTGTACCCAAAGCTTTCCTCGAATTTGAAGAGGATGGTCGCATGAAAGCATCACCTTATTACAACCGCATTGTGGATGTGATGGAAGAACTCTACAAGTTCACTCTCCTCACCCGCGGTCAGTCTGCTTATCTCACCGATCGATATTCTGAACGGGTCGAAAGTGCCGAAGAATTATCGAAACGAGTGAATCAGCAAACGATCTAGTTTTATTTCAAATTCTCTGATCAACTTTTCAAAGCTTAAATATTAAAAAATCCCACTCAAGAAGCGGGATTTTTTATTTTGAAAATTGAGCAGCCACACATTATTTCAATTAAAACGCTTTGGTTATACTCAACCCGGCACTCCAGTTTCGCCCTTCTGCCGGCTCATAGAAACGGCCATTGCTTTCATTGACGATGACTGAACCTGAATAGTCTTTATCAAACAGATTATCGACACGTGCAAAAGTATTCACCACCCAATCCTGCATTTTCCAGTGATAGCCAACATTGGCACCAGCCACGGTATAGCTTGGCGCATATTGCGAGTTAATGTCGTTAACATAAATTTTGTCTGAATAACGCACATCTACACCCGTACTTAAACCATTTTCAGGTTTCCAGCCTAAAGCAAAAAAAGCCTGATTTTTGGCAATCCCCGGAATGTAGTTACCAGATGCCACTCTAGATACTATAATTTCTCCTTCATCATTAAGAATTGCAGGAATATCTGCATCAAACGTGGCGTCGATATAGCTATAGCTGACTTGAGCAGTCAGATCTCGCCACAGGTCTTTACTCCAGGATAGTTCCAGTCCTTTTCTTAAGGTTTTATCTGCATTACGAAACGTTGAGCGCCCGCCATCACTTCCCGCAGAAACAATGTCATTTTTGGTTTGAGTCTGAAATGCTGCTAAGGTCATATCACCAAAGCGATTCGCAGATTTTAATCCTAGCTCATAAGTTTCACTTTCAGCCGCTTTTAAACTAAAGCTGCGGTTTTCTGCCGTATTTGCAGGATAAGCCATTTCAGTAAAGGTCGGCGTTTCAAAGCCTTGTGCATAACTGGTATAGACCATCAATTCGGGTAGAATCTGCCAGCTTAGCGCGGCTGAAGGCAGCAATTTCTTATAAGTTGTTTTACCTGAATTATCGCCATTATTTAAGTAATGATCATCAGATTTAAAATGCACATTGCTATAACGTAGCCCGGCATCCAATGTCCAATCTGGCGCAAAGTTATAAGAAGCCTGTAGATAAGGATCAGCGTTCCAAAGCGTATTGTCTTCATTACGACGTAATTCACCTTTGACACCTAAAGTATTACCCAGAAAGTTTTGATAGCCTTTCCGGTCTTCGGTCATGGCATCTACAGCAATACCAGCAATTAACTTGGTATTTGGCAAAATCTCTCGGCCTGTCCAACGTAAATCTGCACCATAAAAATTACGGTCGAAGTCAATCACGCCACCGGCATGATTAGGACCGCCTTGTGCTGTGTTTGGAATCGACTGATATTGCGTAACTGCACGCTGTCCCCAATAGGCCATACCATATAGCTCATGCTGATCATTGATTGGCTTATTCCAGGTTAAACCAGTTTGAAGCTGTTCAATCTCTTTTCGGGCGTTATATAGCAGCACATTATTTGCAACCTGTTTAGGATTTGCTCGCCATTGTTCACGTGTTAAACCACCTGGATCATCTGCTGCAATTTTGACATAGTTATTGACCCAGTTAATTTTAGAGCCATCCTCCAGATCCCAAGTCAGCTTGGCATTGTTCAGTACTTTATGTGCACCACTATGGTCACGGAAACCATCCGTATCAAAATAAGATGAACTGATGATATAGCTTGGTTCAGAAGCATTATCTGAGCCACCTTGTAGTACCAGGTTCGTTTGACCTTTATTCTGACTGCCACCTGAATATCCTAAAGTGACTGAATCAGGTCCTTGCCCTTCACGGCTTTGTGTCAGGATGGTTCCGCCAGAAGAATTACCATATAGCGAGGAAAATGGACCACTCAGCACTTCAATATGATCCAGACTATTCAGGTCAATATTCGAGGTTTGCCCCTGCCCATCCGGCATAGTCGCAGGAATACCGTCCACATATAAACGTACTCCTCGCACACCGAAAGTCGAGCGTGCGCCAAAGCCCCGCATTGAGATCTGTAAATCCTGAGCGTAATTTTCGCGGTTATTCAGCTGCAACCCTGGTACACCTTTTAAGGTTTCAGACAAGTTTACATTTAAGCTATTTTGTTGTTCCTGATGCAGATAATAGGTAGATGCCGGTGTTTCCAAAATGGCACGATCTGTACGGGTTGCTTCAACCACAATGGGAGCCAGTCGCTGTACCTCTGTAACCGGTTCTTCCGCATAAATTCCTTGACTGATACAGGCGATCAGGCAGGACAACGTTGATTTCATCGGTAACCGTCTTATATGAAGGTACATAGCTTATATTCCTGAAGTCTGGCGTCTATGCATGTCATGGAAGCCAAAATATTTATAAAGTGTTTTTTTGCTGTATCTCGAATGCTCAGCAGCATGAGATCAGTGCATCATGTTTATAAACATGCTCATCTGACCAATCATAATTTGCTGGTTAAGATTCATTGTTATAACAGCCTGTATTCTGCATAAAAAAGCCTGACGAATCAGGCTTTTTTACTTAACTACAAAACTTCATTATTTGTTGTCTGGTAATGCATAGGCCACTAAAGAGTCGCCCATTTTGGTACCAAAGGAACCATGACCACCCGCCATAATCACCACGTACTGTTTACCGTTAGCTTCATAAGTCATTGGAGTGGCTTGACCACCTGCTGGCAGACGACCTTTCCATAACTCATCCCCATTGTTTACGTTGATGGCACGGATATAGTTATCCTGAGTTGCACCAACAAACATCACATTACCCGCAGTCGAGATTGGACCACCGAGCATTGGCACACCCATTTTAAATGGGGGTAATGGAATACCCGGCATACTGTCACGAATCGTACCAATACGGCGTTTCCAGGCAACTTCATGGGTGGTCAGATCTACACCCGCCACATAGCCCCATGCAGGCTGCTTACATGGCAAGCCAAATGGAGACAGGAAGGCACTGATTTCAACCCCATAAGGCACCCCATACATTGGCTGTACGCCCGCTTCAGTACCTGCACCTTTGGCAGTCTGCTTACGGTTCGGATCTTGCGGAATTAGACGAGATACAAATGGCAAACCAATTGGGTTGGTCAATGCAATCTGACGGTCTGGATTCACAGACATACCGCCCCATTCGAATACCCCCAGGTTACCCGGGAAGACCAGCGTCCCGTTTTCAGAGGGTGGTGTATAAATACCGTCATAGTTCAGTTTTTTGAACGATACACGACACATTAACTGATCAAACATGGTGGCACCCCACATGTCCTTATCCGTCAATTTATCTTGAGGAGCCAGGTTGAAGTCAGAGAATGGTTGAGTTTTTGAATACCACTCACCTTTAGTTTGTGGACCACGTTTTACAGATTGAGGCACCGGTTTCTCAGTGATTGGTATAATCGCTTCACCATTACGACGGTCTAATACAAAGGCATTACCAGTCTTGGTCAGCACGTAGATGGCTGGCACCATATTCCCGTTTTTATCTTTGATATCAGTCAATGTTGGTTGAGCTGGTACGTCCATATCCCATAGGTCATGATGGGTAGTCTGGAAGTTCCAGACTAATTTACCAGTAGAGGCATTCAATGCCAGCATTGAATTGGCATAACGCTCGTCCAGTTCAGTACGATGACCACCATAGATATCTGGTGTACCGACACCTGTAGGCACATAAACAATATCCAGATTGGCATCATAAGCTAAAGGTGCCCATGCATTTGGTGAGTTATGTACAAACTTTTGCCCTGGAGCAGGAATCGCATTTGGATCTTCCGCACCCGTATCAAATACCCAGAGCAATTCACCAGTATTTACATCATAACCACGAATGACACCTGAAGGTTCTTCAGTTGAATAGTTATCTGTGGTTGAACCCGCAATGATAATGGTTGTACCTGTCACCACAGGAGGTGAAGTCGGGTTATAACCACCTGGATATGGGAATGGCATGTCTTTTTGCAGATCGACTTCGCCGTTATTACCAAAGTCGGAACATACCTTACCAGTAGTTGCATTGACCGCCACCAAACGTCCGTCATTCACTGGTAAGATTACTTTCTGAGGACATTCGGCAGACGTTGTAGAACGAGCAGCTAGACTGCTTTCAAAACCGGTAGTGTTATTGGCATCATAATAAGACACTCCACGGCACGTTAAATGCTGGAAGGTATTGTCCGCTTTCAGCTTAGGATCAAAACGCCATTTTTCCTTACCCGTCGCAGGATCAAGTGCAATCAGGTACTGGTGAGTGGTACACATAAACAGGTTATTACCCACTTTAATCGGGGTTACCTGATTTGTAGTTTCACCAGAATCTTTATCCGTTTTTACATCACCGGTATGAAATTCCCAAGCCAGCTCCAGATTTTTTACGTTATCAGCAGTAATCTGTTTCAATGGAGAATAACGTAGACCAGATTGAGTACGGCCATAGGCTGGCCAGTCTTCGTCAGCAATACCGGGAATAGACTGATGCACTGCAGGCTGCTGTGATTTTAGCTCACCACGAATTTCTTGCGGGTCATTGAATACAGAATAGATCATTACCGCAATGGTAATTGCTAAAGTACTGGTGAGTGCAATCTTGGCACCTTTCGTCTCCCCAAAACCACGCGTCACGGCTGGAATGAGAAGTGCTAAACCGAACAGGCCTAAAATGTCTAAACGAGGTGCGAGTGCGAAGAAGTCCGAACCAACTTCCCATAGCCCCCATACTACTGTGCCTAAGATCAGCACGGCGTATACGATCAGTGCTGTACTTTTCTGTTTATGTAATAAAACTGCGGTCGCAATAAAGAAAATACCGGCAATGATGTAGTACCAAGACCCACCAAGTATTGCCAGGTAAATCCCTCCGATCAGTAGTACCAGACCGAAAATAACAGCAATGACTGCCATAATCGTTTTCAGTACTGAACCTGAAGACGAAGTATTCATATTGAACACCTTTATAAGATTTCTTTTCGCTCATGCAATTCGAATGCATGAACACCATATTGTTAAGTTCTTAGTTATAAATACATACCTGAGGCATCTGTTTATCAATGCCTCAAAGTCACGGGAGATTCAATTATGTATTTGCAACTAAGAACTCTTTTTAGAAGGAGGTATTAAACTTGATACCGCCTACCCAAACGCTTTCACCATTTCTGTATGCACCGACATGGCGAACATACTGAAGGTTAGGTCGAATAGTGAGCCAGTTCGTGGCATGCAATCCGTAGTAGATTTCTGCATCGATTTCTTCACTACGGTCACCCAATGCATCATAATTCATATGGATACGGGCAATACCAAACGCAATTTCATCCTTTGGACGAGCATCCATTGCGCCTTTATACACAAGGCCAATATTTTGTATATCAGTTTTTTCATTTGTTTTGGCATCATGAAGGGTGAGATTTACGAATCCGCTGAGACCACGAGATATATCGTCTTGCTGTGCCGTCAATTGTTGCTTGGCAACAATCCAGCCACCTTGATGATGGTCTGTTTTAGTCTGGATCTCTTGAGGCGTTACACCGTCAAGAATTTTTGAATCTGCGGTACTATAGTAATAACCGGCACGATACTCCCCTGGAAGTTTTCGTTCACCGAGTTTTGGTGTCCACACTACTTCTGCCGGAATGATCGCGCCTTTAGAGCCGTCTGTGCTCAGGTTAAAGCCTTTACCACGTTCCAGATTCTCAGGGTTATATTCATAGACGCCCACTTGGGTAAAGATTTCAGGTATGAGGTTATATTTCACACGTGCTGCCCACTGTGATACTGGCCAGTTATACCATTGG
>NZ_DFRO01000040.1:0-740 GCF_002381195.1 Acinetobacter sp. UBA3461 | reverse complement strand
TTATACCATTGGTCACCGACCCAGTTGCCTACCTGTGAACCACACAATGCCAGGTTCTGGAAATCGCAATCAAAACTGTTAAAGTCTTCACCTTCACCAAAGCGACCAACTTTGACATCCAGTTTCTGATCCATGAATTTTTTCTTGATCCAGAAGTCAGTTAAACGCCAGGTTTGACCACGTCCCCATACTTCCTGCACCGAGCTTAAGTGTCCATTAAGCGCTTCAGCAGTATTGGATAAGTTACGACCGTTACGCTGAGTCACCGTAATTTGTGCTTCGGTATCTTTCCATCCTGCAATTTTTTCCAGATCCAGATGGGCCCCGATTGCAAACTGGTCGGCGTATTCAGTACCGTGATCAGATGAGTTTTTAGCATCAATGAGTGTTGCTACTTCACCGGTATAACCAAAACTGAAATCATAACCTTGTTGTTGAAGTTGAGTACGCTGACCATTCCAGTCGCCTAACATCCATGGATTTTCTGTACTAAATGCATCCGCAGCATGAGTAGCAGTATTTGCCAATAGCAAAGCAGCCAAGCATGTATATACAGCCTTGGCTAATTGGGAGATAGACATTAAATGTGTCGCCTTAATCACACTTATATGGAGAATATATTACACCTTTTTATATAAATTGTTTGTTTTTAATATAAATTATATATTATTAAATAGTTTTAAAAAAAATTTATATCTAAATATCAAAATCTTAATAATTATTCAAATTTTTAATGAAAT
>NZ_DFRO01000021.1:18279-51507 GCF_002381195.1 Acinetobacter sp. UBA3461 | reverse complement strand
CAAAACACCGGATAACTCAGCATCTCGCTTCGTTCATCACCGTGTATCTCGTCGGTATGGGTGCATTCTAGAGGATTTCAGAATCATTGCAACCCCCAATTCACTATATTTTTCACGTATGTATCTTTTTTCTACTAAAATCACTAAAAAATCGCTTTTTTATCTAAAATTTAACCGTTTTTTTGAAATAAAACCTGTATTCAGTGCAATTCATTTTAAAATAGTTATTTTCATTAAGACCTAATAGCTCTCAAAAAAGTACTAAATCTTAATAAGACTGTGTAATTTCAGCTCTGTATTCAGAATTTTTCAAAACTTGCTTATATCAGCTTACATATTTTGCTATTTTCTATCCGACTAATAGATATAGGTCCTATCAGTAAAATCAGTTTGCTGCTTTCATAGCGACTTCTTTTTCTAATCACAGGTTTTAAAAAGTAAAAATAGTCGAATCAGCCGTATTCAGCTTTATATAAGTTACGAAACCTGACTTTTTAATATCTATATAAAGCCAAAGAGAATATTAAGATAGCTAAGCTACGTATTGGCGATACTTATGTCCCACCCAGTGATGCATGACTTCTTCAATCACTTCTTTCTTACCTTTATAGTCCTCAGCAGCAAATAACAATTTAGCCCGACGAGGTAACCGCTCTTTGACTAAGGAAAAGAGAAGATAGTGTGATGCGAGATCGAGTTGCTGTAATAAAGTATATGCCTGTTTAAAAGATTTCTGTTTCTGTTCAGGCGTATCGTATTCAAATAGAAAACGTAAAATAAAATCAATTTCCTGATCAAAAATATCCTGAGTCCGATAGTGATACATAAACACTGCTTACCCTCTTATTTTAAATTTCTAGATCTTCTTTGAGACCTGATGTGATCAGCATACTGATAACTTTCTGGATGTCAGTATCTATCCGGCGATCTGTAGTGGATTTAAAGCAAATAAAAAATTTGATTTTTAAAAGACAATATAGAAAGGAAAGGTGGAGTTTTGCAAATAAAAAAGGAAGAGATCTCTCCCAAAATCTCTCCCTCGTAATTGAATCTTTACCCGATCCAGTATGTCATTATTATAGTTATTTGCTTCAGTATCTTAAAAAAGTCTCTTGGGGAAGAGACTATAAGTTGTGGAGTTATTTGTTATTACCACTACCCTCTAGATGTGCTTAAAGCGAATTCTCTAGATGAATAAATCTTATACATAATAATAGGGAAACGCAAGGGATTCGGCAAAATTTAACTCTTGTTTTTATAAGGTTTTTTTTGAATTTGCTTATTTGATTTTTGAATATAGAAACATATAAAAAAAAGCAGGCCGAAGCCTGCTTTTAATTCAATAACTTAGAAAGTGTCTTAATCAACAAAGGTCACTTTCGCAATCGCTTTTTTGCTCGCCTGAACAATCAAAGTCACGTTTTCTTTCACAGAAAAAGACGTATCAACTGGCTGCCAGTCTACTTTTACCGCACCACGACCCAGCGCATCTTTGGCTTGTGCCGAGTTTTTAGTCAGACCCGCTTCACGCAGGATTGAAGTAATAAAGATTTCACCACCAAACTCGCCACGTGAAATGGTGACTTCAGGCGTACCTTCAGGCAATTCACCCTCAGTAATGATATTACCTGCACCTTTATGTGCATGCGCAGCAGCCTCGCTTCCATGGAAACGCTCAACCAGTTCCAGCGCAAGAATGCGTTTTACTTCCTGTGGATTACGACCTTCTTCAATCTCTTTCAACAATACCTGAATTTCTTCTACAGATTTGAAGCTAAGCAGATCAAAGTAACGTTCGATCAGTGAATCCGGCATTGACAGTACTTTCTGGTACATCGCACCCGGCGCATCAAAGACGCCAATATAGTTACCTAAAGATTTAGACATTTTGTTAACGCCATCTAAACCTTCAAGAATTGGTACAGTAATACAGACTTGTGCTTCCTGGTCATAACGACCTTGAAGGGTACGACCCATCAATAAGTTAAAAGTCTGGTCTGTACCACCCAGCTCTACGTCTGCTTCTAGTGCTACTGAGTCATAACCTTGTACCAGTGGATACAGGAATTCATGAATCGCAATCGGTTGCTGGTTGTTATAACGTTTTGTGAAGTCATCACGCTCAAGCATACGGGCAACAGTTTGCTGTGATGCCAGTTGAATCAGATCAGCAGCAGTTTTTTGTGCAAACCATTCCGAGTTAAACACCACTTTGGTTTTGTTTGGATCAAGAATTTTAAATACTTGTTCTTGATAAGTTTTAGCGTTTTCTAAAACTTGCTCTCGCGATAATGGTGGACGTGTTGCACTTTTGCCGGTTGGATCACCGATCATCGCAGTATAGTCACCAATCAGGAAGAAAACTTCGTGGCCCAGGTCTTGGAACACTTTTAGCTTATTGATCAGTACAGTATGACCTAAGTGCAAGTCAGGTGCAGTGGGGTCAAAACCCGCTTTAATTTTTAGTGGACGATTCTGCTTTAATTTCTTTAGAAGATCTTCTTCAGAAATAATTTCGTGTGTGCCTCGTTGGATGAGGGCAAGTTGTTCTTCAGCCGGCAGGAAATTTGACATCACAAAACCCAAATACATCAGTTATTCAATTTGTGCGATATACTAACACTTTTTCAGCATATTGCAGGCTTAAGAATAACCATGACAGCGATCTATATTGGGGTAATGACCGGCACAAGCATGGATGGTGTCGATATTGTTGCTGCTTCTTTTGATCCACTCCAGCTTCATGCCACCCTCACCCTACCTTTTGATCATGATCTTCGTGATGAATTGATGGCGCTTACACTGCCAGGCGATAATGAAATTGACCGCATGGGTAAAGCAGATGTTGCGCTGGCACAGATGATTGGTCATGGTATTAATGCGCTGATTGAAAAAAATAAGCTGGATCGCACACAAATCAACGCTATTGGCTCACATGGACAAACTATTCGCCACCGTCCTGAACATGGCTTTACTTTGCAGATCGGTGATCCAAACATTATTACTGAAATTACCCAGATTCCGGTGATTTCCGATTTCCGTCGCCGTGACCTGGCGGCTGGTGGCCAGGGTGCACCGCTAGTTCCGGCTTTCCATCAGGATATTTTTCAGCATGACAGCATTCACCGGGTGATTCTAAACCTGGGTGGTATTGCCAATGTCAGTATTCTACCTGCCGGTCAACCAGATCAAGTCTACGGCTTTGATACTGGTCCAGCCAATATTCTGATGGATGCCTGGTGTGAGCGTTATACTGGCCAGCCTTTTGATGAAAATGGCAACTGGGCAGCCTATGGTACACCCATCCGTAGCCTGTTAGATCGTTTGCAGGAACATGCATTTTTCTCCAAAGAACCCCCTAAAAGTACTGGCCGTGAAGACTTTAATCTGGAATGGCTGGATGAACAGATTGCCGACTGGCGCAGCAGTCTAGAATATGATGAGCTGGAAGATACCCCGGAAAATGTTCAGGCGACGCTCATGAAGCTCACCACACGTGCCATTAAAAAAGCGATTTATCGCTCTGGTCTGGATACAGGTGAAGTCTATGTTTGTGGAGGTGGTGCTTATAATTCACATCTACTGGAACAGCTGCGCTGGCGTTTGCGTAAACATCACTGGAGTGTGCAAACCACAGCTGATTTAGGCTTAAATCCAACATGGGTCGAAGGCACTGCCTTTGCCTGGCTGGCGATGCGCTTTATGAATCAGCTGAGTGGCAATCTGCCAGCTGTGACCGGGGCTTCAGGCTATCGTGTGCTCGGTACGATTACAGCAGTTTAATCTCCTGAATTCTTATAACTATATATAGGTATAAAAAAGGTCTGCATTATTGCAGACCTTTTTTTCAATCTCTGTTATTGCATCATCAGTTTGGCATTTTCATTCCGAAACGCACGTAAAATCTGTTGACCTGCCCGTCCGGTTGGAGTTAAACCTAAACGGATCTGCTCTTGGCGGATTGCCTGACGGGTTTTATCCCCAATCAAACCATCTACTGCACCAATGTCATAACCTTTATTGAGCAAGAATTGCTGAATCTCTCGACGTTCTGCACGTGATGTGCCAGCATCATCGGTTGGCCATGTTTGCACCAAGCCACCTTTACCTTGCAAACGATCTGACAGATGTGCAATGGCTAAAGCATAGCTTTCGGCTGCATTATAACTATAGATGGCGTCAAAGTTTTTAAAGACCAGGAACACCGGCCCATTGGCACCGGCAGGCGCCAATAAACCAGCTTGAGAGGATTCCAATAAATTCCCTTGAACTAATGCCGAACCATCGACACGAACCACCCCTTGATTGATCCAGCTACTCAAGGATTTTTTATTGCGACGCCCCTCACCCGAAACTGACATACCTTGAGGAATTTTTACTTCAAAACCCCATGGCTGTCCGCTCTGCCAGCCGCGTTTTTTCAAGAAGTTGGCTGTTGAAGCCAAGGCATCCGGGATGCTGCTGACGAGATCACGACGCCCATCACCATCAAAATCAACCGCCAGTTCATCATAAGTGGATGGCATAAACTGGGTGTGACCAAAAGCTCCTGCCCATGAACCTTTAAGCTGGTTTTCATAGACATCACCACGTTGCAACAGCTTCATGGTAGTAAAGAACTCACCACGGAAATAGCTTTGACGACGACCTTCACAACTCAAAGTACCGAGCGCCTGCAATAAAGGATATTTACCAGAAATATCACCATAATTACTTTCCACACCCCAGACTGCCACCACAGTTTCAGCCGGAATGCCATAAGCAGCACTGACTCGATTTAATACGTCGCGATGCTGCTGTAATTTCTGACGGCCTTGCTGTACGCGCTCTTCATCGACCAGACCAGACAGATAGTCCCAAATTGGCGTTGAAAATTCTGGCTGATAGTTGAGTCTTTCAATTACAGAATAATCAGGGGTTAAATTTTGGGTATATCGGTCATAGGTCGCTGCATGGACACCTTTAGCGAGTGCCTGGGGTTTTAATCCAGCCAGACAGCTTTGAAATGAACTGGAACTTGGCGTATAGATGCCAGGACTCGAGGACAGCTCTGATGTACTTACACGCTGTCCATTAATGATCAGTTCAGCCTGTGCCTGAGAGGCAGCCAGAACGATTGAGCCAAGAAAAAGTGCAAGCCGTTGCATAGTACCCTTGAATACTTATATTTCGAATTATGTTCCTATTCACCTTATCAGCTTGTGGATAAAATTAAAGCGCAAATACGTAAAATTTAAATTCATATTTTCTTCACTTTTAAATTTATTTGTAAGTTTTGAATTTAAAAACTTATCCACAAGATGCTTTAAATTCAAATTTGAACTAATTTTTAAATTTAAATTCAAAGCCATGTTATCAGCCTTTTAAATTCAAAATTGACTGTGTGGATAACCAACATCACATAAGCTTAATAACAAGTAATTGCAGACACTTAGGATTTAAATTCATTTATAAAATACAAGAAGGATTTTTAAATTTAAAACTTTGAATTCATTCTCTGGCTTTTAAATTTATTGTTTTGAATTTAAATTCAAAATAGAAAATCTAAATTCAAATGACCTCTTTTAAATTTGAATTTATTTTTATGAATTTAAATTCAAAGTACACTTTGCAAGTTTTAAATTCATTTTAAATTTAAATCTGCATAGCCGAACTGATGCAGCAACAGGTTAAATTTTCATCAATTATTTATAAATTATTGTTTGTTTTATAAGCAATTGATTTTGAAAATAATCCGATAAATGGTAGGGTATTTTCAAAGAGGCGCAATCATGCCTGAAAGCCGACAAATAAAAAAGCGACCACAGGTGTGATCGCTTTTTTTATCAGCAAGTTAAAGCTTAGATGCTCATATCTTCGCTCAATGCCAATGGATTCGGTAAAATCTTCGCCAATTGACGACATAGCATAGTCAATTGTGCACTGTCGGTTGGCATCAGGGTGATGTGACCAATCTTACGGCCTTCACGTTCTGACTTATTGTATAAGTGCAAATGCACGCCTTCCAAGGCTAGAACATCTTCAGATTTTGGATGTTGACCGATGATATTCACCAGCACGGTTGGACGGATCACCTCAGTTGAACCTAAAGGCAATCCAGCCACCGCACGCACATGGTTTTCAAACTGCGAACACACTGCACCTTCAATCGACCAGTGACCTGAATTATGCACACGGGGTGCCATCTCGTTGGCGTATAGCCCCTTATCTGTCACAAACAGCTCAAGAGTTAATACACCCACATAGTTCAGATGATTCAGTAGGCGAGTGATGTAATCTTGTGCGACTGGCTGCAAGTCCGCACTGTTGGGTGCAGGTACAATCGAATGAGACAGAATGCCATTATGATGATGATTTTCGGCCAATGGCCAAGTCTTCACATCACCATCTTGACCACGTACCGCAATAATTGAGACTTCACGTGAGAAAGTGACAAAACTTTCTGCAATCAGTTCACCGGCAGGACCCAGTTCTGCCCAAGCCTGATCAGTTTGATCTGCTGAACGTAGAACGAATTGACCTTTACCGTCATAACCACCACGAGAAGTTTTAAGTACAATCGGCAGACCGAGTTCTGCAACTGCAGCTTTTAAGCTCTCTAGAGAGGTGACTGCTTTATACGGCGCAACCGGAATCTCAAGTTCATCAAACAGGGCTTTTTCAGACAGACGATGCTGTGCAATTGCCAAAGCCTGACGTGGCGGATGCAGGTCTTTGTTTTTCGTTAAAACATCTACATCAGCCAGTGGTGTATTTTCAAACTCAAGGCTGAACACATCTGCACTGTTGATAAAGTCTTGCAGACCATTTTCAGCCTTGGTGGAAAATACCGGACCTAATGCAGCCGAAGGGCAGTCTGTAGTGGCTTCAAAGAAAGTACATTGAATGTTTAAAGGCAATGCCGCTTGTGCCATCATTCGACCGAGCTGACCGCCACCAAAAATACCGATGGTTTTATCCATTGTGTTTTATCCCGTATTAAGCTTGGCCTGGAATATTGTTGCTAGCGACTTTATCCGTTTGTGCAGCACGGAAATCTGCAACATTTTTCGCGATGTCTGGACGGGTCAGACCTAAAATTTGCGCGGCCATAATGGCTGCATTGGTCGCACCTGCAGGACCAATCGCCAAGGTACCCACGGCAATGCCTGCTGGCATTTGTACAATTGAAAGCAATGAATCGACACCATTTAAAATCGAAGATTTTACCGGCACACCCAATACTGGCAGATCGGTTTTTGCGGCACACATGCCTGGCAAATGCGCTGCACCACCAGCACCGGCAATAATCACCTGGATGCCACGATCGCGTGCTTGTTCTGCATATTCAAACAGACGGTCAGGGGTACGGTGTGCAGAAACGACTTCGGCTTCAAATGGGACACCAAGCTGCTTAAGCATATTGGCAGTGTGTTCGAGAGTTGCCCAGTCTGATTGAGAACCCATGATAATACCTACTAGAGGAGCATCTTGTGCAGCAGCCGCATTCATTGCAATGTTTCCAGAGATTAAAGTAAGAGAAGATAAATCTCGACGAGAGAGCCAAGCTTTAATGGGAGTTCGTATTATAGACTGAAAATTCAGCTTCATAAAATTTAACGGTCAAAGCAAGGCCCGATTTTTCTTATTTTTTAATGAAATCTCAAAATCTGTAATAAAAATAGGGAAGTACACCACTTGAATGATATTAGGGGCTACGGAACACGAAATAGACACAGCCACACAGGCATAATCCTGCCCAGAGATAATCCAGTTTAAATGGCTGTTTAAACATAAATAGCATAAAGGGCACAAAGACCAGTAGCGTCACCACTTCCTGGGTGATCTTCATCTGACCGACTGCGAGTCCGTGTTGCGCCATCAGCCGTGTTGCAGGAATCATCAGGCTATATTCAAATAAAGCAATGACCCAGCTAAATAAAATGATCTTCCACATTGGGGCATCATGCGGCAAAAATTTCAGATGACCATACCAGGCCAATGTCATAAAGCAGTTTGCACAAATAAGCAGGAGCAGGGGCCAGAACATAGCGGATGCCGGTAGAAAATTTACAGGATATTTTACGGATTATTGCAGCAAAAGATAATCGTGAAGCTTGGTTTTTTATCACATCTAGCATCGTTTCTTCACATAAAAAATCACGCCAGAATGCCTATCTTTTCCCGCAAAGCCTTGCTATCGTTGCCGGTAAATCGAATAAATCATGACAACAGCACAGAAAACAAAGTGATGTGTCAGTACAAAATGGAGTGAAGTAGATGCATCTGCATATCTTGGGCATTTGTGGCACCTTTATGGGCTCGCTGGCCTTACTCGCGCGAGACCTCGGACATAAGGTGACAGGTTCAGACCAGAACGTGTATCCACCAATGTCGACCCAACTGGAAAATGCAGGCATTACTTTAATGCAGGGCTATGACCGTAGCCACCTACAACCACATCCGGATCTGGTCATTGTTGGTAATGCCATGAAGCGTAGTATTGATGCCGTGGAATATATGCTGAATGAAGGTCTGCCTTATATTTCAGGTCCGCAGTTCCTGGCTGATCATGTTCTGCAAGGTAAACACGTGCTGGGTGTCGCCGGAACACATGGTAAAACCACGACCACCACGATGCTGGCTTGGGTACTGGATCAAGCCGGTCTGGAGCCAGGTTTTCTGATTGGCGGTGTGCCATTGGGCTTTTCGGAAAGTGCGCGTCTCGGTGGTGGGAAATATTTCTGTGTCGAAGCCGATGAATACGATTCTGCTTTCTTCGACAAGCGTTCCAAGTTCGTGCATTACCATCCAAAAACCGCAATTTTAAATAACCTGGAATTTGACCATGCCGATATCTTTGATGATCTGGCCGCAATTCAAAAACAGTTTCATCATTTAGTTCGTACTATTCCAAGTGAAGGCCGGATTATCGCGCCGATTACGGAAAGCAATATTGATGAAGTGCTGGAGCAGGGCTGCTGGACGCCTGTAGTGCGCACCAGTCTAGATGCCAACGAAAAATCTGAACTTTATGCAGAACAATTGTCAGCAGATGGTTCACATTTCAAAGTCCTGCAACAGGGCGTAGTCAAAGGCGAAGTACAGTGGAATATGACCGGGCAGCATTCGGTGGCGAATGCCTTGGCCACCATTGCCGCTGCTGAGCATGTGGGTGTATCCATTCAAACCGCCTGTGAAGCACTCTCGAATTTTGGCGGTGTAAAACGCCGTATGGAGCTGCTCGATACGGTACGTGGTATCGAAGTCTATGATGATTTTGCCCATCATCCGACTGCAATTGATACTACCCTCGACGGCGCACGCAAGCGTCTGGGTGAACGTAAGCTTTGGGCGATTATTGAACCGCGTTCCAATACCATGCGTATGGGCAGTCACAAAGAGGGTTTGGCTTATTCAGCACGTCTGGCGGATGAAGTGATCTGGTATCAGCCTGAAGGTCTGGATTGGGATCTGCAACCTGTGATTGAGGCTGCACCAAATAAAGCTGTGGTAGCACGTACTTTGGATGAGATCATTCAAACTGTTGTTACTGAAGCAGGCGAGGGCGATGCTGTGGTGATCATGTCCAATGGCGGTTTTGGTGGCTTGCATCAGAAACTGATTAGCGCCTTACAGTAAATTATCTAAATCAATACTTGTAGCCTTTATTCCATAAAATTTCTCAAGGATCGTAGACACATGTCTACGATCCTTTTTTAATATTAAAAAATACTTAATTTTTTTAAGGAATTAACTATTTTACTAATGATCTAATCCTAAAGTCCTGCTAGCTTAAAGTCATTACGTGTTTCTCAGCTGACAGTCGTCATAGCTAAATACGACTGCCAATCCTCCACAATAATCACTAAAAAGGATAGTTGCCATGTCAAATACAATGAAAGCAATGGTTTACTATGGCGCCAATGACATCCGCTTTGAAGAACGTCCCATCCCGAAAATCTTGCAGCCCGATGATGCCGTTATCAAACTGACTAAGGTCACGATCTGCGGGACCGACCTCGGCATCTGGAAAGGTAAAAACCCGGAAATTGAACAGGTGGCAAAAGAAAAAACCGGCAACTTTAATGGCCGGATTCTTGGTCATGAAGGCATTGGCATCATTGAAGAAGTCGGTTCAGCAGTCAAAAACTTTAAAAAGGGTGATCGGGTCATTATTTCCTGTGTCAGCCGCTGCGGTACCTGTGAAAATTGCCAGAAACAGCTGTATGCACACTGTCGTAATGAGGGTGGCTGGATTATGGGTTATATGATTGATGGTACCCATGCCGAATATGTCCGTACACCTTTTGCTGACACCTCTCTTTACCATTTACCTGAAGGCTTAAATGAAGACGTCGCCGTCTTCCTGTCCGATATCCTGCCAACCTCACATGAAATTGGTGTGCAATATGGTGATGTCAAACCGGGTGACAATGTCGCGATCGTAGGTGCAGGACCAATCGGGATGAGTGCCTTGCTCACTGCTCAATTTTATTCTCCAGCCAATATTATTATGGTGGATATGGATGATAACCGGCTGGAATTTGCCAAAACGGTAGGCGCAACTCATACCGTTAACTCTGGTAAAGAAGATGCCATTCAAAAGATTTTAGAGATTACCGATGGACGCGGGGTCGACTGTGCCATTGAAGCAGTGGGGGTGGAGCCTACCTGGAATATTTGCCAGCATGTCGTGAAAGAGGGTGGACATATCGCCAACGTCGGCGTACATGGTAAAGCAGTGAATTTTGAACTGAACAAACTGTGGATTAAGAACCTGACCATTACTACCGGTCTGGTCAATGCCAATACCACTGGCATGCTGCTCAAGACCTGCTGTTCCGGCAAAATACCACTAGAAAAACTGGCCACGCATCACTTTAAATTTAACGAGTTTGAAAAGGCCTATGATGTGTTTAAACACGCGGCTGATGAAAAAGCCCTAAAAGTGATGATTGACATGAACTAATGCAAATCAGACAAAAAAAGTCCGCCATGCGGACTTTTTTTTATTTTTAGTCTGGATTCACCAGATCAGAAATAGGGGACATAACCACGTTGTTTATAACCCTGAGGTGAAACCAGCTGTTGATGATTTTCGTCAACCCGATACAGGATCTCGAGCAAGCCATCCAGATCTTGCTGGTTCAGATAATGCGGCTGAAAAGTGCTATGACCCAGCTTGGAAAAGAACGAAGCAATCTCGCTATGCTTATGTACATATTTCATCGACCACTCAGCAAAGCTTGGCGCTTCCACAGTTGTATCAGCGAAACGATACACCTGCTGATGCCGACGGTCTTTCGAAATACTTTGAAAAAGCTGCTCTACAATCTCAGGTTCACCCTGCAAACACTGGAAAAACTTTCCTTGTGCATAATACAGTGCTCCATAGATCTGATGCTCATAATTGAACTTTCGTGCGATTGCTAAAATATCACTCAGGTCTTGTAATAGATCTTGTTCTGTTTCGATGCGCGTACTGGCATAACAGAGTTGTAGCATGAATGATTCCTTTAAATTTCAAGTATTGATTTTATAGTCAATATATTGGGTTTAGGTTATTTTTTAATCAAATATCAGCTATTTCTTACACTGTTTTCAGTTTGCATTTTGTAGCTAAATTATTAAAAATTAAAGAGACACCATTGAAAAATAATTACTCGAATGATAATGCTTTTAATGAGGGTGAAACATGCTAAAAGATCTTTTCATCACGTTAAGCTTGTTATGTCTGTGTTTCGCGCTAGTCATCGTGTTGCATAGCTGGGGCTTGCAACGTGAGATTAACATGCTGATCAGCAGCATGCTATTAACTTGGGCACTATTGATTTGTGTGGATCATCGTGCTTTTTTTCAGACCAGTATCTCCTTGATCATCGTTATTTTGATCATGCTGCAACAGTATGAACAGATTGTTTGGATGGGATTAGGACTCTTCAGTGGCACTCTGCTTTATAGATTGCCACAAGCCCATAAACAGGGCTTATCGTCTTTTATCCATTTGAATCTGTTTATTCCAACGGGATGGTTTAAAAAGCTAAAGTCGCTACGTCATGTAAATTCCGATCACGCTTAAACATGACATGCACATAAGAGCATTGTGGAATAATTTTTAGCTGTTTCTGACGTGCAAATTCGACCAGAATATCCAGCATTTTACGGGCCACACCTTTACCACGCAGTGCATGTGAGACCCAGGTATGGTCAGCGACAATGGTGTCCGGTTCACGCCATTGATAAGTAATTTCTGCTACGCGCTGACCATTGTCTTCCATGTAAAATACACCGCCGCGCTTTGAGTCCTGATGTTTGATGTTACTCATTTTCTTACCTGTTGTACTAATCCAGGATCAACCTGTTATATCGTCATATCCTCATCCATTAAACATCTTATAGATGTTTAGTCCCATCTTTGAGTTAGATGAAGTCCTACTGAAGTACATCCCGTATGCTTTCATTTTTGTCAAACACCGACTTGGCAAAAGGGCAGAGTGGAATAATTTTCAGAGCATGCATTCTGGCAAAACCGACCGCAGCTTCGACCAGCTGCTGTCCAACACGTTGTCCGCGTAGGCTATCATCCACCCAGGTATGATCAATAATGAACTTATCATCACCTGCCCGGGAATATGTCATCTCTGCCAGGCGCTGGTCTTTCTGCGCCACATACCATTCACCTTTAGTTCCTTGTTCCTGGTGTTCAATCTGCATAGGTTTACCTCAAGATTTTATCTCAGACTGCCATAGTCCTTAGCTTTACAATGTTGCAATTTTTTTAATTCCGCTGAGTAAAATTACAGCCTGCCTCATGTGAAATTTTCTGGCAAAAGCATAGAATGTGCTGATCCTGTATTGATCCTCCCTCATGTCTGCTTCTGCTCAACCTCTTTCTGTTACACGCCAATGGGTCTGTGTGATTGCCTTGGCCTGTGCCGCTTTTATTTTTAATACGACCGAGTTTATTCCAGTAGCACTACTGAGCGATATAGGAAAGAGCTTTGCCATGACTCCAAGAGAAGTCGGGCTGATGCTGACCATTTATGCCTGGGTAGTCGCATTACTATCTTTACCGATCATGCTGCTCACTAGAAATATTGAACGCCGTTTCCTGCTTACACTGCTATTTATGGTCTTTATTGCCAGTCATGTGCTGTCTTATTTTGCCTGGAGTTTCATTGTCCTGGTTATCAGTCGGATCGGAATTGCAGTTGCTCATGCACTGTTCTGGTCAATCACGGCATCGCTGGCAGTACGTGTAGCACCGAAAGGAAAAGAATTTCAGGCCTTAGGCCTGCTGTCTACCGGTACTGCGATGGCAATGGTACTCGGGATTCCTTTTGGCCGGATGATTGGCGAAGCATATGGTTGGCGTAATAGTTTTGCCCTGATTGCGTGTCTTGCATTGATCATTTGCCTGATTCTGGCCAAAACCTTGCCATTGCTTCCAAGTGTCAATTCAGGCTCCCTCAGCAGCTTAAAAAGCCTGATCAAACGTCCAAGCCTGATGCTAGTCTTTACCCTCACCATTCTGGTGATTACGGCGCAGTTTACCGCTTATAGCTATATTGAACCATTCTCCCTGAATATCGCCCGCTTTGATTCAGCCCAGACCACAACTTTACTTCTGGTTTATGGCGGAGCAGGATTCTTGGGTTCTTATCTGTTTGGCCGCTTTGCCGCACAGTTTCCGAAAATGACTATTCCTGCTTTTACTTTTGGACTGGTTATTTCCATGCTGCTGTTATTGCCCTTGTCGAGCACAGTCACAGGCCTCTCTGGCTTATCTCTGCTGTGGGGTTTGAGCATCATTGGTTTCAGCCTGGCTCTACAATCCAAAACCCTGAACCTGGCTGCAGATGCCACAGATGTTGCCATGGCCATTTATTCCGGCCTGTATAATGTCGGTATTGGCGGAGGAGCTTTGCTTGGCAGTATTGTCACGCTTCAGATCGGGCTATCGAGCATTGGCTGGGTAGGCGCAGGGCTGGCGATTCTTGGATTTCTGCTTAGTCTTTATTTGGTTCAGCGTTTGGACTTCCTGCCCAAAGCTGCTGATTAAACGCTGCTTTTTGTAAAATAATTTGTGATTATGCATAAAATCTGTCATGCTCATTTGATATTGAGCAATTGCTCAAACAGAATTGAGTTTGAACAAGGGGAGTAGCCTCCTCCAAACGTTTAAGAATGAAATTTCAGTTTTTGAACGTGTCAGAATATCGTCATTACACTTTGCAAAAAGTCGGTATCTGAGCATCTTTAGGTCACACTTGATATAAAAAAGTGAAACACTAAGATGTAGGCAAGACCTTGATCATGTTGTTATAGATGTTTTTCATCTGGCAGCTGGTCAAGGTTTTTTTATGGCCAGTCGTCCGATGTGGAGAATTCACATGGAAACAATTGGTACGCTCTGGCTGTATCTTGTCTTTTTCGCAATTGTCGCCGTCATGCTGGTGATCGATTTTGTCGGCTTTAAACATCAGCATGGTCAGGAAGTCAAAGTCCGTACCGCTGCCTACTGGAGTATCGCCTGGGTCAGTGTCGCGTCTTTATTTGGTGGTGGATTATGGCTGTATCTGGAGCAAACTGCAGGTGCGGCAATTGCCAATACCAAGGTCATGGAATACTTTGCCGGTTATCTGCTGGAAAAATCCCTGGCAATTGATAATGTCTTTGTCTGGCTGATGATCTTTGCCGCCTTTGCCATTCCACCAGCGCTACAACGTAAATTGCTGTTATATGGTGTACTGGGTGCGATTGTGCTCAGAACAATCTTTATTTTTATTGGTGCCTGGTTTGTACAGGAATTCTCCTGGATTCTGTATCTTTTCGGTGCGTTCCTGGTGTATACCGGCTTCAAATTCCTGCGTGGTCAGCATGAAGAAGACAGCAATATTGAAGATATGGCCATTCTGAAATGGCTACGTAAACATATGCGTATCACCCCGCAGCTTCAAGGCGATAAATTCTTTGTCCGTCAAAATGGTTTGCTTTGGGCAACGCCGTTATTCTTGGTGCTGATTCTGGTCGAAGCCTCTGATGTGATCTTCGCAGTCGATTCTATTCCTGCTATTTTTGCTGTCACCACCGACCCCTTCATTGTGCTTACTGCGAACCTGATGGCAATTTTAGGCCTGCGTGCAATGTTCTTCCTGCTCTCGGGTGCAGCCTCAAAAATGCATTATCTGCCTTATGGCCTAGGTTTGATTCTGGTCTTTATCGGCTTTAAGATGCTGATGCTAGATGTATTCCATATGCCGATCTGGATTTCACTGAGCTTTATTGTGATTGTCTTGACTGTGACCGCGATCTTGTCGATTCGTCATAGCAAGAAACATAACGAAACTACGCTGTAAGATTAAGCATCAAAAAAGCCTGCATCAGCAGGCTTTTTTATTTGTCTACAAGTTTGGCTGCACACACATGCTCTGTTGAAATTACGCGTGATTATTTGATCTCATAAAAAATACGCATGGTTAAATATGAATGTTCATATAAACATGCTAATTTTTTCAGCTACAATCAATCGAAAAAATCAAAAAGCGCAGGTTTTAAATGTCTTCTATCATTGCAACGACGGCAGTACGCGGTCGCTTCCTGGATATCAAGAATACGGTTGCCCAAGCGCGTGAAATTCACGACCAAGTGCGATATGTAGAAGATGGCTTGCTCATCAGCCAGAATGGTGAGATTCAATGGTTTGGCAGCTGGGAAGAGGGGCAGCAGCATCTGCCTGAAGGAGTGCAGGTGGCTCATTATCCTGAGCAGCTGATCGTACCAGGTTTTATTGATACCCATATCCATTTTCCGCAAACCGAAATGGTCGGTGCTTATGGTGAACAACTTCTAGAATGGTTAAATACCTATACTTTTCCGACTGAGATCCAGTTCCAGGATCCAGCTTATTCAGAAAAAATTGCCGAATTTTTTGTAGAAGAATTACTTAAAAACGGCACCACGACCGCATTGGTCTTTTGTACCGTCCATCCTGAATCAGTCAATGCTTTATTTAATGCAGCGACGACGCGTAATATGCGTCTGATTGCGGGTAAAGTGCTAATGGACCGTCATGCACCGGAAGCACTGACGGACACCGCAGAAACAGCGTATACCGATTCTAAAAAGTTGATTGAAAAGTGGCATGGCAAGGGTCGTAACCTGTATGCGATCACGCCACGCTTTGCTCCAACTTCGACAGCTGAACAGCTGGAAAAAGCAGGACAACTTAAAGTAGAATATCCAGATGTGTATGTGCATACCCATTTAAGTGAAAACAAGAATGAGATTGCCTGGGTTAAGGAACTGTTCCCGGAACGTCAAAGTTATTTAGATGTTTACCATCACTATGGTCTGACCGGTTCTAAATCGGTATTTGCTCATTGTGTGCATCTGGAAGAAGGGGAGTGGGATTGCATGCATCAGACCGACTCGGCTATTGCCTTCTGTCCAACCTCAAATTTGTTCCTGGGCAGTGGTTTATTCCCTTTGAAAAAGGCTTGGGACAAAGGCATTAAAGTGGGACTGGGCACCGATATCGGGGCAGGGACCTCATTTAATCAGCTGCAAACCCTGAATGAAGCCTATAAGGTGCAGCAATTGCAAGGCGATAAACTGTCTGCCTTTGAATCGCTATATCATGCGACACTGGGTGGAGCCAAAGCCTTGAGTCTGGAGGATCAACTCGGTAACTTTAATATCGGTAAAGAAACCGACTTTGTTGTATTAGATCTGAATGCGACGGCGTTACAACAGCTGCGTCAAAGCAAAGCCAAAAATATTGAAGATGCATTTTTTGCACTGATTATGCTGGGTGATGACCGTAATATTGCAGCGACTTATGTTTCTGGAGAGGCGGTTTATGTCAAAACAACAGCTCAGCAAAAAGCCTGAAAAATCACGCCGTCGCATATGGTTCATGCTATCAGCAATAGCCATTGGCTGCGCTTTTTTACTCAAGCGCGATTCACAATTGCCGAAAAAATGATTACATTAACACAGGGCAAAACAGGTGCATCTGCCTGCTGGATGTATTAAAATTGCTGATATATCAGGTGTTGCAGGTCAACACCTTTTTTATTTTGCTATTTTTACTTTTTAGGTATCTACCCATGACCGTTCAAATGAGCGTAATGATTTCCGCTGAAGAAATTCAAGCTAAAGTCAAAGAGCTTGGTGCTCAAATCGATGCACACTATGCCCATAGTGACAAAGAACTTGTGCTCATCGGTTTGTTACGTGGTTCAGTGATTTTTATGGCCGATTTATGTCGTGTGATTTCAAAACCACATGAACTGGATTTCATGACTGTGTCCAGTTATGGTGGTGGCACGGTATCGTCACGTGATGTAAAAATCCTGAAAGATTTAGACGGTGAAATCCGTGGTAAAGATGTACTGGTGGTAGAAGACATCATCGATTCCGGCAATACGCTGAGCAAAGTTCTGGAAATTCTGCACACCCGTAACCCAAACTCGATTCAGCTCTGTACCTTGGTCAGCAAACCTTCACGCCGTGAAATTAATCTGGATGTGCAGTTCCTTGGCTTTGAAGTCGAAGACAAGTTTATTGTCGGTTACGGCCTCGATTATGACCAGAAGTACCGCCATTTGCCTTTTATTGGTGAAATTGGTCTTTAAGAGATCCAACTTTAAAAAGTGGCGACAGTCACTTTTTTTATGTCTGCTTCACATGAACAAAAAGCTAACATTCCGTTTCAGGACTTCGCTAGATTGAAAACTTGACTTATCCGATGATGATTTCTGAACATGACTTAAAAACAAAGACATGATAAGAAAGGAGCATACATATGTGGTCACTTATAGTTGCAATTGTTATTGGTTTTATCGCAGGTTTAATTGCGCGTGCAATCCATCCTGGAGATGACAAGGCAGGCTTTATTATGACAACCCTACTGGGGATTGCCGGTTCATTACTTGCGACCTATGGCGGTCGTATGCTAGGTCTTTATGAGGAAGGTTCAGCAGCAGGCTTTATTGCTTCGGTGATTGGTGCCATTATCATTCTGTTTATCTACAACATGGTCACCAAACGCAGAACTGTCTAAATATTTAATTGAATAATTTCTGTTTTGCATTGAAAAAAGCACCCTGTCGGGTGCTTTTTTACTGCTGGCTGTTTAAAGATTTAATTCAAAGCTTCTGCTCTCAATATCCTTCAGATGACCAAGCGAAAGTTAAGATTAAAGACCTAGTTCTGTCAGAATCTTTTCAATCTGTTCAGCCGGATAGGCACCCATGACTTTAAAACCATTCGAGAAAATAATTGCTGGGGTACCCTGAATATTTAGGGATTTAGCCAAGGCCAAGTTGCGTTCTACCGGATTGGCGCAGCGTTTGCCAGATTTAGGCTGAATACCTTTACTAATCAGATCATCCCAGGCTTGAGCCGGATTTTTTTCACAATAAATCTGTCGTGAAGGGGCTATAGATTGCGCTTTCAGTGGCAGAACAAAAGTGTAAATGGTTACGTCATTGAGCTTTTTAAGTTCTAGTTCAAGCTGTTTACAATAGGGGCAATTGGGGTCAGAAAAAATCGCCAACTGACGCTTGCCAGTGCCTCGTACTGTTTTCAATGCATCCTGTAAAGGCAACTTTTTCCAGTCGATACTGTTCTGTTTCAGCACCAGATCCCGGGTAAGATTTTGCTTATCGGCAAGGCGAATCATAGACCCACCGATGAGATGCTTGGCATCCTCGTTCAGGTAAATCACTTGTCCATCCATAGAACCACTATAGATCCCTTTCATTTCCGTAGTCTGAAGATTTTCAATCTTCAGGTCTGGGCTATGTTTGGCCAGGTTAGCTTTGACTGTATTAATATCGGCAAAGCTAAGGCTCGTAGCCAATACCGTCATGGCCAGCAGTAGGATAGGTTTCAGCATGAATCTCCTGCTCATGTCAGAGTAAAGTAGTGCTAATTCTATGCGTTTCATGCAGAAAAATCAGATGATTTATGTACTGTCATGTTTCACTATTCTTAATGTTTCACGTGGAACATAAACTACTTATGAAATAGAAGTAACCGGATTAATCTCTACAGAAATATGCACGATTTCTTCATGAATAGAAATCGCTTCACGGACCTGATCAGGACTTAAATCTAGCGCAGTCTCCAGCGCCACAAAACAGGCAAACTTGCCTTTCCCAACGCGGGAAACATGCAGGTCAGACAGTTTTACTAAAGGACCAAATTCCGCGACAACTTCCCGGATTTCATCTACCACCGGTGCATCCATATCGGCATCTAGCAGGGTTTTGGCAGTCTGTTTCAATAAACCAATAGACCAGCGTGCGACCAGAACTGAGCCAACAATCCCGAGCACAGCATCCAGAATATCCCAGCCAAAATACTTACCGGCAAGCAGGGCTATGATGGCAAAGACTGAAGTCAGGGCATCTGCTACTACATGCATAAATGCTGCCTGATGATTCAGGTCATGCTGATGGTCAGAATGGCTAGGATGATACTCATGATCGTGGTGATGCCCATGAGCATGTTCATGTCCACCATCATGCAGCAACCAGGCACAGACCAGATTAATAAATAAACCTAAAATCGCAATAGGAATGGCTTCATTATAGTGAATCTCTACCGGAGCAAACAGGCGTTCAATCGAATGGAAAGCCATAAAGCCCGCAATCACCAATAGCATGATGGCACTACTATAACCTGCCAGAATTTCAATACGCCAAGTCCCCATATTAAAGCGAGGATCATCGGCATAATGACGTGCTGCTTTGTAGGCGGCAAAGGCAAGTCCCAAGGCCAGGACATGGGAACTCATATGCCAGCCATCTGCCAGCAAGGCCATGGATTGAAAGACCCAGCCACCCATAATCTCAAATACCATCATCACGGCAGTCAGGATTGTGGCGAGCAGTATCTTCTTCTGTGCCAGTGGATTGCCTTGATCAAACTGATGGTTGTGCTGTGGAGCGGTATTGTTTTGCATTTGAGTGGTCTTATTTATATACTCCCCCTTAGTATATTTATTTTTGGAGACTTGTGGTGAGTCATGTACATGAAGATAAAAAAATATTAAATCGTGTACGGCGTTTAAAAGGTCAGATTCATGCGGTAGAAGCCTCACTGACACAACAAGAACCCAGCTGTATTGATGTGCTACAACAGGTCGCTGCCATTAAGGGGGCGGTGAATGGTCTGATGAATGAACTGATTGAGGAGCACCTTAGAGAGCATGTAATCAAAGATCCAGAAGCTGTCAATGAACAGGATCTTCAGGAATTTTTAAAATTGCTCAAGCGTTATGGCTGATTTTTTCTGCTGAATATTTTCGTTTTGTTTACAGCAAGATAATTGACCGCTTTTTCATCTAACCGATACACTGCTTTCCATTCAAATTTTTATTCAACATCATTTTTCTGGAAGCGTGATGTTGAACTTCTATGGCAGCAGCATGACAATAAATACCACATGGCGACCATTCGCCATGGTCAGCCTTACATTGATTATGGGGACTATCGGCACGGCACTAGCCAGTCCGCTTTACCCTATTTATCAACAGGTTTGGGATCTATCTCCAAGCCAGATTACTTATATTTTTGTCGCCTATATGTTTGGCTGTCTAGGCACTCTGTTGTTTCTGGGACGAACCAGTAACAGTATTGGTTTTTTAAGAACCTTACAAATCGGCTTGGTATTTATCAGTCTAGGCTTAATCATTTCCGTCTTTGCAGACAATGCACTGATTTTATCAGTGGGGCGTTTCATTATCGGCATTGCCTCAGGTCTCATGACCACTTCTGCCATGATTGGCATGATGCAAACCATTCCAGAGAGTCATAAGCAGTTTGCACCGCAACTGGTATCGATTCTGACTGCAATTGGCTTTGGTCTGGGTCCTTTGGTCGGCGGAATCATTGCGCAGTTTTCTCAGACGCCACTGATCACTCCATATCTACCTATTATTTGGGGAGCAGTACTGTGTTTTATTGGCTTGTTCTGGTTAAAAGTGCCAGCATTTGAACGTCAGCCCTTTAGTATTGCACCGAAATTACTGCGTCCTGAGCCTCAATATCATGCTTTGTTTATGATCGTGGGTTTGACCGCATTTTGTGCCTTTGCTGCCTTTAGTTTATTTGCCTCACTGTCACCCTCTTTTGTGCAGGATATTCTGCCTTGGCATGGGCCTCTAGTCAGTGGTACCGCCATCACCTGCATTTTGCTGATTTCTGCCATGGTGCAGTTCTTTGCTAAAGCGGTTGCTGCAAAGAAATGTCTGAATATTGGCTTGATCATTATGTTTGCGAGTCTGATAAGTCTTGCACTGTGTATGCTCTTCAAAACGAGTATCTTATTTTTTGTCAGTGATATTCTGTTTGGAATTGGGCATGGCTTTGCCCTGATGGGCGCATTTGGCGTGATTCATGCAATCACGACCTTACAGAATCGGGCCGCAGTCATGTCGACCTATCTGTTTATGGGTTATTTAGGCACGATTGTGCCGATTATTGCAGTGGGTTATCTGGCCGATCATTTTGGTTTGGGTTTGGCTGTTATCAGCTTCTGTGCGGTGATTAGTATTTTATGTGTAGTTCTCTGGGTATCACATCAGAAACTGCATGTAAAAGCCTGTTAAAAAGCCCTCAATTGAGGGCTTTTTATATATCTTGAAGATTATTTTCCAATACAGAACGATCCAAAGATCTTGCCCAGCAGGTCATCCGCACTAAAGTCACCGGTGATCTCACCTAAAGCATTCTGTGCCAGACGCAAGGATTCTGCCACTAACTCACCTGCGTTATATACCACCAGTTGTTCACGGGCTTCAGCCAGATACACCTGGGTACGCTTCATTGCGTCTAAATGACGAGTACGGGCAATAAAGGTGTCTTCTTCAGGCTGGAAGCCTGCATGCGCTGTAATCGCCTCTATGAGCCCTTGCACACCGGTTTCCTGCTTGGCTGAGACAGTGATATGACGGAAACCCTGAAAATCGCCAATGATAGCTTCGGCACCGGTCAAATCTGCTTTATTACCAATCAGCATCAGGCGTTTCGGTTCAATATGTTCAGCAAAATATTCCTGTGCCAGTTGTAATGGATTATCACCCTGACTCAGGTCATAGACCAATAACAGCAGATCCGCCTGCTCAATTTCCTTGATTGCACGACGAATCCCTTCTTTTTCCACGATATCACCCGTTTCACGCAGACCGGCAGTATCCGTCAGGGTAATTGGCAAACCATTTAAGGTAATTTTCTCATGCAAAACGTCACGTGTCGTACCCGCAATATCGGTCACAATGGCGCGTTCAATCCCGGCCAAAGCATTCAGCAAGGACGATTTACCGGCATTAGGTTTACCGGCAATGACCACCTGCAAACCTTCACGTAGAAGCTGGCCCTGACGCGCAGATTGCTGTACTTGAGTGATTGCACTGGATACGCCATCCAGCAGATTTAGAATCTTGCCATCCGCCAGAAAATCAATTTCTTCTTCCGGGAAATCAATTGCGGCTTCTACATGCAGACGCAAATGAATCAGCTGTTCAAGTACGGCATTCACCTTGGTCGAAAATGCACCTTGCAGAGAACGTACCGCAGAACGTGCAGCCGCTTGTGATGTCGCATCAATCAGGTCAGCAATGGCTTCAGCCTGGACCAGATCCAGCTTGCCATTTTCAAAGGCACGCATGGAGAATTCACCCGCTTTGGCTGCTGTTGCCCCAAGTTCCAGCAAACGTGCCAGCAGGGCATTCTGGATGACCGGACCGCCATGGCCTTGCAGTTCCACCACATCTTCGCCCGTGAAAGAATTTGGATTCGGGAAGCAGATCGCTAAACCTTCATCCATGACTTCACCTGCCGCATCATAAAACTGGCGAAAACCGGCAAATCGGGCTTTAGGCAATTCTTTTCGAGTTAGCGCCTGGGCAATTGCATAAGATTTTGGACCAGACAGACGAATCACCCCAACGCCGCCACGCCCCGGTGGTGTCGCAATCGCAGCAATCGTAGTGGTTGGGTTGAGCATAAAATTCACCTGCAGAAGAACAAAAAGTACAGCCAAAAAAAATCCGCCTAAGATTACCATCTTAAGCGGATTTATTCAGCCCGTCAGTTCAACTTAGTTGACTGGCTTTGCCTCATCACGTTGTGCACGATCTTTGGCAACAGACTTGTTGATCAAGCTTTGCTGCAGGATGGTAATCAGGTTGTTGACAATCCAGTACAGCACCAGACCAGCCGGGAAGAACAGTAAGAATACTGTAAAGATCACTGGCATGATCTTGAACACTTTCGCCTGCATTGGATCAGTCGGTTGTGGGTTCAACGACTGCTGGATATACATGGTTGCACCCATCAGCAATGGCAGGATGAACCAAGGATCCATTGAAGATAAATCCTGAATCCACAGCATCCATGGTGCATGACGCAGTTCCACAGATTCCATCAGTACCCAGTACAATGCCAGGAAGATTGGCATTTGCAGCAAGAGCGGTAAACAGCCGGCAAGTGGATTTACCTGCTCGCGTTTGTACAGTGCCATCATCTCTTGAGAGAAGCGCATACGGTCTTCACCGAACTCTTCTTTCATACGCTGCATTTCTGGCGCAATCACACGCATTTTCGCCATAGAGCGGTAACTCTTCGACGACAATGGCCACAGGATCAGTTTTACCAGAATAGTCAACAGAATGATCGCCCAGCCCCAGTTACCTACCAGGCCATGGAAAAATTCCAGACCAACAAATAGTAGTTTGGCAATCGGCCATAGCCAGCCATAATCTACAGTCTGGTTCAGACCTGTTGCCAGATCTTTGAGCTCTGACTGGATTTTTGGACCAGAATAGAAGGTCGCATCAATTTCAGCCACAGTACCGGCAGGTACATTGAAGGTCGGAGAGGTAAAGCCAATGATATTCATGTTATCAGTTGACTTACGTGATTCCAGCTTCGCCGTATAGGCCTCGCCATTGCCCTGTGTCAGTTTCAGGTTACCTGGTACCCATGCACTGACAAAGTAGTGCTGCACCATCGCAACCCAGCCGCCTTTGGCTTCAGTGCTGAGTTTTTCTTCAACAAAGTTGTCAAATTTCAACTTGTTGTAATGCTCATCCGGGGTACCCCAAGCGCCACCTAAGAAAGTACCTAAAGTAAAGATACCTTGATCAGATTTGCCTGGATCCTCAGAATTGTCACGCTTGATCTGGCCAAACATTTGACCTTGCCAAGCCTGTCCACTGCGGTTGATAACCTTGTGGTTCACGACAACTGGATATTCACCTTCAGTAAAATTGAAGGTTTTGATGACTTCTACACCATCTGCCGTCTTGAATACCATTGGTACAGACAGAACTTTTACATTCTCGCCATCTTTATTTTTGACTGCCTTGGCATCTGCCAGGGTATAAGCAGTTTTTTCTAGCTCATAGCTTGGACGGCCATTACGGCTGCTGTCCGGTCCATTTAGACCAATTAAACCTGACTGCGCGACATAAGTACGTTTCGCATCGCTTTCCAGCATGACGAAAGGTTCATCGCTGTCTTTGTTTTTGTCATGATTGAGTAATTCAACACGAACAATATCACCACCTTTAGGATTAATCCAAAGATGATAAAGGTCAGTTTGTACTGAAATAAGCTGCTGACTTACAGGTGCTGTAGCATCCGTGGCTTGCTGCGCTGGAACATTTGCTTGTGGCACATCAGAAGCGGCGGTAGCCGTCTGAGCATTTGGCAAATCTGCTGACACTTCTTGCGACACAACTGCAGTTTCCTGCTGAGGTTGAGTTTCCGCATTTCCATAATCTTTTTGCCACGCCAAAATGAGCAAATATGCGACAACAAACATAGCCCCGAGAATTGCAATCCTGGCCCATTGTTGCATATGTATTACCCCAAGTGGTGAGAGTGATTTTGGTTCAATAAACGATCACGAAAGGGTACAGCAACGTGAAGCGTTTGAGAATCTATTTGCTGAAATGAAATAAAACGAATCGCTTTCGGAGGAACAGGATCGTATCCTGAGCCACCCCACGGATGACAACGGCAAATACGTTTAGTAGCCAGCCACACACCACGCACAGCTCCATGTGTATGGACTGCTTCCAAGGAATATTGAGAACATGTTGGAAGATAACGACAGCGTGGTCCCAATAAAGGACTAATCGCAATCTGATAGAAACGTATTAACCAATGCAGTAAACGTACCATTGGCCATCTCTACTTTTGTGGGGAGGGAGCTATTTTTGTATGCTTTTTGGCAAGACGGTTGAGTTTCTGCCAAGCAAATTGTAGTTGCTGGTGCAATTCTGCATTCGGGACTGTATCAATACCAGCTTTTGGCATCACCACAATATCCAGATCGCTGAGCTGCTGTTGATGCAGGCGAAAACTTTCGCGAGCAAGACGTTTTACTCGATTTCGTTCATGCGCACGGCGCACTTTTTTCTTGGCAACAACTAAACCCAAACGGCTATTTGGCAGTTCGGACGGTTTTGCAAGAAATAAGAAATGGGGTTGATGCACTTTTAAAAGCGCACCATCAAAGACACCTTTATAATCGGCAGCACAGCGTAATCGTAACTCTGTGCCAAAACCATAAAGTGTTGTCATATCACCCAAAGTCGGCGAAGCCTAACTGATTAAACAGTTAAGCTGTGACGACCTTTTGCACGACGGCGAGCTAGAACTTGACGACCAGCTTTAGTAGCCATACGAGCACGGAAACCATGAACGCGTTTACGCTTTAATTCAGATGGTTGGAATGTACGTTTCATGTCGAAACTCCAAAAATGATCTTTCTATGAAGGTCCGCGATTTTAGTGCTCATTGCTTGAGCTGTCAATGCAAAAGCATATTTCTTTTCAAATTAGTCTAGGGATTGGCTTGCCTGATACTTTTCAAATTGTGTAGTCAAAGAGTGAATAAAATAGTTAACCACAATATAAATAATTGTTTTAATGTTATATTTTAGTTATTAACATCTATATCAACAGATTTATCCACAATACTATACACAATTCAAATTTAGATTCTCGTTTTGAATTTAAATTTAAACCATGTGTTGGTTATCCACAGAAAGTCTGGATCTTATAAATAAATTCAAATTTATAAATTTAAATTTATTACTATTAGGAAGCTGTTTTCCTGTGGAAAATGCATTTTTAATTTTAATAAACATAATCTTATATTGTGGATAAAACTGTTTCTATAATTTTTATACTTTGTGGATAACTTTATGCTATATTTTATCCACAGCTTGCGGATAAACTTATCCACACTAGGTTTTAAATTTAAATTTATGCATGAAAAGCGCTTTTTTGAACGATTTATGCTGAATATTTCATGACAGATGTGGATAACTTGGTTAGAATGGCGACCCGCTTTCAGGTGCGGCAATGGCTTTTGAATAAACAATGGAATGAATAGGGGATTCACATGCTTTGGACAGACTGCTTAAATCGCTTGCGACAAGAGCTCTCTGGAAATGTCTTTACAATGTGGATACGCCCACTGGTTGCAGAGGAACTGGACGATACCCTTCGTCTTTATGCACCGAACCCTTACTGGACGCGTTACATTCAAGAACATCATCTGGAGCTGATCTCGATTCTGGCAGAACAGTTATCTGAAGGCCGGATCCGTAAAGTTGAAATTCTGGTGGATTCCCGACCTGGTGCGATTTTATCTGCCAGTGAACAGCCAGCGACCACCACGGCTGCTTTAGAAACACAGCCAATGAGTACGCCTGCGCCTCGCCTACGTAAAGAAAAAGAAGAATCGGTTAAAAATAGCCGCAAGCGTCAGCTAAATCCCTTATTCACTTTTTCTCTATTTGTGGAAGGCCGCTCGAATCAGATGGCCGCAGAAACCTGCCGTAAGGTTTTGACCCAGCTCGGTGCATCTCAACATAACCCATTATTTTTGTATGGCCCGACCGGTCTGGGTAAAACCCACTTGATGCAGGCCGTCGGAAATGCATTATTGCAAGCCAAACCGAATGCCCGCGTGATGTATATGACCGCAGAAAGCTTTGTGCAGGACTTTGTCAGCTCGCTGCAGCAGGGCAAGGTTGAAGAATTCAAGAAAAACTGTCGCTCTCTGGATTTATTACTAGTCGATGATATTCATTTATTGGCGGGTAAAGAGGCTAGTCTGGTTGAGTTTTTCTATACTTTTAACGCACTGTTGGATGAATCGAAACAGATCATCTTGACCTCGGATCGTTATCCGAAAGAATTGACGGAGCTGGATCCACGTCTGGTTTCACGTTTCTCATGGGGTTTGTCGGTAGGGGTTGAACCGCCCGATATTGAAACCCGTATTGAAATTTTACTTAAAAAAGCCGAAAGCAATGAAGTTGACCTGCCACGTAACTGCGCACTGTTTATCGCACAACAAGTGGTCGCCAATGTGCGTGAGCTTGAAGGTGCATTAAATAAAGTGGTGGCGATTTCCCGCTTTAAAGGCACACCGATTGATCTGGATGTAGTGCGTGAATCCTTAAAAGATGTTTTGGCGATTCGCGCCCGCACCATCAGTACTGAAAATATTCAGCGTGTGGTCAGTGAATATTTCCGTATTCCACTGAAGGAACTGGTCGGTCCGAAACGTACCCGTATTTATGCACGTCCGCGTCAGCTTGCAATGGGTCTGGCACGTGAATTGACCGGAGACAGTTTCCCGGAAATTGGCATGGCATTTGGTGGTCGTGACCACAGTACCGTGATGCACGCCTGTGAAAAAGTATTGAGTCTGCGTGAGGAAGATCCGATCTTCAACGAGGACTATAAAAACCTGCAGCGCCTGCTGCAAAGCTAAGCCAAAACGCTCAAATTCTGCGCTTGCTATGCGGCTTTTTTTGCCGCATAGTACAGTGCTAAATAATTAACTTTTCCATATTAATCTTCAGTTTTCAGAGGAATGTACCGTGCGTTTAAAAATCGCGAAAGAGAGCTTACTGAATGTTCTATCACATGTCGTAGGAGCGGTTGAACGTCGCCATACCTTAAACATTCTGTCTAACCTGAAAATTCAAGTGACAGCTCAAGCATTAACGGTGACTGGTTCAGATCTTGAGGTAGAATTGGTAGCAAGTATGCCTCTGAATGAAGGTGCATGTTTGCAAGCCGGTGAAACCACGGTTCCTGCACGTAAGCTGATCGATATCTGTAAATCTTTACCATCAGCTGCGTTGGTAGATCTGCAAATTACTGAAGATCAGCGCTGTATTTTAAAGTCTGGAAACAGCCGTTTTGTGCTCGGTACCTTGCCTGCTGAAGACTATCCGTTGCTGTCAACTGAAAACAGTCAGGGCACACAGGTAACTGTGACCCAGCGTGAACTAAAACGCCTGTTTGAAAAAACTGCTTTTGCAATGGCGGTACAGGATGTACGTTTCTACCTGACCGGTACATTACTAGAAATTGATGCTAACCAATTGCGTGCAGTGACTACGGATGGTCACCGTCTGGCGCTGTGTGAAACAGCTGCGCAATCGACTGCAGCTCAGCCAATCCAGGCGATTGTGCCGCGTAAGGCAGTAGGTGAATTACAGCGTTTGCTTAGTGTTGAAGATGACCAGCTATCATTGCTGATTGGTCGTGAATTGCTAAATGTAACTATCACTGTTGCAAACCGTGATAAGGAGCAGGGGGATACTACAGTACGTTTCACCACCAAATTGATTGATGGTAAATTCCCTGACTATCGCCGTGTGATTCCACGTGGTGGTGACAAGCACGTGATCATCGCACATGACGTATTCAAGCAATCTCTACAACGTGTTGCGATTTTGAGTAATGAGAAACTTCGTGGTGTATTCCTGAACTTTAATGCGGATTCACTGCAACTGCGTGCCAATAACCCGGAGCAGGATGAAGCGATTGAAGATCTGGCCATTCAGTATGCGGATGCACCAATGGAAATGTCTTTCAATGCGCAATATTTGCTAGAAGTCTTGGGTGTGCTGGACGGTGATGATGTCTCCATGAGCATGACCGAAGCAAACCAGTCTGTGTTGGTTCAGGATCCTGCACATACTGATCAAACTTATGTGGTCATGCCGATGCGCGTTTAAGCGGCAGCATCCAGGCACAAGCTAATCATGCATATTACGCGTCTGCATATAGAGCGTGTACGAAATTTAAAAACGGTTGCTCTCCAGGGATTGCAGCCGTTTAACGTTTTTTATGGCCAGAATGGTTCAGGCAAGACCTCTGTTCTGGAAGCCATTCACCTGCTGGCCACAGGGCGTTCTTTTCGTACCCATATTCCTAAAAATTACATTCAACACAGCGCTTCGGATGCGATCGTGTTTGCCCAGTCTGATACCGAAAAAGTCGGTATGCAGAAAATGGCCAGTGGTGAGCAGTTGATCAAGGTAAATGGTGATCTAGTGGCGACCCAGGGGCAGCTGGCCAAGCTGCTACCTTTGCAGCTGATTGATCCACAAAGCACCGATATTATCGATCATGGTGCCAAGCCACGCCGACAGTTATTGGACTGGTTAATGTTCCACGTGGAACCAGAGTTCTATCATGCCTGGCAATATTATTCGCGTGCCTTGAAGCAGCGCAACAGCTTGCTAAAGTCTAGGCGCTACCTCAGTCTGTCAGAGCTGGAACCGTGGAACCAGATGCTCAGTCAATATGGTGAGATTCTGCATTCACAACGGGTCGGTATTGTCGAGCAATGGAAAGTTTTCTTTGAAGAAGACCTGAAACATTTGCTGCCAGATCTTACGATTAGCCTGGATTATAGTCCCGGTTTTCATACTGAAACTGGCCTGCTCAATGACCTGACCAATCATCATGAGCGGGACATTGAAAGACGCTATACAGAATACGGCCCACATCGCGCAGATTTGCGTCTGAAGACCCCTCTGGGAGATGCAGATGTGATCCTGTCTCGTGGACAGAAAAAGCTGCTGCTGATGGCGTTAAAACTGTCTCAAATTGCAATGCTACATTCTTGTAATAAGGAAACTGTGGTATTATTAGATGATCTGACAGCAGAATTAGATTTAACCGCACAACAACGTTTAATTGAGCGATTGAGCCAACTTGGTAGTCAAGTTTTTATTACCACTTTAGACCACGAATCAGTACAAAAGCATTTACATGATTTGTCTATCTCATATCAGTTATTCAATGTTGAAAACGGTATCGTTCAGGTTGTTGTGCAATAGTATTTTAAAGTTTTACCCATCTTTGGATAGACCTATTTTTCACTAGGGAGAAACCATGAGTTCAGAAGATCAAGCTGCTTCTCAACCAGAACAAACCATTGAAAAGGCTTATGATTCCTCTAGCATCAAGGTATTACGTGGTTTAGACGCTGTGCGTAAGCGTCCGGGCATGTACATTGGTGATACAGACGACGGTACAGGCTTACACCACATGGTTTTCGAGGTGGTCGACAACTCGATTGACGAGGCGCTGGCAGGTCACTGTGATGAAATTTTAGTGACTATTCATGAAGATGAATCGGTGTCAGTATCAGATAATGGCCGTGGTATTCCAACTGATATTCACCCTGAAGAAGGTGTGTCTGCAGCAGAAGTAATTCTGACTATTCTGCATGCCGGCGGTAAGTTTGATGATAACAGCTATAAGGTCTCTGGTGGTCTGCACGGGGTAGGTGTTTCGGTTGTAAACGCCCTGTCAGAAAAACTGGAACTGACCATTCATCGTGCTGGTCATATTCACCAGCAGGAATACCGTCATGGCGATTCACAATACCCATTAAAAGTGATCGGTGATACAGACCGAACCGGTACCCGTGTACGTTTTTGGCCAAGTGCTGAAACCTTTAGTCAGACCATTTTCAATGTCGATATTCTGGCGCGCCGTTTACGTGAACTGTCGTTCCTGAATGCCGGTGTGCGTATCGTACTGCGTGATGAACGCATTAATGCGGAATATGTATTTGATTATGAAGGTGGTCTGTCTGAATTTGTGAAATATATCAATGAGGGCAAAACTCACCTGAATGATATCTTCCATTTTACTACGATGGCGGAGAACGGGATCGGGGTAGAAGTGGCATTGCAATGGAATGATTCTTATCAGGAAAATGTACGCTGCTTTACCAACAACATCCCGCAAAAGGATGGTGGTACGCATTTAGCCGGTTTCCGTGCTGCACTGACCCGTGGTTTAAATAACTATATGGACAGTGAAAATATTCTGAAAAAAGAAAAAGTTGCAGTATCTGGTGATGATGCACGTGAAGGCTTGACTGCGATTGTATCGGTGAAAGTACCGGATCCGAAATTCTCATCACAGACCAAAGAAAAGCTGGTGTCGAGCGAAGTAAAAACTGCGGTCGAACAGGCCATGAATAAGTCATTCTCTGAGTACCTATTAGAGAACCCGCAAGCAGCGAAATCAATCGCGGGTAAAATCATAGATGCCGCACGTGCCCGGGATGCAGCGCGTAAAGCACGTGAAATGACACGTCGTAAGAGTGCGTTAGACATTGCCGGTCTTCCAGGTAAACTGGCAGACTGTCAGGAAAAAGATCCAGCATTGTCTGAGCTGTACCTGGTCGAGGGTGACTCGGCGGGTGGTTCTGCGAAACAGGGTCGTAACCGTAAGATGCAGGCAATCTTGCCACTGAAAGGTAAAATCCTGAACGTGGAACGTGCACGTTTTGACCGTATGATTTCATCGGCTGAAGTGGGGACGCTGATTACTGCACTGGGCTGTGGTATTGGCCGTGAAGAATACAACCCGGACAAGTTGCGTTATCACAAAATTATTATCATGACCGATGCTGACGTAGATGGTTCGCACATCCGTACCTTGCTGTTGACCTTCTTCTTCCGTCAAATGCCGGAACTGGTAGAACGTGGTCATATTTATATTGCACAGCCACCGCTATACAAGCTGAAAAAAGGCAAGCAGGAACAGTACATTAAGGATAATGATGCACTGGAAACTTACCTGATTTCAAATGCGATTGATGAACTTGAACTGCACATCAGTGCGGATGCACCTGCTATTCGTGGTGATGCACTGGCAAATGTGATTGCAGATTACCAGACCTCGCAAAAAAGCTTGAATCGTTTAACCCTGCGTTATCCTGCAACATTGCTGGATGGTTTATTGGCACTTGAAGCATTTAAACTGGATCAGGCAACTGATCTGGATTATGTGGAAAACTGGGCAATGCAGTTGCGTCAACACATCGAAGACAAGCAACCAAGCTTGCGTCCTGAGCTGGGTATTGAAACTTTCGAGAAGGAAGATGCTGAAGGCAACAAGTCTGTGACTTATCTGCCACGTATCACGATTTATATCCATAACTTGCCACATGTTTATCTGCTTGATTCAGGTCTGTTGGGTTCAAGTGAATATGCACGTTTATTGAAGAACTCGAAGAGCTGGTTCACGTTACTTGAAGAGGGTGCTTACCTACAAAAAGGTGAGCGCAAGATTCTGGTGAATAGCTTCCATGAAGTATGGCAGCACATCCTGCAAGACTCACGTCGCGGCATGATGATCCAGCGTTATAAAGGTCTGGGTGAGATGAATGCGGATCAGTTATGGGAGACCACCATGGATCCAGAAAACCGTAACATGCTACAGGTAACGGTACAGGATGCGATTGAAGCAGATCGTATGTTCTCTTGCTTGATGGGTGACGACGTAGAACCACGCCGTGCCTTCATTGAAGAGAATGCTCTGAATGCAGATATCGATGCATAACTGATACACAATACACTTAAAAAAGCACCTTTCGGGGTGCTTTTTTTATGATCAATTTATGCTAATGTCATTTTAACTGGTTAGCATATTCAGCAGCTGATCAGTGATTCTGGCACCTTATCTGGTGATTTTTTTATTCGCAGTATTTGTCTGATCTGGGCCAGCCTATAGCAATAAAGAGGTTTATCCATGGATAGCCAGCTTGAAGAAGTTCGTGAAATTTGGGCCAATGCATTCTATACCGGTCATTATGAGGTTCTGCGTCAGTATGAGCATGAAGACTTTAAGGTGGTGTTTGAGCAGAAAAACCGTGTAGAAACCAGTTATGTCCGTTATGACAGAATTGCGCATGCAGTGAAGAATGGGGTCTGGAAGCCGCATAAGCCTGAAGTAGAATATGAAGACTACGAATATAATGCGGATCAGACGGAATGCTGTGTAGTGACTGGTTTAGCTAAAGATAAACATCGTATTCAGGAATTGTGGCGCTATGAAAATGAATGGAAAATCATTGAACTTCGATTTCTAAAATCCTAGATTTT
>NZ_DFRO01000021.1:0-17948 GCF_002381195.1 Acinetobacter sp. UBA3461 | reverse complement strand
TAAATAAGCTCAAAGCTTGATCAATAGTGTGGATAACTCCAAAGTTATCCATATTTATTTATGTGAATAAGATAGTATTTATCCACAATAGATTTACTTTTAAATCAGCTCTTATTTTAAATTCAAATTTATTCTCTGGTGACTTGTGGGTAAATATTTTTAAATTTAAAATAATGTTTTAAATTTAAATGAGCAGCTTATGCAGGATTTCTGCGTTTAAGCCAAAACTGTCCAAAACTGTCCAAAATAGATTAGTTTGCCTGCTGTTTTTATAGAAAATTAAAATAAATATTATATAAAATAACCGCTTATGTGGTTAATGTAGTTTTATTTAATAGTTGGCGTGGAACATATTTTTACTTGGGAAATCTAGGTGTAGTTAAACTACATAATTATTTTAATAATCAAGTGAAATTTAATTTTATTTTTAAAATCATTGGATTAAATATAGTTATTATGGGTTTATTCTTTGGGTTGCTTTTCTAGCTCAGCATTTGTATTCGGATTTGTCTGAGCTATTTTCTGCAAGTTAGAAAGAGGAGTAAAAATTAAATAACTTCCGTTAAACAGAGTTTTTGATGAAGAAACTTGAAAAATAGAAACAGGTGATTTGATCTGTCTTGATTAAAGAATAAAAAGCGCCTGGAAGGCGCCTTTTATTCTTTTAGTACATTTACGGTGTCAGAATGACTTTACGACAGTCTTCTTCCTTTTTATCAAAAATACGGTAGCCTTCCGCAGCATCTTCCAGTTGCATGCGATGGGTAATAATCACATCTGGAGACAGATCTCCATTTTCAATATGTTCGAGCAACTGCGGCAAGTATTTATGCACATGGGTTTGTCCCATTTTAAAAGTCAAACCTTTATCAAAGGCATCACCAAACAGGAAGCCATGAATTGGACCGGCATAAACCCCCGGTACACTCACCACACCGCCGCGTCGGACTGCTGCAATACATTGTCTTAGTGCTGAACCACTCGAACCTTCTAATTTCAGGTTGGTCATTACGGTTTCCAGAACACTCCCTTTGGCTTCGAAACCAACGGCATCAATAACTGCATCAACACCACGATAACCTGCTGTATTTTGAATAATAAATTCAGCTGCATCGACTTCATCAAAGTTGACCGGAATGACCCCATAGGTTTGATGAGCAAATCGCAAGCGATAAGGGTGATGGTCTACCATGAAGATCTGTTCGGCACCGAGCATCCGTGCACAAGCTGCAGATAACAGACCGACTGGACCTGCACCATAAATCGCCACTGTAGAACCACGGGTGACTTGAGCATTGGTTACTGCCTGCCAGGCTGTTGGCAGAATATCGGTCAGGAATAATACTTTTTCATCAGGCAAAGAGCCGGGAACCTTAAACGGTCCGACATTACCTTTGGGAATTCGCACATATTCAGCCTGACCACCCGGAACACCACCATACAGGTGGCTAAAGCCAAACAAGGCCGCTCCTGGTGGAATCTGTTTTTTATTCAGGATCGCACCACGACCCGTATTGGTATTTTCACAGGCAGCCATGAGTTCATGTTCACAGAAAAAACAGTGACCGCATGCAATGACAAAGGGAATGATCACCCGGTCACCTTTTTTGACTTCTGTCACTGTAGGGCCGACTTCTTCTACAACTCCCATAAATTCATGGCCGAAAATATCACCGTCTTCAGTGGCCGGGATTTTACCCCGGTATAGATGTAGATCTGAGCCACAGATAGCGGTGGCTGTCACCCTTAAAATAACGTCATCTGGTTCCTGAATCACTGGATCTGGAACAGATTCAACTCGTACATCCCGAGCACCATGATAGGTAAGAGCACGCATGCGGATTTCCTCTCTAGTTCAACATAAATAGTCTCAAATAAGGCTGCTGATTATTAAAAAGCCTTTTTATTAGAGCCTTATAACCTGACCTAGAGCTGTAAATTAATGTATGAAATAAGGAAGCCGAGTGTTTAAAAAATAAACTTATATAGTACTTGCGTAATTCACTACAAAATATGTCAAAAATCGAGTAAATGATTAACCAAGCTGAGAAGTGTAGGAAAATAGGTAAGAGAAAAGATTTACTAATAGCAGAGAAAATATAAACCCATAAAAAAAGGATCAGTAACTATAGTTAATGATCCTTGAAGCTTTAAACAAATATTAAAATTAGCTTTCTTGGAAGGACTGTTCCAGTTCTTCTAATTCCATCATCAGTTCCAGCATCTGTTCTTCAGCAGTTTCCAGTTGTGCTTTCAATTCAGTCTGCTCATTCATGAGCTTAAGCAATTCATCCTTACGCGCTGCATCATACAGACCAGTATCTGACAGCTTTTCTTCAATTGCAGCCAGTTTTGGCTGCAACTTTCCGATCTGGCTTTCACATTTTTCAATATTTTTGCGAATCGGCCGAGTCCGCTCACGTTGGCGAGCAGCCTCCTTGCGTTGGGCTTCTTTATCCATTTTACTTGGTACAGGTTTCGCTTCAGCTTGCTGTGTTTTCATCACTTCAGCAGTTTTAGGCGCATTTTTTAATAATTCTGCACGTGCCTGACGTAACCACTCGGCATAAACCACCAGATCACCATTAAATTCAGTACATTTGCCGTTATGAACTAACAGCAGCTCATCACAGACACTGGCGATCAGCTGACGTTCATGCGAAACCAGCACGACAGCACCCTCGAAATCTTGTAGTGCCATCGTTAAAGCATGACGCATATCCAGATCCAGATGGTTGGTTGGTTCATCCAGAATCAGCACGTTTGGACGCTGCCATACGATTAATGCAAGTGCTAAACGGGCACGTTCACCACCCGAGAAACTTTCACTTGGTGTATCCATGCGTTCGCCGCTAAAGCCGAAGCTGCCGAGGAAAGAACGCAAGCTGGCCTCACTGATTTTAGGATCAGCGATACGTGCCAGCTGCAACATCGGGCTGGCGCTACCATCCAGTGCATCCATCTGGTGCTGGGCAAAGTAGCCAATATTTAACAATTCTGAGTCTTTACGAAGACCTTTAATTAAAGCTAAATCACCGACGAGAGATTTAATCAGAGTCGATTTACCAGCACCATTCATCCCCAGCAGACCAATACGGCTATTTGGAGTAATTTGCAGGGTAACATTACGCACAATCAGCTTGTCGCCATAACCGATATCGGCATTTTCCAGCTGTAGTAATGGTGAACTCATTTTGGTTGGTTCACGGAAGCTGAAAGTGAACGGCGTATCTACATGCGCAACGGAGAGTTCCTGCATACGCTCCAGCTGCTTGATTCGGCTCTGGGCCTGTTTTGCCTTGGTGGCTTTGGCCTTAAAACGGTCAATAAATTTTTGCAGATGGGCACGCACTTCAAGTTGCTTTTCATAGGCTTGTTGCTGCTGTGCCAGACGTTCGCTACGGGTGCGCTCGAAAGTCGAATAGTTACCGGTATATAAGGTCAGTTCCTGATTTTCGATATGTAAAATATGATCGGTAATGGCATCCAGGAAATCCCGGTCATGTGAAATCAGCACCAAGGTACCTTCATAGGCTTTGAGCCAGTCTTCTAGCCAAAGAATCGCATCTAAATCTAAATGGTTGGTCGGTTCATCCAGTAATAACAGATCAGAACGGCTCATCAGGGTACGCGCCAGATTCAGACGCATACGCCATCCCCCCGAAAAACTGGCAACATCCAGCTCGGATTGATAATCCATAAAGCCCAAACCTGCCATCAGCTGTGAAGCCTTAGAGGGTGCTACATAACCGGAAATTTCGTCAAAGCGGCCATAGAGGCGTGCCAGTTCAGCATCATCTAGTTGTTCAGGATGGTTCAGCTTTTGTTGGATATCCCAGTATTCCTCATCCCCAGACAGGACAAAATCAATCGCCTTCATATTCAAGGCTTTGATTTCCTGGGCCATATGCGCCACAGTCCAGACTGCAGGACGGGTGAGGGAACCACTGTCAGATTCAATTCCACCCAAGAGTGCTGAAAACAGGGTCGACTTGCCGGCTCCATTGACACCGGTCAGGCCAATTTTCCATCCAGGATGCAATTGCATGGAGGCTTTCTGGAAAAGGATGCGTCCACCGCGGCGTATGGTTAACTGATCTAACTGAATCATGGAACTGTACTGACATTCGACAAGAAGAATGGCGCTATTCTAAAGGAAAGCCCATCAAAATAAAAAAATCTTGCTGGAGAATTCACAGGATCCTGCACTTCATCCATAACATAGATTCATATTTTTGAATCTATGTTTAAATAGAACAGGTATTTTTAATGACAAACAAGATGATATTGAAATATAAATTTCAGTAAAAAATAACCAAGAATAAATAGAGTAGAGCAAAATGAAGAAAGGATCTTTGATTTTAGCAGCCTTGACTGTACTTGCCTCAAATATGAGTTCTGCCAAGGTAGATATCTGCGTCTTTGATTTATTGGGCAAATCTGGTGAATCTTACAAGTTACTAGAAGAATGGCAGTTAGTGAGCAAGCAATGGGGGACTGAAGTACAACTGCTTGCTTATCAGGATGAAGCCAAAGTCGATCAGGACTTTAAAGCAGGCAAATGTGATGGTCTGTTTATGACCTCCATGCGTGCCCGGGCCTATAACAAATTTGCCGGTTCAATTGATGCCATCGGTGGTGTGCCTAGCAATGATATCGCCATGAAAGCCATTAGCTATGTACTGGATCAGCGTAATGCCAAACGTCTGGTGTCTACCATTGGCAAAGACAAGTTTGAAGTTGCCGGAATTGTGCAAATTGGTACGGCATATATTTTTGTACGGGATCGTGCCATAAACAAGATTGAACAGGTTAAAGATAAGAAATTTGCAGTTTTGCATTATGACTATGCACAAAAAGCCATGGTCAACCGGATTGAAGCTGTACCAGTTATGTCGGAAATTTCTAATTTTATTCGCCGTTTTAATCAGGGCGAAGTCGATATTGTGGCGGCACCTGCTTATGCTTTTAAGCCGCTAGAACTGTCTAAGGGCTTGGGGAATAAAGGTGCAATGATCAAGTTTCCTGTAGTAAATGTGACGGCAGATTTAATTATTCGGCCAAATAAATTTCCGGACAAGTTTGCAGCACAATCACGTGCCTGGTTCATTAAACAGTTACCGAAAACCATTGCTACTGTTAAACGTATGGAAGCAGAAATTCCAGCTAAATATACGCTCAATTTAAGTCGTGAGGACTATACCAGTTACCAGAAAATTCTCCGAGATGGCCGGATTGATCTGACTAATCAGGGCATCTATGACGCGAATATGATGCGGGTATTGAAACGTGCGCGTTGTACGGTAGAACGTACCAATTTTGAATGCTCATTAGGCGGAGAATAGTGATCTAATGTATTTGTTTGTAAATTGAATTAAAAAAATGTAAGTTTTTGGGATTTTAAATAAATCACTAAAAAATTGATATCTATGGACTTCCTTATATCTAAAATGTGAATACGGGACACATTTTGATAATAGGGGACAAACTCCCTAAATATAATGGAGTAAATACTCTATTTTTTTTAAAGAAACTTGCTAATATTTGTCACAAGTATGGAAACTCCATCGAAGAACAAGATTTTGCAAGGATTATTAGAATGAAAAAAACACTTCTAGCATTGGCGGCGTTTTCTGCCGTTAGTTTCGCAGGTACAGCGCAAGCGAAAAAAGTCGATATCTGTGTTTTCGACTTACTTGGCAAATCTGGTGAGTCTTTCCAGATGGCTCAGGAATGGGCACTGGCAGCGAAATCATGGGGGGCAGAAATTAATCTGATTGCCCGTCAGGATGAAGCAGTTGCAGATAATGATTTTAAAGCAGGTAAATGTGACGGCGTATTTATGACGGCGATGCGTGCACGTCAATACAATAAATTTGCTGGCTCTATTGATGCGCTAGGCGGCGTGCCAAGTAATGCGATTGCACAGCGTGCCATTACCTTCGCTTTGGATAAACGTAATGCTGCCAAAATGGTCAGTAATTTAGGCGGCAAAAAATATGAAATTGCCGGTATTGCACCACTGGGCTCGGCTTTTATCTTTGTGCGTGACAAAAACATCAACTCGATTGAAAAAGCCGCCGGTAAAAAGTTTGCTGTACTGGGCTATGACGATGCACAAAAAATCATGGTGCAGCGTGTAGGTGCCCAGGCAGTCGTGTCTGATGTATCCAACTTTGTAGCCAAGTTTAATAATGGTCAGGTAGATATGGTAGGTGCACCTGCTTATGCCTATAAGCCGCTAGAAATCTATAAAGGCTTGGGCAATAGTGGCGCGATGTTTAACTTCCCGGTGCTGCACGTCACTTCAGACTTTGTGATCCGTCCTGAAAGCTTCCCGGCAGGTTTTGGGCAGAAATCACGTGATTGGTTTGTTAAAAACTTGCCAAAGAGCATGGCGATGATTAACCGTTTAGAAGCCGGTATTCCAGCCAAATATAAAATGAACCTGAGTGCAGAAGACAAGACCAAATATCAAAAAATGCTTCGTGACGGCCGTATGGATATGACCAAGCGGGGAATTTATGATGCTTCTATGATGAGTGTACTGAAACGTGCCCGCTGTTCTGTCGACAAGGCAAACTTCGAATGTTCACTGCCGGGTGAATAAACTGATTTTAAAAGGAAAAAAGCCTGGAAAATTCCAGGCTTTCTTTATGTTAAGGCAGGCAACTTTACCATTGCCTGCGACTTGAAAATGATTAGAATGAATATCAGTCATGCTGTCATCTTTCTCATAAAAACAATGATATGCAGCAGTCCTGAGAAAACAAAAACAATTTTTTAAGGAATAAAATATGAAAATTTGGTTGAAGGCGTTCGCACTCGGTACAGGCATGGTCGCAGCGTCCGGTACAGTACAGGCGAAGCAAATCGTCTGTGTATTTGATCTGGTCGGTAAGAATGGCGATGTGTACGCTGTGATGAAAGATTATCAGCTGGCTGCAAAAAACTGGGGTGCAAATATCGAGCTGCGGGTAAATACCAATGAAGCTGTGGTTGCAGAAGACTTTAAAGCCGGGAAATGTGATGGTATTAGCGTCACAGGGATGCGCGGACGCCAGTTCAATAATTTTACCGGTTCACTGGATGCCATTGGTGCGATCCCAGATCTGAATCTGGCGGTTAAAGTAATGCAAGGACTGGCAAGCAAGACTTTTGCCAAACATATGTTACAAGGCAAATATGAAGTCGCCGGAGTCATTCCAGTGGGTGATGCTTTCCTGCTGGTCAATGACCGCAGTATTAATACCGTAGCTAAAGCAGCAGGCAAAAAAATTGCTGTACTGGATTATGACGAAGCGCAAAAAATCATGGTGCAACAGGTAGGTGCACAGGCGGTCAGCGCTGATGTCACCAACTTCGGTGCCAAGTTTAACAATGGTCAGGTTGATATCATTGGCGCACCTGCTGCCGTATTCAAACCCTTAGAACTGCATAAAGGTCTAGGTAGCAAAGGTGCAATTGTGAATTATCCGATTTTACAGGTGACAGGCAATATCATCATCCGCCCAGATAAATTTCCGGCAGGTTTTGGGCAAAAATCACGTGAATGGGTGAAAGGGGAGTTGCCACGCGCTTTCGGAATTTTAGGTAAAATGAAAGCTGATATTCCCTCTAAATACTGGATGGATATTCCAGCAACAGACAAACCCGGTTATCAGAAAATGATGCGTGAAGCGCGGATTGATCTGACGAAGCGCGGTATTTATGACAAACGTATGATGAAGCTGTTATGGCAGTTCCGCTGTAAGCAGGACCCGAAAAATTTTGAGTGTGCACTACAGGATGAAAATTATAAAAAATCCTGATAAATTTACTCTGATTAAGCTTTAATTTACAAAGACTGACCATATATTGAGTATGCTATACTTGAAATATGGTCTTTTCTTTTTAAAGATGCCCGAACCGAACAGAGGAATCCATCATGAATGCTCAAGCACTTGTGCTGACTGACAATGCTGCCAATAAAGTACGCCAATTGCGTGACAGTGAAGGTAACCAAGATCTTATGCTACGTGTCTATGTGACTGGTGGCGGCTGTTCAGGTTTCTCTTATGGCTTCAACTTTGCTGAAAGCCAGAATGAAGATGATGCAGAATTTATTAACGGCGATGTGAAGATGCTGGTCGACTCACTCAGCTATCAGTACCTGGTAGGTTCAGTCGTTGACTATATTGAAGGGTTGGAAGGTTCACGCTTTGTGGTACAAAACCCGAATGCTACGACTACATGTGGCTGTGGTTCATCTTTCTCGATCTAAACATGATTTGAAATTTAGACCATAGAAATCAAAAGTCCTCAAAATGAGGACTTTTTTATACGCTATTTTTATAGTTAAGCCTCAAGTTTCACCGCTTCAAGCAGGTCAAAGATCACTGTCGTCACATCCTGACTCAGCTCACGATTATTAAAAATCTCATAAGCTGTGATAGTAATGTCGGTATCACTTGGTAACAGTTTTTGTTCTTCCTCAATCAGGTCGTTGATCGGCAGCAGAGTTTGCCTCACTTCTAAATGCAGAATGTCCTGGTAAGCAATATTTTCATCCTCAAGTTCAATCAGCTGCTCATTGAAATAAGGGAGCAGAATCGCATGTAAATAAGGCTGAAGTTCTACAATATCAAAGATTTCGATATCACGAGTTTCATCAATTGTGCTGATATGATCATTGGCTTCAATCAGGATATGGTAATAACTCATGCCGATCTCCACAGAGGGCTTTGGTGAATGATAGATGCTCACAATAACATGAAATCATCAACTATGGTCGTTCAAAAAGATAATAAAGACATAAAACTTATAAGGAATTAGATTGCTTAAGATTTGCGTGTATATAGCAAAGTTTTGTCTGCCGGTCGCAGTTCAAAATTTTCCAGCTTTTGTTCACCCAGTACCGGATACATCAGTGCTTCAGGATCGCCATGATGCAATAAACCTAAGGCATGACCCAGTTCATGTGCCAAAGTTAGACGTAAGTCATCTTGTGCATCAAACTGATAGACATGGATTTCATCGCCTTTAAAAATCCCTTTATGGAACTGGCGTGGCGGAAAGCGCTGCTGTGCCTGATTGATATTGTTGTGGTGAGACTGAACACTGCTTTGATAGGCGGAAACCTGAGTATTAAAAGATAATTGTTGTTGCTGCAGATATTCCGCTTCACGCTGGAAACGTTCTGACCTGAATTGAAGCTCGTTAAATTCCTGTTGCAACTGTTGACGTTGAGGAGCAGAAAGTCCTGGTTGATTGCGCCGTAGCATGAGTTGCTCGAACTGGAGTTGCAGCAGATTGCGCTGTGCTAGCAGATGACGCTGTTGCTGATCCAGATGATTTCGAGAGGAGGTCAGGTTTTCTGCCTGACGTTGATATTGGGCTTCATCGCGAAGTAATTTCTGTGTGGTTTTTTTCAGTGCATCATATTCCTGCTGGCGGTGATCATAAATCAGCTTGATGCTGAGCTGTGCATTTTCATCATAGACCATCAGGTCATCACGGCCAGTACCACGATGCCAGATCTCAACGGCTTCTTGTGCCAGTTGAATCACTTCTTCACGAGTTAGTCCAAAACCCGGGTCGACCTGATCCACCTTAAAGCGTAAGCGCGTATCAAAAGGATGGTTGAGTCGGTCAGTCAGAGAGTTGAATTTTAGCTGCGGATGAGACTGGGTCTGTAGATGCAGAAAACCTGCAATTAGCAATATCACTACAACTAGACAGAGCAGAAGACGCATATTTTTTATTTAAATGTTTATTTTTTAAAAATATAGCTTAATTTTATTGTCTTTCCCATGCTTATTTGCATCATCCTTCAGCTTTTGGATAAAGCCCTAATTCGGCCAAAGCCTGCTGCAAAATCTCAAGGCGGATCGCCGGATCCATACCATTTTGCATCTGCATATTCAGCGAAAATGCCACGATTTCAGCCTGCGGTGTTTCAACCCAGCCGGTGAGCCAGCCGACTTGCGGTTCCACATCCATGCCCCAACCGGATTTGGCATATAGGCGATAAGCTTGCTGTTCCTGTAAAAGTAACATGGCTTTGACTTGTTGCTGGACTTGAGGATCAAAGGCAAGCTGCTCTTGAGCAAGCGCAGAGACAAATTCGACTTCCTGTTTTGGAGTGATTTTCAAAGGGCCTACCAACCAGAAGTTATCGACCTGCTGCCCAATATGTTGATTGCCGAATTGAATACGTCTCACTTCCTGTTCCATCAATTCAAGGCCAATGCGACGTGCCAGTTCCTGATAGACGGGTACAGCAGAAGCTTGCATGGCTTGGCCGAGAGTCATGTCTTTTTCCCAGGCTGAAAAACTGCGTTTCTTGCCATCCCATTTAAAAATTTCATTGGTTGTGGCTTTACCATGTTGCAGGCCAATCAGGGCATTGAGCATTTTAAAAGTAGAGGCGGGAACATATTCGGTATCTGCACGGCTTAAATCATTGCCATAGACCTGTATCTGTTGATCACGCTGAATCACTAAAACACCTGCGCTTTGCGCCTGATCAAATAATTGGGCAATGGCTTGGGTAGATTGAGTTGAAGTGCTTTGAGATGGGGAAGATGAAACGGGCAGGCTACACGCCGTCAGGCCCAAGCAACTAACTAAAAGCAGTAAAATCAGAATTTTCATGAGTTCAGGATATTTTAATGTTTGAGTTAACTTAAACAGCTTTTCCTGAAAATACGATCAAATTTTGGTAATTTTTATTTTATTCTTTCAAGTTGAGACATAAAAAAACCGCGCTTTCGCGCGGTTTTTTGAGTTAAAGCGACAAATTATTTCTTGTCATCTTTTACTTCAGTGAACTCAGCATCTACAACGCCGTCGTCCGCTTTTTGAGATTGACCTTCGCCGCCTTGGAATGCGTTTGGATCAAAACCTTGCGCACCGCCTTGGCCTTGAGCTGCTTCATAAGCACGTTGAGTAATCGGCATGATGATGTTTTGCAGCGCTTCAGTTTTCGCTTTGATCGCTTCTACATCATTTTCTTTAGTTGACGCTTCTAACTCAGACACTGCAGTTTCGATTGCAGTTTTTTCGTCAGCAGTCACTTGTTCACCAAGATCTTTCACTGCTTTTTGAGCAGAAGAAACCAAGGCATCCGCTTCGTTACGTGCTTTAGCCAGCTCTTCAAACTTACGGTCTTCTTCAGCATTCGCTTCAGCATCTTTGATCATTGCTTCGATTTCAGCATCAGACAAACCTGAGTTTGCTTTGATCTGGATAGATTGCTCTTTACCAGTGCTCTTGTCTTTTGCAGATACTTTCAAGATACCATCGGCGTTGATGTCGAACGATACTTCAATTTGTGGCACACCACGTGGAGCTGGTGGGATGTCACCTAACTGGAAATTACCCAACAATTTGTTTTGCTGCGCCATTTTACGTTCACCTTGGTAAACCGAAATGTCTACAGCAGGCTGGTTGTCCGCAGCAGTTGAGAACACTTGCGATTTTTTCGCAGGAATCGTGGTGTTTTTCTCGATGATTGGAGTCAACACACCGCCCATGGTTTCAATACCAAGTGTTAAAGGCGTTACATCAAGCAGAAGTACGTCAGTTTTGTCACCAGACAATACCGCACCTTGAATCGCAGCACCCATTGCTACCGCTTCGTCAGGGTTCACGTCTTTACGTGGCTCACGACCGAAGAATTCTTGAACTTTCTGTTGAACCATTGGCATACGAGACTGACCACCCACCAGGATCACGTCAGAGATGTCAGAAGTCGAAAGACCAGCATCTTTAAGTGCAATACGGCAAGGCTCAATCGTACGCGCAACCAGGTCAGCAACCAAACCTTCAAGTTTTGCACGAGTAACGTTGATCACTAAGTGTTTAGGACCAGTCGCATCTGCAGTGATGTATGGAAGGTTGATTTCAGTTGCGTTAGAAGAAGAAAGCTCGATTTTTGCTTTTTCAGCAGCTTCTTTCAGACGTTGTAACGCAAGTGGATCGTTTTTCAGATTCACGTTTTGTTCTTTCTTGAACTCTTCAACCAAGAAATCGATTAACGCGTTATCGAAGTCTTCACCACCCAGGAATGTATCACCGTTGGTAGATAACACTTCAATTTGTTGGTCGCCGTCAAGATCCGCGATTTCGATGATTGATACGTCGAATGTACCACCACCCAAGTCGTATACAGCAACTTTACGGTCGCCTTCTTTCTTGTCCATACCGAACGCAAGAGCCGCAGCAGTTGGTTCGTTAATGATACGTTTAACTTCTAGACCGGCAATTTTACCTGCATCTTTGGTCGCTTGACGCTGTGCATCGTTGAAGTAAGCAGGAACAGTAATAACAGCTTCTGTTACTGTTTCGCCCAGGTAGTCTTCTGCAGTTTTCTTCATTTTTTTCAGAACTTCTGCAGAGATCTGTTGTGGAGCAAGTTTCTTGTCGTTTACTTCAACCCAAGCATCGCCATTGTCAGCTTTCAGGATTTTGTAAGGTACAAGGCCGATATCTTTTTGTACGGCTTGGTCTTCATAACGACGACCGATCAGACGTTTGATCGCGAATAATGTGTTTTTAGGGTTAGTTACCGCTTGGCGTTTAGCTGATTGACCAACAAGGATCTCGCCATCTTTATAAGCAATGATCGATGGAGTTGTACGTGCGCCTTCAGCGTTTTCGATAACTTTAACTTTGTCGCCTTCAAGTACTGCAACACATGAGTTTGTAGTACCTAAGTCAATACCAATGATTTTAGCCATTTGGATGTTTCCTCAAAAATTCTTTTATTCCCAAATTGTTCCCTTTAACAAAGGGAAATTAAAAGGGATTTACTTGTTATCCGATATGAGAGCCGTTCAATTTTTTTCAAGTAAATTTTTAGAAAAAATTTCACAAACTCCCGATTTTATTTAGCTTAAGCGCCAACCATGACCATTGCAGGACGTAACAGACGGCCGTTCAGGGCATAGCCTTTTTGCAAGACTGTACCGATTTCATTGGCTTTGGCATCTGGTGCAATACCCACTGCCTGATGGAGCTCGGCATTAAAACCATTTTCAGTATCGACTGCGACCACACCAAATTTCTCTAAGGTGGTGAGTAATCCTTTGAGGGTGAGTTCTACACCTTCACGTAACGGGCTTTGTTCTTCACCCGCAGCAACAATTGCACGCTCCAGGTTGTCTACAGTATCTAAAAGTTCTTTAGAGAACTTTTCTAGAACAGTATCTTTATGCTTTTCTGATTCACGCTGAATACGTTCTACACTTTTTTGTGCTTCATATACGGCATTTGCAGTACGCGCTTTTTCCAGTTTTAAATCGCCTTCAAGTTGTGCGATTTGTTCCTGTAAAGACTCAACGGTAACTTCAGCTTGTTCAGGTTCAGCTTGAGCTGTTTGTTGTTCCGTTTGCTCTTGCTCAAGTTCTTGAGCTTGATCGTTTTGCTCAGTCGCCATTGATTTACTCCGTTTAAATGGGTTCTTAAACATGCACAGTCCTTCGGCGTCAGTGTTAACTGCGTTAATGCTGAACTGCCATGGTTTAGGGAAGTTCTTAATTACCTAAAGAAGTCGGGGCTGGGCTGCAAAATTCAAGCGAAATGAGTGATTAATTTTAAGATTTATTGAAAAAGTCCGTGTTTCCTTTATCTCAAGCCTGATTTAAGCAAGAAAAAGCAGATAATTTTTTAGTTTTGAAGATGAAAATCTAAGCATTTCTAAGCAGTTTTAATATTCATAACTCAATAAAAGCTGAATGATTAAGCGCTTAAATTAATCTTTAGAAAAACGAGTATTCAATAAAATGATGTTTTTAATTATAAAAATTCGTGAATCGTATTTTTAGATATGAACAATAATATTTATCTGTTTTAAAAATTAAATCAAAAGCGCCATCATAGTTACATCAACAGTGACTTGGTTCAGAAGGAGAGAGCCGAGCTGGGTTGCTGTTCCAGATTCATTTTACCCTTTTATAGCTGAGTACCCCAAGACTCAGCTATTTTTTTGCCTGAATTTTTATATTGATTGTTTTTTAGACATAAAAGCGATTAATAACTAAGCAATAAAGTATTTCACAAAAAATGATCAAATTCGTATTATTCATTTCAGATTCTATCGCTGTAGTTTCTTCTTATTTTGAAATGTGTTTTTCAAGCTTATCCTCTCTAGATAAGCTTTTTTTTTGCGTGAAATTTAGCAATTTTCTTCTCATATTCCTGTTATCAATCACTTATAAAAACGGTGTAAGTTAAAGCCTACAAGGATTCAAGCCAATATCGGCTTGGTCAGATACTCAAATCAGCCTAGTATTGATTTATCAAGAACAGGAAGTTCTGAAAAGTTTGCTGAGAAGCATATAAACGAGAGGATGTTCGTTTAAACACAACCCTATAAAACCCCTGGAGAAATACGCTTCAGGGGTTTTATTCTATAATAGCTATCTAACATCTATTTCTGTTCATAAAGACATTAAAAAAAGCCCGAGATCGGGCTTTTTTATAGATTAAATTTCTTTGGATTAGTGATCGTTTAGGTCGCTTTCAACTTTTTAGATTAATCTGACTATTCTAGCGACGTGATTCGTGCCAGCGTTTAACACGCTCATTTCGGTTCTGTTCAGCTTTACGTCGTTGCTGCTGTTCAGCTGCTCGGCGACGTGTATCTGCCTGCTGTCCACGCTTTTTACGCTCTGCCTCGGCTCGGTTTCTAGCCGCCTGGCTGCTACTGATTTTTTTGCGTTGCTGTTCAATACGCTGGCGTTCCTGCTGACGTCTATGATCCAGCTCAATCTGTTTTCTACGTTGATCATTCAACTGGCGACGCTGTTGCTCTAGTCGCTGACGTTCCAGTTCAGTTCGGCGACGTTCCTGCTGTAAACGTCGTTGCTGTTCATATTCCCAACGCTGCCGATCATAACGGTTATCATAACGGTAATCGCGGTCATAGCGATAGTCATAAGCTCTATTATAACGTCCGTCATAATAGTCATCTTCAGGGAATGCGACACAACCTACAGCCAATAAGCTCGTCGCAATTGATACGAATATCAGTTTTCCAGCCATAGGTGAGCACTCCTTGTTAAGGTCAATCCTACAATTTGCGCCTAAACAGCAGCTTAAATTGTCAATGACAGGGGGATAAAATGAGATTAGCTTATTGATCTGCCTAAATTTGTATGTCGATGTAGGCACTTATATAAGAATATGGTCAAAATACACCCTGATCATGTAGAAAATATGAAGAATTAAGCGAATAAGGATGGGAAGCTATGGTGATATCTAGTCAGCAATTACAGGCCATGATGGATAAGGGGCAAGGGGTGGCAGCGCGTCTGTTGGACCGATTACCTAAAATTGCTCAGGAAAGAATAGTCAGAAGTCTGGATTATCCTTATCACTATCCTGAACTGGATCCCTTTATAAAATGTCTGATGGCCGTGCAGTTAAAACAGGGCAAGACTGGAATAGTTAGAGAAGATATCGCGCAGTCACGTATTTTCTTTGAACAGAGCATGCAATTGCTAAAATCCAAACCGACTGCTATTCGCCAGGTTGAAGATATCCAGTTACCCTTGCACAGTGGCATCGTACAAGCACGTCACTATCACCCGGCTCCAGCTAAAAAGTTGCCTTTAATTATATTTTATCATGGAGGAGGCTTCCTGATTGGTAGTCTGGACACACATGATGAATATTGTCGTTTGCTGGCCAAACACGCGCATGCCCAAGTATTAAGTGTCGCTTATCCTTTGGCGCCGGAACATCATCCTTCACACATTGTTCAAGTCTGCGAAGATGCACTGGCTTGGGCGCATCAACATAGCAAGCAGCTCAGAATTCTAAAAAAACGCATTGCAGTCGCAGGGGATAGTGCGGGTGGCAATCTGGCAGCAGTCGTAGCTCAGCGCAGTGCAGACAAGATTTACGTACCTCAGGCCCAGTTACTGCTTTATCCAGCCATGGACTTTAAAAGCCGTCATCCTTCCTATTTTGCTTATAAAGATGGTCTGGTACTCACTGATGGTGATATCGAACTGGTGACTTATCATTATGTGGAACGACATGAAATTGCTTTGGATGATCCACTCATTTCACCGACCTATGGCAACCTGAAAAATTTACCGCCGGCTTATCTGATTACTGCTGGTCATGATGTGTTGCATGATGAAGGGGCTATTTATGCACATAAGCTGCGTCAGCATGGAGTGAAAGTACATTATCATGATTATACCGATCAGACGCATGGCTTTATTAATCTGACCAGTATTTCAAGACGCGCCAAAAAGAATGTAATTGAAATGAGTAAACACTTCCGTAAGTTCTGGGATAAGCATAGTTAAAAATAGCTCTCTGTATAGAGAGTAATAAATCAAATCTCAATTAAGGTGTTTCACGTGAAACACCAGTTTTTACTTTTTATGTACCTTGGCTTCGGGAAAGACCAGATTGAATTTAGGTACATAAAAGCTTTGTATATATTTAGCGCGGGAAAAATCAGGGAAAATTGATTGAGTATTTTGCCACTCTACCTGAGCGAGTTTGGATAGATAGCCTCGGAATTGCGGGCTAAACTGATAATGTGACGATTTCCAGGTTTGTCGAATCTTTAACATGGATGTTGGAAGATGATGACTATTTAAATAGAAGGAACGTGATGATTTAGATTTCTTCAGACGAACAGTCATGTTTTGCCCTTGATGAGTGATTCGGCAAATTACTTCCTGTCCTTGTTCCCGCCATTCAAATTCTGCGTATTCCTTCGGTATCCCCCATAAGTGTTGACCGTGAACAATAGATTCATGCGTAGAAACATAAATCTTTGGAATGGTAGACAGACGTCTTCGACTTATTAAAGGATGGTCCATAATCAGTAGCTCATCATAAGGACCTACAGGAGAATGGTGATAACGCACCAGCATAACTTGTACAACACGACCCAGCGGAGAAGGGGCAATTCCAAAATTCCGAGATTCACGGATAAAGTGCGGTGTAATCCAATAATTCAAAATAAAACCCTCTCCCTGTAAATGCCAGGGAGGAAACTGATGAATATTTTTCTCCTGCAAACGATGCACGTTCATTCTTATTCTCTTGTAATTGGTCGGTTAGGGTAATGCATTAATGGGTATCAAAGATTAATATAGCTTGATTCTCAACCCTTACTTCTGAGTAGATGAGTTAAAAAATGTTAAAAAAACCATTATATGCAATAGCTTTAACAGCTTTATCTTTACCAGCACTGGCGGCCAATTCCATAGTTGAAATGAAAACTTCTATGGGGAATATCGAAATTGAGCTTTATAATGATAAAGCACCGATCTCTGCCAAAAACTTTGAAGACTATGTAAAAGACAACTTTTATAAAGGCACCATTTTTCACCGGGTTATTCCAGGTTTTATGGTACAGGGTGGCGGCTTTGATACGAATATGGTGGAAAAGCCAAATAATAAATCAACTATTAAGAATGAATCTTATAATGGTGTAAGCAATACACGTGGCACTTTAGCTATGGCTCGTATGAATCAGCCAGATTCAGCCCGTTCCCAGTTCTTTGTGAACCTGGTCGATAATAACTTTTTGAACCGTTCTCCTATGAATGCGGGTTATGCAGTATTTGGTAAAGTAACTAAAGGCATGGATGTGGTTGATAAAATTGCTGGTGTTCCGACTGCCAACTATGGAATGCATCAAAATGTGCCACTAAAACCAGTTATTATTGATAGTGTGAGCATTAAAACAGCAGGCCCGCAAAAATAAGTAAAAAATGATGTAGAAATATTTTAAGGTTATTTTTATTTTATAATCATGCAGTTATGTGAATAATAGAATAAAAATGATCCATATTGGTGCATAAAAATAGTACACTCGTGATTTGTGTCAGTGAAAAGCACTTGCACGTGTAAGAAATTGCCCTATAATGCACCCATACCGACGAGATACACGGTGATGAACGAAGCGAGACGCTGAGTTATCCGGTGTTTTG
>NZ_DFRO01000014.1:69978-72396 GCF_002381195.1 Acinetobacter sp. UBA3461 | reverse complement strand
ACCGGAAGGTGCTGGTGGTCCAAACTATCCAAATATGTAATCTCTCATGAGATATAAATAAACCCGCTTTCGAGCGGGTTTATTTATATAAGTTTTATAATATCCCTTTTAAAGCACTTAAGTATTTTTAGAAAATTCAATTTTATTTTTCTTTATTGGTTGCTTTTAAATACCAGATTGTTTCACCCCAATCACTTTCTAATTTTAGGAAAATATCTCCTTTTATAAAATACTGTGATTCAGACTGATTCGCGGGACTCCACCTTTTAAATAGAATTCACCTCGCTGTTGATATATCGCTGGACCTTCCCAAGCACAGAGTTTCTAATCTTTTGGAACAGTATACTCAAGATATTCACCATTACTATTCCAGCTCACCCTAATGCAAATATATCTCTCCATTCCTTACGACTTTTTAACTTATCAAAATCAGACTTTCTCATCCAAGAGATACCATTATCCAAACTTCCAGGCGCTGGATTCGACTTTCAATTTTTAACATGTTATACATTTAAACACTCATTATTATTTTTTTACTCATCATTGATATAGCCAACTGCGCACGCTGTAAGACCTGTGACATTTAAGATCCTTCACAGAATATTATGTGCGTTATACTTGATCTTGCTGATGGCCGAACTATCTAATATTTAATTTATTGAATAAAGAATTCTCATATACAGATTTTTTATTAACTTTCAAAACTAATTATTCTGAGTTTTTTCAAATTCATTATTTTCATAAGCTATTTGTTCGTGGATAGGCCCTAATTTTTTATCGACTCTTTTACCTTTCCAACTTCGTTTTGATTCATATACCGTTCGTTGTCTAAAGTAACTAAATGGCTCTGCATTATAGATGAAACCATATTTCGAATCGTGTACATAGCTTGAATAAAAATCTACTGCTTCTTGTGAAACATTTTTTTCCCAACTCTGTAATTCCCAATCATCTATATCGACTAAAAACTCATAAGCTTTAGCAAATGGATAAATGATTCTAAATACGTGTTTTATACCTGTTAAATTAGATTGATCAAATGTGGTGAAATTTTTAGCTGCTTTAACTCTTTCAACTTCAGTGGCCATATCAGCAGGACCGGTTGGTAAAGAAAATCCGGCTTCTTCTCGAGCATTTTGACTCACTGAAAGATAAGCTAGATCTTCTTTTGATTTACCTGCTGCTAAATATTGTTGCCGTTGACGATGTAAAGTTCCATAGGCACCATAATGAAGTTTCATATAATTTATAATGTCTTTTTTTACATTACCTGTCGAGGCTCCTACTGCTTTTTGAACGGCTTCAAAAAGTTGCTGGGTTTTATCTTCTATTTGAAATTCATCTTCAAATAAAATAGGATCTTCTTTTTTAAGATTTTCATAATTAAAAATTTTAACACCTGAATTTTCAGCACTTTCAAGCATATCTTTTAAAGGAATACGGGCAAAATTATTACTAATTGTTTGTGAACTTGGCTCATAGCCACCACCCACATCGGAATGCATTCCAGGATAGACTATTTCTTTCCATGTTCTTGGGTTAGCTAATTTACTATCTATACAAATTGAATCTACAGGAAAAGCAAAACGTAATTCATTCCCCGCGACTTGATGCACGCAATTTTTTACTCTCGGATCGACTACTATGTCTCGACCTGTGAAACTGAATTTATTCGACATATTGGTCGCAGGCAAGCCAAAAGATGCAACAGTATCAAATATGCCTAAAAACTGAATTTCCATCGGTGCAGGTTCTGCTTGACCTGAGATTTGATACTTTAGGCTCAAATCCTCAGTTTCAGTTTTCCAAATCATTTCATTAGAAAATACACGTGCCAGCGCAGCCCCGCGTGAGAAACCAAAGATCGATAAATTAACTTTTTTGATTAGACGATGCTCATTCAGCTTCGTCCCCATTTTAACTATTGCTTCATTTTTTCGCGCTTCAACTTGAGGTTTTAGCTTCGCTTCTGCTTGGGCAATTTTTTGTTTGAGGATGTTTTCAAGGCTAATACTGATTTGAGACTCACCATATTTTAACCGTCTTGTACCTCCAATCCCTGTTACCCCGCCTGTAAGCTCATGGTCTTGCACTGTGGCTATTCTTTTTTCGACTTTGTTTAGCTCACCATTAAACGGAGTTCCAACTCCAGAAACATAAATAGGATGATTTAACTTCACTGGCGACTTTGTACGCTCAATTTCGAATAAACTATAAGATTGTGCATTTCGCCATAACTTTGCTGGGTTGGCGAGTTTTCCTTTATCTTGGTCTGCTTCTAAATTGTTTCCTGTCCCATCAAAAAATACAGAAATATTGACTACATCTGCACAATCTTGCTTGGCTTGTGGAGACTGGTTACTAACATCTTGATTGCTATTTTTTATTTTTTGTAACTGAGAAACCATATTCTTACCT
>NZ_DFRO01000014.1:0-69768 GCF_002381195.1 Acinetobacter sp. UBA3461 | reverse complement strand
ATCATCTGGATAAAGGTGCACTGCTAAATAGCTTTTACCTTTTAAATCCTCCTTTGTTAAGTGTGGGACATTTTTTGCAATATGCTCTTTATAGCTATTTCCTTCCCCCCATTTGATGTATTGTGGACCTGTAATAACTGCAGATCGTTTGGTGGCTGCCCCAAATCCTCCTCCAACTTCTTCACCATTCACTTGTACAATATAAGGTCTATATCTTGGGTCATAACCGAACGATGTTGTCGTAAGAATATAGGTTTTACTGGAGCCTGAACTACATCCCACCAAACCTAAAGCCAAGCTTACTGGTAGCATCACAATTTTTTTAAATATATTCATCACATCACCTGTCGAGACTCCAACTTCTTTTCGAACCGCTTCGAAAAGTTAATACTGAGATGCTGGTTCCTTACATCTTGATTGACTATTTTTTGTAATTGAGAAACCATATTCTTACCTTTTTATTTTTTATCACTCTCATTTAATTCATCAATTAATTTCGATCTCACTTCTAATCCCATTTTTGTAGCATCAGGCATATTTCGCCCTTCAGTCAATGTGATTTCAACCCTATCATCTGGATAAAGGTGCACAGCTAAATAACTTTTTCCTTCTAAATCCTCTTTGGTTAAATAAGGAACATTTTTTGCGACGTGTTGTTTACGAATATTTGTTTGTCCCCATGTAATATATTGTGGTCCAGTAATAATCGCAGATCGTTTAGTTGCAGCACCAAAGCCTCCTCCAACTTCCTCGCCATTCACTCGTACAATGTATGGTCTATAACTTGGATCATAACCGAACGATGTTGTCGTAAGTACATAAGTTTTACTTGAGCCTGAACTACATCCCACCAAACCTAAAGCCAAGCCTACTGGTAGCATCACAATTTTTTTAAATATATTCATAACATCCCCTATAATTTTTAATTTACTTAAAGAATATGCCTAACTTCACGTTGCTTTGATGATTAATTAATTGTGTTAGCATAAAGTTCATGTTTTATGATTTATTCGTTTTCTTCAACTAAACGCTCTAAATCTTCCATCGCCTGATCCATTGTGACCATCTTATTCTTCACTTTTAGTAGTACACTTTGAAGAAGTTCATCTTGCTCGAAAGTATTTTTATATATCAAAGTTAGACAAATAAAATTTAAAATATCCCGAGTACCTTCCAAACCATATTCACGTGCTAATGCTATTTTTTTCACAACATATGGGTAAAGCTCCCATTCCTTAAAGTCCTCAACCAAGAAAGGATTATTCAGATTTAGATAATAAATCAAATGATCAGGAAAGGTTGCTTCTACCATCATGTCTTCTTGTACTGGCGTAAATGTAAACGGATTTTGCCAATCATAAAATTTCAGAGATTCATGACCATTACCGCCGATGATTTTATGTAATTTGTCTTTTCGATCCCAATACCACCAACTGTGAATAGGCTCTAATAAAACTTTCTTCTGCTGGTCTGATAACACTTGTTGCTTAACATAAAGAGTCTGGTCTGAAATTTGACCGACTAAAGTACCAAGAATAGCTGGATCCCAAAATGCTAAATACATCTCTAATCCACCTTCAAACTGGACATTTAGAAATTGCCTCAAATGTGAATATAAACTATCAAAATCTAAAGGACTTATTATTAAGGTTAATCGAGGAGTCCCAACTACGCGTTTAGAGATATATTGCCACTCGATATTATGATTGTGCCCGAGTTGAACCAAATGAGGTGAGATTTCTGCAGCTTTATCACCAGCAGCTTCTGTTAATAAATTGCGATAATGTAAATGTGAATTCTTTTTTAAAAACCAACTGTCTTGTGCTGCATCAGCCAAAGCATAAATAAAATAAGTCTTATGTTCCCCAGATGGATATTCTTCAAAAAAATAATGTAAATCAGGATGTAATAAACTTATCATCTATGAACCATCCCCTTTATTGACAAATGCCCCACGTTGACTTGCTCTTCGTGCCAGACATTCCCAACACACACTTTGTGGGAAGAATGGTAAGTTCATATTTACTTTCGTGCCAGGTACAAACTGATGCTGCCCTGCCTTCACTTCAAACTTGCCACCAGTGGTGGGCAAAATTCCTGAACTACTGATTTCAATCTGAGAACTGCCCGCGGTTAAAATGATTTTCTTGGCAGCGGTCATTTCGATCAGATCTTCAGTAGAGATAATTTTGATACCTTTACGCGCAATAGCATCTATTTCATCTCCTTGTGCCTGAATCTCGACTTTGCCTTTACCTGCATATAAGCGTGCTCCGTCTTGCGCTGCGAACAGGCTTAGTTTCTGGCTGGCATGGGCAATCAAAGATTGTTGTGTACTCAGGTTAATACTCTCTCCTGCAATGTGGCTGATTTGACCAGCAGCAGATAGATGAATGTCCTGCTGGGTACTCAGCGCAATCGATTGTGGTGCCGTTAGGATCATGATTGCCTGTTTAAAGGCAGCAGCTTTTTTCTGATCCTGTTGTTCAATCTGCTCAATCAGGCTTTTTAACTTCTCAAAAATTTCCACTGGATCAGTTTGCTGATTTTTAGCCACATCACTGAGCACCTGACTCATCTGTAGAGCTGATTGAAGCTGGCTTTTCGCTGGTTCAGCTTCCATATGTGAACCCCTTGCAACCTGCTGTTTGTGGGTCGAAATCAGTAGACCTTCACCTGCCCGTATTGCCCCCCACTGGTCTGTTCTCAGCTCAAATCCCTCTCCACACCTCTCACTTTCAGCCTGTTCTTTCGGATGGCTCAAATCACCTAGGTTAAGTTGACTCGCAGCATGGCTGCTATGCAACTGTGCACTGATCTGCCCGGTGGTATCATCAAAACGTAACTGGTTAAAACCTTCTCCTTGCACTTCCTGAGAGCGAATACCACTAAGTTTTTGGGTCTCTGGTAAGCGTCCTTTCTTGTCAAATTTTGTTGGTGAACGCTGACCTTCATGAATCCGGCCCACCACAAAAGGCCGGTCAATATTACCATCAAAAAAGTCGACCACAACAATCTCACCAATACGTGGCAAGAAGCGCACACCATAACCTTCCCCTGCCCAAGGCGTGAGAACATCGACCCAGGCCGAGTCAGCATCACTGTCATTCGTTCCGGCTCCATTATCATGGGTATGATCGTCTGGACGGGTGAATAAAAACCGGATTTTGATGCGTCCCCATTCATCCACATAAATGTCTTCACTTTCTGGCCCGACTACTTTTGCCCGTTGCGGGCAGGCTGGTGGTCGATGCAATAAAGGCTGATATTCAGGAACCAAAGGAATATTGCGACGTTGTAAGACTAAATGATTGGCCTGGCGCTCATCAGCATCTTTAACTTCTGTCAGCTGCCACTGGCTTTGCTGGATTAAAGCATTCACCTGTGCATTCAGGTCTTTGGGTAGATTATTCTGGTTATAGAATTGCTTGGAAAGAATCAGAAATTCTTTATCGGCTACCTGATGCTGGTCAATTTCTGGATGCTGATCTAGGCTGAACCAGTAACCGACTTGCGCATCACGTACAATGGATGTTGCTAAAAACTGCTTGGCCTGCGCATCATAAAAATGTTGCAGGTTCTGGTTAACTTCCTCAATTTGCGCATTTGATGCTGACGTAGCCTGATCTTCATGCTTGAGGTCAGTAACCCATGCCGGACTGATATGCCACGCCTGTTCCAGCCCCAGACTGGCATTATCCTGAGTTTCACTATGCTGATGCATGCTTTGTACTGAACCTGTACCTTCCTCCTGACTCAAACGATCAGCATGCCAGCGCTGGATATGCACAGCAGTTGGCTGTAATTTTCGCTCTGCAATAAAGCTGGTCATACTATCAGTCTGTTCGGTAGCACTGGAACGGTGGAAACGGATTACCCGGCGGCTTAGAGCCTGATATTGACTATTATCATCAATCAATCTGAGTTTCTGTACTGTAATCGGTGCAGAGGAATGTAGGAGCAATAGCTCAGATTCATCAATCAGCCAGTTAATACCTTCACTGCGCCATAAACGGGTTAAAAATTCATAGTCAGTTTCATTCGACTGCATACTAAAAGGACGCACATCATAAGTCTGCTGCAAACCGGATAAATCCAGCTTGAGTGCAGCCGCAAATAATAGGCTTTTACTCTGCCATTCCTCAAATAATATTTTGGTAATATCGCGAACACTTTTGTCCATAAACACACGGCTATTCCGGCGTTTATGCCAAAGTGAAGTGGCATCTTCCAAAGTAAGCTTATAAAGCGTTAATGCACCATCACTTTGCCCCTGAGTTGCCCGGGTAATAATGCCTGAACTGCGAAAAAGCTGCCCCTGGTCTGTTACCTGATCTACCGCGACCTGTGTACCTATGAAGCTTTTGAGAGGAATCAGAGCATTGCTAGATAAACAAATAAGTTCAATCTTCAACCCTTGATTGAGCACATGCTGTCCATCAATACGCTGCAGAAAGATTTCCGAATTAAGCTGTTGATTAGAAAACTGAATATGTAAAGCGCGTTTCTGTGCGCTTAATCCCAATTGTTCGAGTATTTGAGCAATAGAATTTCTGATCATTTTTATTTTTATGCTTATTTTTTCGGCATTATAATAAATTTAATTGATTAAGCCTAGCCAGTTTGGTCTGATGGATTTGCTTCAATTATTCTCTGACCAGAGAAAATATGTTTGCTTGCTAAAGAGATGAGCTTTTTTAAACTTTATCTTTCTAGAATCAAGTTATTATTGTGAAATAGGCTTCACGCCCAGAAAGTATTGATTAATCGAAGCAGGGCAAATGATTCAGCTCATCTGCCCAACACGTTATTACCCTTTCTTTACCAGATAATGAAACTCTTTATTGCCATTTTCATCCAGGCGTTCTTCTTGTAACAGTAATTCATGCCCCAAGTGCATACAGAATTTTGGAATATCCCATGAAGTCGAATTATCCGTTGCAAACACCTCAACCACATCACCTGACTTGGACTTACGAATCGCCTGATGCAGCATCATTACAGGTTCTGGACAGCGTAAACCGCGGGTATTTAGTTGCAGGCTAGGAGTAATTTCAGCTTCAGACATCGGCAGGCTCAGGAGAGAAAGACCAGGTTATTTTAACATAAACATGTGCCTGTACCCATGACTGGCTTTATTGTCATTTTCGTTTTAAACAGTTGACTGCGACAGTCACGGTCGCCTTAAATAATTGCAATAGACAACTGCATTTTCTGCGGTATGATAAAATTACATTTTTTTAGATATTAAGAGTTTTTAGGAAAGATCATGCACGAGGAATCAGGCCCGTCGTGGGGTATGCGCGGCTTACGCAAATGGCTGGGAACCGCTCCCGAAACTCGCGACGAACTGCTAAAACTAGTACAAGATTCACGTCGATTTCTAGAACCCGATACTGTAGCGATGCTAGAAGGCGTACTCGACCTTCCAGCGACCAAAATTCGTGAAGTGATGACACCACGCACTTCCATGATCAGCTTACAGGAAGACGACCAGCTTCTTGATATTCTGCACGTTTTGGTAGAATCAGCGCATTCACGCTTTCCCGTATTTTCATCAGATCAGCCTGATAATGTGGTGGGTATTTTGCTTGCCAAAGACTTGCTGCCTTTCCTGACCGAACCGACTTCTAAGGTGGATATCCGTGCCTTAATGCGCCAGCCACTGTTCGTACCTGAAAGTGCACGTTCAGATCAGGTTTTGCGTATGTTGAAAAATACCCAGACCCATATTGCAGTCGTAATTGATGAATATGGCTCCACTTCTGGTCTGGTGACATTAGAAGACATTCTGGAAGAGATTGTTGGTGAAATTGAAGATGAACATGATATTGCTGATGAAGAAGCATTGTATATTGTTCCCGACAATGATCCGACCACAGCCAATACCTGGATTGTGCAAGCACTGACTCCAATTGAGCATTTTAACAATATGCTCGATGCCGACTTTTCTGATGATGAAGTAGAAACCATGGGTGGTCTGTTATTGCAGGAAATCGGATTGGTGAGCGATTTAGAAGGTCAGGTGATTGAGCTTGGAAATTGGATCTTTACCATTCTGGAAGCGGATGCTCGTTCTATTCACTCGATTCGGGCTGTGCGCCAATGAGGGCACATTTCGACAAGTTGTTGAAGCTGTCTGAAAGTTCTGAGCAACTTCCACTGATCTATCCACTGCTGCTGTCTTTATTTTCCGGTGCCATCTTCAGTTTTGCACTGGCGCCGTACCACTATTGGTGGTTGGCCATCCTGTCTCCGGCGCTGCTTTATGCTTGTCTGCGTAAACGCAGTGCCAAACAGGCTTTTGGTATTGGCTGGGCTTATGGCATTGGTTTATGGTTTGTTGGTGCATTCTGGTTGTATACCTCGATCCATGAATATGGTGATACCAGCTCATTCCTTAGTGTCGTGATGATTCTGATCATGGCCTTGGTCATGGGTCTATTTACCGCAGTACAGACCTTTATCTACCGTCGCTTCTTTCCGGAAACCCCTCTGACCTTTGCGCCATTGTGGGTACTGTTTGAATGGGCGAAGACTTGGGTCTTCACAGGTTTCCCATGGCTATTTGCCGGCTATGCCTTTACCGAACGTTTGCTGGATGGCTATGCGCCACTCTTCGGTGTGTTTGGCGTATCCTTCGTGGTGATCATACTGGCTTGTGCTTTGGTTGAGATTCTTAATCGTCGTGTGTTCTGGGCAATCCCATCCCTGCTGCTCTTGCTGGGTGCCTGGGGAGCTTCGCAACTGACTTTTGTAGAACAGAAAGAAGGCACTAAGCCACTCAGCGTGTCCCTGATTCAGGGTAATATTCCACAAGATTTGAAATGGTTGACTGAATATCAGGTTAAAACCCTGCTGATCTATGCCAATCTGACCAAGACCGAATGGGGTCGTGATTTGATCGTGTGGCCAGAATCTTCGATTCCGATGTTTCAGGCCGATATTCCTGATTTCCTGGATGCGATGAAAGCACAGGCAGAGAAATCCGGAAGCTCCTGGGTTACCGGTATTCCTTATTGGGATCTGAAAGAATCCCAAGCCGAAGGCACACCGAAGTATTACAACAGCATCATGGCCAGCGGTGATGAAGCGAGTGGGCTGTACAAGAAACAGCGCTTGGTGCCATTTGGTGAATACATCCCACTTTCCGGCGCGCTCAGCTGGGTACTTCCCGCTTTGCAAAATGATCCATCTATGAGCGGTTTTTCTCGTGGGGCAAATGATCAGCAACCGCTAAATATCAAAAATCAGCATCTGGGCTCTGCGATTTGCTATGAAGTCGCTTATCCGAATCTGACCCGTCGCAATGCCAGTCAAAGCGACTTTCTGGTAACGGTATCTAATGATGCCTGGTTTACTGGAACTGCCGGACCGCAGCAACACCTGCAAATGGTGCAAATGCGGGCCAAGGAAAATGGTCGCTGGTTTATCCGTGCGACCAATACCGGTGTAACCGCCTTTATTGATCATAATGGTCATATCGTGAAACGTGCGCCTATGGATCAAGAAGCGGTATTACGCGGTGAGTTGCCAGCAATGCAGGGTGAAACGCTGTATACGAAACTGAGTGACTGGCCTGTACTGATTCTCTCAACCCTGCTGTTATTACTTGGATGGCGTTTCCGCCCACGTAAAGTGGATGTCAGCTTTAAGTCGAGAAGATAATTTCTTAAGTTCCCTGTCCTGAGCTAATTTTAAAGCACTGCTTTTTAAATTAGCGCAAGTGAGGGTTAGGGAGAGGTAAATTTTTACCCTCTTCTCTTGCAAAGCAGTGCTTTTCATCTCCCAGAGGGAGAGGAAGTTTTATGCAATATTTTAAAAATAAAAACCGAGGCTTATGCCCCGGTTTTTTTATTGGAAAGATAATTAAATCTGTACAGCAAGATAGGACATCATACTGGCCAATGATAGCATCGGCAGAAAACGGTAGAGCTGAACCACGCCACGCTCAAAGGATGAAATTTCTTCCTGTTTCATCTCCATGACGCTGGCTTTTAATGCCGACCAGAAGCATAAAGCTAACAGGCTGCTCATCAGACTCAATGCAAAGAAACCTACCATGATCTGGCTGCTACCTTCTGTGCTTTGCCACAAATGCAAAACTGCTTGGCTCACCGGAAGAATGCTTAGAACCAAAAAGACAGATTTCAGCATTGTCCAATGAAACTGATTTATTTCATCTCTTATGATTAATGCTTTCATACCTATCTCCTTTGGCCGAATTTGTGCCATAGAAATCATTATGAGCTTTTTTATAGAAATGAAAAGTCTATATTTATTCATATTTTACGATAATTGTAATCGATAAACATGGGAATAATTCTTATTATGACTATCAAATAGAATAGATTATAAAATTAATTTTAAATTCATGTATTTAGATTATATTTATGTATTAAGAGTTATTATCACTTCACTTAGTATTGAAATACCCAATTAAATGAAGTGATATATTCCATAAATAAAAAATTTATAATGATTCTCAATTAAGGCTGATAATAAATATCCGCATCTGTGCCTTCACCGCCAGACTGGCCATCAGCACCAAATGAATAAAGGTCAAATGAACGTCCATCCGTACCAGGAATGACATATTGCAATTCATTATCCCAACTGTCTTTCGGATAACCGCCTTTGACATAGCCACCCGGTAACCAGTTTTTTGCAGATGCAGGTTTGTTGACTAAAGCATCTAAACCACCTTCCTGCATACTTGGATACTTACCATTATCCAGCTTGTACTGGTCCAGAGACCCGGCCACGCTTTGCAGTTTGATCACTGTAGTATCAACTTTTGCCTTCTCACCACGGCCCATCACGTTAGGTACGATCAGTGCAGCCAATACGCCCAGGATCACAATCACGACCATTACTTCGATCAGGGTAAAACCCGAAGCATGTTTGATACGCGTCATACCTGAGCCTGTTTTTAAAGAATCTGGCTGTTCATTCATCATCTCAGTCCTTTTCACTCCATGTCTCTCATTGCTTAATTTTGAAAATCTGTTTGGGCTTATAATTGGAATTCTACCCACACTTTATTTAAATCATATTATTCATATTCACAATTGGCAGCATCACCGCAATTACGATTACTAACACAATACTTGCCATCAGCACCAGCATAAGAGGTTCCAGCAAAGCCAGTAACGTCGAAATCAGTGTAGTCACTTCACGGTCCTGCATGGTCGATGCCCGGTCCAGCATCCGGTCCAGTTCACCGGAAGCTTCACCACTTCGAATCATTTGTACCATCATCGGTGGGAAATAACCACTACGCTCCAGCTGGGTCGCCAGGTTACCGCCTTCAGTCACCTTTTCTGCTGCCAGATTAACGGCATCACGAATGACCCAGTTATTGCTGACCGCCGCACCAATCTTTAAGGCATCGACCAGCGGCACCCCAGAACGGGTCAAAATGGACAGGGTACTGGCAAAGCGTGCCGCATTAATCCCACGTGATAGTTTGCCAAATAGCGGTAATTTCAAGGTCAGGCGGTCAAAAGCATAATGTCCTGCGGTGGTGCGTAGAAAACGCACCAGCAGGAAAATAGCAACGGCACTACCAGCCAACATGAAAGGCCAAGCCATCCGGATAAAGTCACTGGCTTTCATCAACGCGACCGTGATCCATGGCAAAGCATCTTTGCTCTGGTCAAAGGTTTTGACAATGTCTGGAACGACATAGGTCATCAGTCCCATCACAATGGCAAAGGACATCAGCAGCAGAATGATCGGGTAAATCATTGCACCCTGAATTTTTTTCTGCATGGCAAAGCGGTTTTCGGTATAGTCCGCCAGCTGGTCCATAATCAGGTCCAGATGTCCGGAACGTTCACCGGCAGCAATGGTTGCAATATACAGTTCCGGAAAGCGGCCGGATTGCTGTAAGCCCTGTGCCAGACTATGCCCTTCCAGCACCTTGGAACGCACTGACATCAGCAGGTTCTGTACATGCACCTTTTCGCTTTGTTTACCGACGGCGCGAATGGCTTCTTCCAGCGGAATACCGGCGGCAACCAGAACAGAGAGTTGCCGGGTCATCAGTGCCAGGTCATAAGCTGTAAGGCTTTTTTCAAACCAGCGCGGCCGGTAATGCTTGTCCTTTTGCTCGACTGGATCAACAGACACCGGAATCAAGGCTTTGTCCCGAAGTTGCTGACGGATCTGACGTGCAGAGTCCCCTTCCAGTACGCCTTTTTGCTGCTTACCCGAAGCATCAAGCGCGATAAATTGATATGCTGGCATTGTAATGCTCTAATTTTCCAAAAATTTGCCCCAACGCAGTTGCGTCAGACCATCAAAATCATTCATATTCTTAGATATAAAATATCTGCTCACTCTAACACAACTGCCTTTTTAGCACGACGAAAATTCATCAGGATGCCTCACTTGCCCATCTCAGATCACCCAGCCTCAACTCCTTCAGTTTATCGTGTTCGTGTTCGTGTTGCTGTTCCTGTTCATCTGTTTGACTGTTTTGATTACAGTTTAAGTGCAGCGCAATATCAGCAGGCTGAGGTGGGTGCGCGCGTGGCGGTGTCTTTCGGTCGGCAGAATCTGGTTGGGGTCATTATGGAAAAGTTGCCGCCAGACACTCCGCTAGATTCCAGTTTTAAACTTAAAGAGATTACTGAATTACTGGATGACCGGGCACTCATTGATGACAAGGTACTGAATCTGCTGAACTGGTCAGCGCAGTATTACCAGTTCCCGATTGGTGAAGTGGTGCAAAGTGCCTTGCCAACCTTATTACGTCAGGGTAAGCCCTATAACCTGCTGGCCCGGAACTGGAAACTGTTAGATGACCAGGCAGAAGCCAAGGTGCGCCGTTCCGAGCGTCAGCAGGAAGCCTATAAAATTTTAAAATTGCATCCAGTCGGTACCACTGAAACTGTACTGAACCTGGCAGGGATCGAGACAGCTACCCTAAAAGCTTTAGAGAAAAAAGGAATTTGTGAATGTGTGCTGGAACCTCAGGATTTCAGCCCGCAGCCTGTTCAATTGGCACAAATGCCGCTTACAGCCAATCCGGAACAGCAGCATGCCATTCAACAGGTACTGAAATTTAAAAATAAATATCAGGCCTTTTTACTGGATGGTCTGACCGGCAGCGGCAAGACTGAAGTTTATTTGCAGATCATGGAAAAGGTGCTGAAACAGGGAAAACAGGTTTTAGTGCTGGTACCGGAAATTGGCCTGACGCCACAAACCATTAGCCGGTTCCAGTCACGTTTCCATTGTCATATTGCCTTGTTACATTCTGGTTTAAATGACTCGAAACGTCTGCAAGCCTGGCAAGCTGCAGAAACCGGTAAAGCCTCGATTGTGCTGGGTACCCGTTCTGCCATTTATACCCCGATGCCCAATCTAGGATTGATCATCCTGGATGAGGAACATGATCTGTCTTTTAAACAGCAGGAAGGCTTCCGTTATCATGCCCGAGATGTTGCGCTTTATCGCGGGCATTTGCAGCAATGTCCGGTGCTTCTGGGCTCTGCCACACCCAGTATCGATACCTATGCACTGGTTGCCAATGGCAAAATGCAGGTACTGGAACTCAACCAGCGTGCTGGTACAGCCTTAATGCCAAAGATTCATATTTTAGATTTAAAGGTGGCACAGAAACAGCATGGCATCAGCCTGCATCTGATTCAGGAAATACGCAAACGTCTGGAAAAAAAGGAACAGGTACTGGTATTCCTGAACCGCCGTGGTTATGCACCCGTTTTGATTTGTGACAGCTGTGGCTGGCAGGCACAGTGTCCAAACTGTGATGCCAATTTCACTGTACACCGTCAGCCATATCAACATTTGCATTGTCACCATTGTGGCACCCTGCACCGTATGCCGGATCATTGTCCAAGCTGCAATCATACTGAACTCAAAACACTCGGCATGGGAACCGGCAAGGTCGAAGAGCAATTGAATGAACTCTTTCCCGATCATGAAATCATTCGGGTAGATCGTGACTCTACCAGCCGGGTCGGTAGCTGGCAGAAAATCTATGACAAGATTCAGAAAAGCGAGCCGGCGATTTTACTCGGTACGCAAATGCTGGCCAAAGGTCACCATTTCCCCTATGTCACACTGGTCGCTATTTTAGATATTGATTCTGGTCTGCTCAGTGTAGACTTCCGTGCCACCGAACGCACTGCCCAACTGATTGTACAGGTGGCTGGTCGTGCCGGTCGTGGCGAGCACAAGGGTGATGTCTATCTACAGACCTTACGTCCTGATCATGCTTTGCTAAATACCTTGGTGACAGATAATTACCGGGCTTTTGCCAAACAGACCTTAGAGCAGCGTAAGATTGCCCGCATGCCACCCTATCGCTATGCGGTGATGATCCGTTGCGAATCACGTGATCAGGCATTAAATACAGAGTTCTTACAGAAACATGCTGCCTTCTTAAGGCAGTATCAGGACCTGCAACTGGAGATCTGGGGACCTATTCCAGCACCAATGGAACGCAAGGCGGGCCGTTACCAATCACATATGGTACTACTGTCTGCAGACCGTCCACGTTTGCACTATTATGTCAGGGCATGGTGGCAAGCCATGCTGCAAGACAAACCTTCCTCAATGAAGTTAAGCCTGGATGTCGATCCACAAGAACTGAGCTAGTCCTGCAAGCTGCAATACGGAAATAAGATTTAAGGTTGAACATGTCGATACTGTTGCAAATTACATTAATTCTGGTGGCAGCATTGCTGATTGTGCCAATCACCCGCTATTTGAAACTGCCAGCAGTGCTGGGTTATTTATTGACGGGCCTTGTGCTCGGTTCTGAAACCCTGAATCTCGTTACTGATCCCCAACTTCGTTCGATGCTAATGCAAATCAGTATCCTGTCTCTGCTGTTCTGGGTAGGTTTACAACTACGGCCACAACGCTTCATCCAGATGCCTCATTCTGCCTGGATCTCAACTGCTGCACTGGTCTTGGGGTCAGGCGCCATTCTGAGCTTATGTTCTGCCATTTTTTTACAGCAAAGTCTCATCACCAGTGTCGTCATTGGGCTGGCTGGCAGCCTGTCTGCGATGACACTGAGTATTCAACATCTGATGCGACAGGAGCAGCTCGCGACTTCCCATGGTCAGCTCAGTTATATCAGTTTATTAATTCAAGCCCTGTTGCTGATTCCACTAATTGCCATTATTCCACTATTTTCCGGAGTAAGTTCGACTGAACATGGCGTGGCTTATTTTGCTGCCATTATGGCAACCTTTACCGGACTGTTCCTGTGTAACCGCTATTTGATGCAACCCCTGTATCGCTGGATTGCCAGAAGCAGCAGCCATGACCTGCATGCCCTGGTGGCATTTTTTGTAATCCTCGGCTTGTTGGTACTGATGCAGACACTGGGACTAACACTATATTTAGGAGCCTTATTTGCCGGAATTCTGCTGGCAGATTCCGATTTCAGACCACACGTCGAAAATGCCATTCAGCCTTTTCATGGCATATTGATCGGTTTGTGTTTTATCAGTATTGGCCTAGCGATTCAGCTAAGTGATGTCTTGCAGATGCTTGGACTGATTATTGGTGGCGCCGTGCTGATCATATTGAGTAAATTTGTGCTCAGTCTGGCAATTGCCCGTTATTATCAAAATAGCTGGCGTACCAGCACCTTAACCGCGGTTAGCCTGGCCCAAGGCGGTGAGTTCGCTTTTGTGTTACTCACTATTGCAGTTACCCATACCATCTTAGATATCAGCTTGTTATCGCCACTGCTATGTATGCTGGCGCTATCCATGTTAATGACACCAGCGCTCTACTGGTTGCTTGATCAACAAATCTTACCGCGATTAAATCGCTCACATCATCTGGTCGCAGACTTTGATACCCAGGTAGAGCCTTTAGCCACTACACCGATTTTACTGATTGGTTTTGGTCGCTTTGGGCAAATCGTAGCGCGTGTACTCCATCAGCAAGGTCTGAGCTTTAGTGTGATGGACAATACGGTTGAAGCAAGTGACCTACTCAAAGATCAGGCTATTCCTTTCTTTCAGGCAGATGCAACTGAAACCACGGCGCTACAACTGACAGATATTGCTTCCAAAGATCAGGTGATTGTCGCGATTGATGATATTGAGGATTCTTTGCTGGTCGTACGTCATTTGTGCTGGAATTACCCGGATCTAAAATTGTGGGTACGCGCGCGTGATCGCCATCATGCACATTTGCTGCATGAACTGGGTGTAGAAAATGTTTTCCGTGAAACTTATCTTTCTGCTTTAGCACTGACACAGTCATTACTGGCAGCAACCCATCAATCTGTAGAACTCGCTGAGCAGACAATTCTACAGTTCCGTCAGTATGATGAAACTTTATTAAAAGCAGAACAGCAGGCGGAATCTGGTTCTGAGTCATTATATGCTCAACACCACAGCAGCATGGCAGAGTTAAGCTACCTATTCGAGCAGGACCAACATCGTAAAAGTGTAATAAATCCAATACAGAAGCAACAGAATGTCAACGGCACAGGAATTGATACCATAACAGATGATCTGTCATAACTTGTGTTTTACAATAGTGTCACCATTAAAGCAGGGTTATGGAGAATTTTATGTCTGATTTACGCCAACGCTTTTTTATTGAGGATAGCCCTGTTCGTGGTGAAGTAGTGCATCTTCAAGAAGCTTTACAAACAATTTTAGCGCAGCGCGACTATGCTCCTGCCGTACAAATCCTTTTGGGCGAGATGCTCAGTGCGACTGCCCTATTGGCAAGTACGTTAAAAATCAAGGGACGCATCAGTCTGCAGATTCAGGCTACTGGCACGTTTAAATGGGCGATGGCGGAATGTAACCATCGTGGTGAAGTGCGTGCGTTGGCTGATTATGAAGAAGATCCCCGTTTTCAGGTGGCAGAAGACAGCAGTACCGTTCTAAAAGCCCTGATCAGTCCTGTACTGTTTATCAATATTGAGCCTGAAGTCGGTGAGCGCTACCAAGGTATCGTACCACTGGATAAACATAATCTGGCGGGCTGTCTGATGCAGTATTATGATCTGTCTGCACAGATTCCAACCCGTATTGTGCTGGCAAGTGACCAGAAGCGTTCAGGTGGTCTGCTGATCCAGCTTCTACCACGTAATAGTGAAGAAGAACAACGCTATGTGGATGAGGATTTGTGGCCACGCGTGACCATGTTGACTGAAACCTTGAAAGCAGAAGAACTGGTTAGCCTGGATACCAATGAAATCCTCTATCGTTTATATAACGAAGAACAAGTTCGTTTGCCTGAAGCAGAACAGCTGAAATTCGGTTGTACCTGTTCTAAAGAACGCTGTGCCATTGCCTTGCAACAGATCGGGGTTGAATCTGTTCGTGAAACTTTAGAATTCCAGAATCCAATTGAAATGGATTGTCAGTTCTGTAACAGCCAATACACCTTTACTGCTGAAGAAGCTTTAGGTCTGTTCGGTGAGCACCTTAGTTAATTACAGGTATCTTTGTTAATAAAAGCACTCAATAGGAGTGCTTTTATTTTTATAAATCCAGAGCTTTCTTTTCTATGAAAAATAAATATTTTTAATCTCAAACTTACCATATCATTCAGCTCTACACAGCTATATGGAAATAGCAATACTTGGCCCCACTCTATTCTTAATGAATATAAACTCAATCCGCTATTGATTAATCCTGACTTCCAAAGCTGTCTGAGCTAATTATTTAACCAGCTTTCTGTCTCTTTCGCTTTTTAATCTGCTGATCCAGCAAATACTCACCACGTCCCACATTCCTCAATTAATGTGATTGTTCATCAATTTAGGTTTTAATTTTTCTTGAAGATATTTGATTATTCACTGGTAATTAGTAGATTTTTCACGCTATATTAATCCCATAATATTTTTATGCTTTTAAGATTTTAGAAGCATTTTTAATACTTGGGGAATGTGTGATGATGAAATTTAAACTGTTCTGTTCCATGATTTTTGCAGCAGCAAGCACGATTAGCCTGTCAGTATCTGCCAACAATGATCCACTGCTTGGACAATGGAAAACCATTGATGACCGTACCGGTTATTCTCTGGCAGATGTCATCATCAGCAAGGATGCTAAAGATCGTTATATGGCCGAGATTGTAAATGTACGCGAGGTTCCGGGGGCGGTTCCACAACAAAAATGTACTCAATGCACCGGCTCTCTCAAGGATCAGCCTCTGGTTGGACTGACCATGCTTAAGGGTCTGAGCAGTCATCCAGAAAATACCAACGAATTTATTAATGGCACTCTGCTCGACCCCATCTCGGGAAAATTATATCAGGCACGTGCACGTCTGAAAAATAATGGTCGACATCTGGCAATTCATAGCCGAACTGAAGGATCTCCAGTCGGGCGTAATATGACTTGGATCAAAAATTGAAAATTGCGTTGTCCAAGTTATGCGATATGACTTGGACAAGCTTCAAACATTTTCGATAAAATATGATTCTTCGTTCATTTAACCCGTATTAAAACAACTTTCATCACAAAATAATAAATTGATTTATAAAGTTATTATTTATAAATTAGAGCAATAAATCTATTTTAAAACACGATAATTTCCTAGGATGGATATGAAACAATTAGTACGCGCTTTATGTATGGGGATTTCTTTAGCAACCGTGTCAGTATGCAGTTTAGCCAATGTAGATCCATTGATTGGAATATGGAAGACTGTAGATGACCAAAGTGGCTATTCACGTGCAGATGTCGAAATCCGCAAAAAACCTGATGGCACCTATGAAGGGATTATTGTCGAAACCCGGAGTCTACCAAGTGCCGAAAAACAAGTTATTTGCCATAACTGCCCTGGCAAGCTCAAAGGTAAACCGTTCATTGGCTTACCTTTTATTTGGAATTTTAAACAAAATCCAAATAAGCCAAATGAATACATCGATGGTCAAGTCTTAGATCCAATTGGGGGCAAGATCTATAAAGGTAAAGCACGTTTGAACGCTAATGGTAAACGCTTAACTCTGCGTGGTTATGTAGGCGTTTCCGTAATTGGACGCAGCGTAACTTGGATAAAACACTAATTTAGTTAGTATTTTAAAAAGCCTTTACTCAGAGGCTTTTTTATTGTCATGATTTGAAACAATAAGGTACAAATCTTCACTGTTGTAGTGCACTAAAACTCAGAATAATGGATCGAACACGGTTATTTTTTATCCATTTACTATGTTCAGATCATATACCTATATGCTCCAACGATTACCTGACTCTTTATTAAAAGCGGGTCACGGCACAGGGATGTCCAAAAATAAAAATAAGCAATATGGTGATGCATCTGAAACTATTTTTGACCAATGTTCGGCAAAACAGTTGCTATGGCGTGGCAGATATCAGCCACTTTTAGCTCATCACTTGCCTAACTTAAATTTAAACAGGTTTTGTACCTCCAGCAGTTTTTGCACGACTGCCACGCATATATTGAATCATGGGAAATCTGATCTCAGGCATTATCTCCAATCCTATCTATTACTACATGCCCCCGATCTGATTCACAGCAATGACTTTAGTCTGGATATTTAAGGAGCAGGCCATGACCACCATTCAATATAAAGAAAATTTTTCTCAGGGTTTTATCCCCTCAGAAATCATGGATGACCATCAATTTGATCTCAGCCATTTTGCAGAAGCATGCGGGCAAAGCCCGGAATGGGTAATGCAGCTGATGGAACATGGCATTTTACCTAACCGTAGTCGTAACACTTCCTATCATTTCATTGGTGAAGATGTTACCCGAGCACAACGGGCATATCGCTTACAACGTGATTTTGATGCATCTTTTAGTGCTGTCGCCATGATGCTGGATCTGATTGATGAAGTTCAACAGCTACGTCGTGAAGTGAAGCATCTGCACTTCAAATAACCTCCCCCTCCCTGGTCTATCTCGGCTGAAACTGAGATGGTTCGGGGATTCTTACATTATTTTTTTGAGTTTATAACTGATTATGAAAACCAGAGATTGCAATAAAAAATTAAAGTACATGTTCCCCGAATATCGCGACCTTATTACCCAGCTCCGGGATGAAAATCCGTATTTCGCCCGTATTTTTGAGGAACATGATGAATTGGATCGACAGATTGCACAGCTGGCATTAGACCCGGTAAATCTTGTTAATACAGACATCGAAGCAATCAAGCGAAAAAAATTAAAGCTAAAAGATGAGATTTACAGACTACTCAAGAATTCAGAGGCAGATCCTTTGACCTGATTCAGGATAGTTAAGACTAAAAGCAGGCAACTCATGTTATAAGAATCCAAAAGTGATTTTAAGCATAAGCAGGAGAATTATTAGTATCTTACTTCCTGCCTCTATAAAAATGCCAGAAACCTAAGGTGGTCTAAATAATTTAGTGGATGATATTTTGTTCATAAGCGAAATAATCAATTCAGTATTGTTTAGATCACATCTCCGCTGACAGCAAATTCAATTAACTTTAATTTGCTGCCAGCGCTCTGGTCAAAATAAAATCTAAAAATATGATCAAGACATAATCCTCCAGCAACATCATCGCAAGCGATGTAATTCAAATATTGACCGGATTTAACGGATTTCTCTCATTTATCAGCCGGTATTTTTTGATTTTATAAACTTCAGATGTAAAAAAGCCTGCATAAAGCAGGCTTTTTTCAGACTTTAAAAGTCATCTCACAATTAAGCTTGTTCAATGTCTTTCATTGTCAATTTGATACGGCCACGGTTGTCAACATCAGCAACCTGTACTTTCACTTCCTGACCTTCTTTCAATACGTCTGCAACATTGGCAATACGTTCGTTAGAAATTTGAGAAATGTGTAGCAGACCGTCAGTACCTGGCAGAATATTAACGAACGCACCGAATTCAACGATACGAATCACTTTACCTGTATAGATCGTACCTGGTTCAACTTCAGCAGTCAGCGCCTGGATTTTTGCAATCGCAGCTTGTGCAGCAGCTTTAGTTTCACCAAATACGCGTACTGTACCATTGTCTTCAATATCAATCGCAGCTTTGGTTTCTTCAGTGATTTGACGAATAGTCGCACCACCTTTACCAATGACGTCACGGATTTTATCAGGATTAATGGTAATTACCTGGAAAGTCGGCGCGTGCATAGAAATTTCTGGACGAGCACGTGAAATCACCTGGTTCATTGCATTCAGGATGTGCATACGACCTGCATACGCCTGGTTCAAAGCAACTTCCATGATTTCTTCAGTGATACCTTCGATTTTGATATCCATCTGAAGTGCAGTAATACCGTTGGCAGAACCGGCTACTTTAAAGTCCATATCACCAAGGTGATCTTCGTCACCCAGGATGTCAGAAAGAACTGCGAAACGTTCGCCTTCTTTCACAAGACCCATCGCGATACCAGCCACTGGTGCTTTAATTGGTACACCTGCATCCATAAGTGACAGAGAAGCACCACATACAGAAGCCATTGAAGATGAACCGTTCGATTCAGTGATATCAGATACGATGCGGATTACATACGGGAAGCGATCAGCTGCTGGAAGAACAGCTTGCACACCACGACGTGCCAAACGACCATGACCAATTTCACGACGTTTAGGACCAGATTCACGACCAGTTTCACCTACAGAGTATGCAGGGAAATTATAGTGAAGCATGAAGTTGTCAGTTTTAGTACCTGACAATGTATCAACCATCAAGGCATCACGTGTGTTACCTAAAGTTGTTGTTACCAACGCCTGAGTTTCACCACGGGTAAACAATGCTGAACCGTGAGCACGGTCTAACACGCCAACTTGTACGTCAAGTGCACGAACTGTTTTCGTGTCACGACCGTCGATACGTGGCTTACCAGACAGGATGTTGTCACGTACTGTGCGGTATTTCAGATCTTCAAACAATTCGTTCAAGTCGTCTGCAATACCAGTTTCGTCATTTTCAGGAACGAATTGAGCAACTGCTTCAGCTTGAATTGCATCAAGTGCCGCATAACGGTCTTGCTTAATTGCAATGGTATATGCTTCAGAGATTTTCGCTTCAAACGCTTCTTTCAGTTTTGCCTGAAGATCTTCGTTTTTAGTTGGAGCAACCCAAGTTGATTCTTTTGCGCCAGCTGCAGCAGCAAATTCTTTAATTGCTTGAATCGCGATTTGCATTTCGTCATGACCGAACAATACAGCGCCCAGCATCTGGTCTTCTGAAAGTTCTTTCGCTTCAGATTCAACCATCAATACTGCAGATTCTGTCCCTGCAACCACCAAGTCAAGGTCAGACTGAGCCATTTGTTCATAGTTCGGGTTAAGAACATATTCACCGTTGATCAAACCAACACGTGCGCCACCGATTGGACCACGGAATGGTGTACCCGCAATCGCAAGTGCAGCAGAAGTACCTAACATCGCAGCGATGTCAGCTTCCATAGTCTTATCAGAAGAAATTACAGTCGCAGTCACCTGGATTTCATTGTAATAACCTTCTGGGAATAATGGACGGATTGGACGGTCAATCAGACGTGAAATTAAAGTTTCAGCTTCAGACGCACGGCCTTCACGTTTACCATAACCACCCGGGATACGGCCTGCAGCATATTGCTTTTCTTGATAGTTTACGGTTAACGGGAAGAAGTCTTGACCCGCTTTAGCAGTCGGTTGGGCTACAACAGCAACTAGTACGGTTACGCCGCCCATAGTAATCACAACAGTATTGGCCTGGCGTGCAACACGACCAGTTTCAAGAACCACTTGGTGCTGACCAAACTGGAATTCTTTACGAACAATATTAAACATCGACATGTTTTATTTTTTCCTAGTTCTTGTGAACAATTATTCTAGTGGAGACCCCTAAGGTTTGGCATTCACGTCCATTTGAACGAGTAAATGACAAAGCTTAGAAGCCGACCTCACCAGAAAGAAACACTAATTTTAAACACAAAGAAGGAGCGAAACATTCGCCCCTTCCTAGGCCTGACTAAAAAGCCAAGCTGACTTTAGTTTTCAGCTGTAAAGCACAATGCATGCAATAAACCCGAAAATAAAGCTTAAATCGAATTAACGACGTAAACCTAAAGCACCGATCAAAGCAACATAACGACCGTGGTCTTTACCATTTAGGTAGTCAAGAAGCTTACGACGTTGGTTAACCATACGGATTAGACCGCGACGGCTATGGTGGTCGTGTTTATGCTCTTTGAAGTGACCTTGTAAGTCATTGATTTGAGCAGTTAAAAGAGCTACTTGAACTTCTGGTGAACCAGTGTCGTTTTCAGCGCGAGCGAATTTAGCGATGATCTCTGCGCGATCTGCGTTTGTTAAAGCCATTCGATTTCTCCGAGATGCTTATATATCTTGATAAAAATCAAAGTAATGAGAATTCAGAACATTGACTGCCGTGCATCACTACAGCAAGTTGCATATTTTAAGGGAAATTACGTTAGATTGCAAAAATAGATCATGCGACGATAGATAGATTTAAAGAAATCCACTCAATTCACTGGAAGCATATCATTTATCTGCAAAATAAAGCTTGTTGAACTGGGTTAGAGATTGAACGAAAAATTATGAAAAACGCCTTAATTATTTCAGACAAATATAGAACAGCTGATCTTTCGCCTCATTAGCTAGATACATGGGTAATTTTATTTAGCTATAAAAAAAAGCCCGAGAGGACTCGGGCTTCTTGTGCGCTGTAGTTTCTTCTTTTTCATTATTTTTTTATTATTTATTGTTTTTATTACGCTGCATCGCGCTTTATAGTTATTATTGTTAATAAAAACTTTCCATGCTCTTACTACAACATCCCTGTGTAGTAGATTCTGCCATAAAGCCGGGCTACTCATAGACGCATTTTTCGTATCTATATGTAAGTATTTTCTTACATTAATTAACCTAAATTGTGATTAATATTACACAAATCTCATTTTTAACCCATCTTGTTCATCTTATATGGATGATTTAGATAAATTAAATAATTTATAAAATTATGCTACCTTTCCATAAACTCAAGATATAAAAAAGCCTTGTAGTCTCTCCCAAAACTACAAGGCTTAGCGGCTGTAAGTTTCCTCTTTTTTCACCTACATCAATGTAAGTTCGCTGTCTCACGACTTTCTTATAATAATTATGCGATTATACTCAACTTTCCTTGTTGAGTTCTTTGTAGGGCCCATCTTCTCAAAAAGGGCAGTGAAGCTCTATCCGCAAATCTCCTGAATCGCTGTAAGCATATGCTTACATTAATCAGTTTCACTATCACCTGAAAATTTATGACACTGTTCAATGATTTTTTTGCTTAAGCCACTACGACGGGTAGTTTTCAGGCTTAATGATTGTATAAATGCTTCACGATCTACCAATAGTGTGACTGCTTTTTTTGCACGTGTAATCGCTGTGTAAATCAGTTCCTTACTTAACAGGTTACTGGCTTTATGATCCAGTACGACTGCAGTGTGCCTAAACTCTGAACCTTGGGATTTGTGAATGGTTAGAGCAAAGGCAGTTTCAATACTTTTTGGCAAACGTGTTGCCAAAACCCATTTTTCCAGACTCGGAAAATAGACTTCAAACTGGCGCTGTCCAAGATGCTCCCGCAGGAAACAGATCCCAATATCCCCATTTGATAGTCCCAGCTGGTAATCGTTATAAGTCATCATCACCGGACGACCGATATACCAGTCGCCCTGCTTAATCTGCCCGGTTGCAGTGAGCAGGCGCTGTTCAATCTGCTGATTAAGTCGGGTCAGACCCAAAACCCCATGGCGGATTGCCGTCAGGATACGGTAATCATCAAAATGACGGATAATCTGCTCTACAAACCTATTAAAATCTTGACTGCCTCCCCCTGTTTTGAGAGCCTGTACATAGCCCTGATAACCATACATCAGCTGGTCATAATAAGGTTGAGCATCATTGAGCAATACATTTTCCGGCAGGTATTGCAGCTGTAGATGGTCAATTTCAATCTGCTCCAGATCAATGGTCTGCAGCTCGGATGCAGTTATCACTTGCTGTTCAAATTCGGTTAACAGATCCTGATCAGGATGTGCTTTCTGAATAAAATGTGCCAATGCACCAATCCGTGCACCTTCACTAAACCGTCGAGTTTTCATCAGATTGATCCGGTTATTGGCCAGGGCCGGAACCTGCTGCAAATCAGCCAATACGGTGCCAACATCGACAGAAGCCAGCTGATTCGCATCGCCCAGTAGAATCAAACGCGCCCCATCTGGCACCGCTGCCAGCAGCATCTGTGCCAGGCTCAGATCAAGCATAGAGGCTTCATCGACCACAATCACGTCATAAGGTAGTGGCTGTCGGGCATGGAATCTTGGCTGTGCAGTTATTCCCAGACCCAAGAGTCGGTGTAAGGTCACAGGTTGTAACTGTTTTAAGGTTTCCAAGTCAAACTGGGCCAGTGCCGGACTGCTCAAGGCATTCTGCAACGCTTCCTTCATACGCTGTGCCGCTTTGCCGGTTGGTGCTGCCATGGCAATCCGGATATCCGGCAAACTTTCATTCAGCACCGCAATAATATGTGCCAGCGTATAGGTTTTCCCGGTTCCCGGGCCACCCGTAATGATACTTAAACCTTGACTGGCCACCATTTCCAGCGCTTTCTGCTGTTGCGGATCAGCAAGCAGACTACGATGACGGTCATTCAACTGAACAGCTTTTAACTGCTGGGATTTGATGCGAACCACATGCGCAGCGATTGCCTGTTCCAGTTTCCAGTAACGGTACAGGTACAACTGCTGGTCCTGAAAAATAAAGGGTGCAATCGCATGCTGATCAGACTCACCACGGCGCACTAGATTGTGCAGCAAGGCGACTTGATCCTCTGCAGCGTCAATACAGCTGTTACCATTTTGCATGGCTTCCAGTACGGCATGCATGAGCAGCTTGGCCTCATCGCCAAAGTTAGCTGAACTGAATGGCGGCTGACATATATGCTCGATCCAGGGCATCAATGGCGAAGCCAGCTGTGATATGTGATTTTGCTCATTTTCCACACAGTTATCCTCAAACTTATCCACAGGATAATTTTCTGTTTCTATTGTATATATTTCTTAGTTTCGCCATTTTATGCTGACTTATTCACCGCATAATAGCCCAGAATATGATCCAATTTTTGGATAAATTCAACTTCAGGCTGCCAGTGATATAGCCCCTGTCCGGCCTGCCCATTCATGCCACGCAGATACAAATAGGTCGCTCCACCCAGATGCTGCCGGATGTCATAACCCTGCAAATTAGCGCTTAAATAGCGGTGCATGGCGACCAGATACAGGGCAGCCTGCAACCAGTAACTGGAATGCGTCATGCTGTCATGAATTGCTTCCGGCAGATAATCCTGCTGATTGGCACCGAGATAGTTACTCTTATAATCAGCGATGTGATAGCGCTGACCATCAAAATATACCAGGTCAATTGCCCCGGTCAGGTAACGTGCCGATTTGGCCTCATTAAAGTCCGGCATGATCAGGCCATAATCCGCAAACAGCTGCTGAATCTGGCGAATCTGTAACGGGGCATCATTCAAAGCCAGATAAAACAGGAATTCCGACAAAAAGCTGTGCTGATCCAGCTGGCTTAAACGAAACTCGCTCTGAATCGGTGTGTTCAGGATTTCCCCGACCCAATCATGCATTAGATTCAGCAGAATATCTTCGGATAATTCTTCAAAGAATAGATCCGCTGACTGCTGCATTAGTCCAGTCACATCAAGATTTTCATGCGTGCTTGCTTTAGGCAGCTGCCCCATTTCCTGCTCAAACTGCTGAATAAAGGCATCATCATCCAGTTCCAGAAAATAACGCTCAAACTGCGTCATAAACTGTAGAAAATGAGTGACATCTAAAGATGGCTGCTGGAAAAAGCTGTGCCATGTATGGCGATAGGCAACACTTTGGTCATGCAAGCGGATACCGGTCAACAGTTTGTAGTTGACGCTGGCCATAACATGCAAAATAGCCTCAGCTAGCGCTCCTGCTTTTAAGCTGGCATTACTGGCTACCCGTTTAAACAGAGTATTCAGGTTAATCGTGGCCTGCAGATAATACTGCTGGAAGGCCTGCTGCAGTAGCTCTAGAATCTGAAAATCCTGCTGGAACCGGTCTTTCAATTCCATCCAGATATGTGGCGCGGTATTCTTGAAACGACGGCGGATTTCCAGATTCCAGTAACTGCTATCCTGAAAATCCAGATGCTCGAAAATACTGTGCAAGAAAGTTCCGGCCACAGTACCTTTAGGAAAATTCAGCTTGATCCAGTCCAATGGCTGTTGCAGCACTTCTGCTTCTGTCTGCAGATGGATTTCATCGGCAGCACTTTCTGGGTGTTCATATAGACTGACCAGATCATCTTGCAGTACGGTTACATGCAGCTGATGTCTCGATAAAGCGGTGAAGCTGGTTTTGGTCCGTGGATAGAACTGCTGTTCCGGTAAAGGATGAGCAACTAATTCCGGTGCTGTTTGCGTCCGTTCTACCGCAATACGCGGTGGCGCTGCTGTTAAGGTATTTTCCATACAGCTGAGCGGGTGCTGGAAGACCTGCTCACCCTGCCCACGCCAGTAGGCCAGACACGAATCTGATTGACCACTCTGATCCTGCAGCATGGCGTAAACCCGATGGCTGGCACGCGTTAGCGCCACATACCAGAGACGGTGATTCTCTGCAGCATTCCGTGCTGCATTCTGCAGCTGTGCCTGTTCATGCAGATCCTCACGATTTACCGCAATCACTCGTGACTGATTCAGAATATCGTCCTGCTCATGACCGGCCAGCGAGAAGTTAAGGTTACCTTTGTTGACGTCAAACGGCGCATCAGCGCCCATCAGGAATACGATTTTGAATTCAAGACCTTTGGAGGCATGGATTGTCAGCAACTGTACGCCACGATCGCCAGAGAGCTTGCGCTCTTTTTCGCTGTCCTTGCCAGAAGGAGACTGTAGCTGGCGCAGATACCAGTAATACAGTTTCTGTGAACCCTGATAATATTCGCTTTGCTGCGACAGAATTTCGGTCAGATGACGCAGATTGACCACAACACGCTCATTATCAATGCTCTGGCTCGATACCAGATTAGTCCAGACGTCAAACAGGTTCAGGGCATAGTTCCAAGCACTCAGGAAGCCCTTGTCGAACCACATTTCCCGGATCACCTCAAAATCGGCAATAAAAGTACTTAGGCCAACTGGCTGCTGTTGCAGCTCCAGCAGCTTTTTCAGGTCAAAGCCGAGCAGACGGGTCACTAAAGCACGACGAACCTTGGCCTCATTAAACGGGTCCATGATCGCGGTCAGCACCGCGGCGACATCCTGTGCCACATTACTGGCAAAGACACTCTGTTTTGACTCCTTATAACAGGCAATTCCCATGCGTTGCAGACGCTGTTTGACCTGTTCCAGCGCATAATGTCCAAAGGACAGTACGGCAATATCATCCTCAGTTAGAGGAGCAGAACTGTCCTGCTGCTGGAAATACAGTTGTTGCTGTGCAGATTGGTTCAGTAATTCGCGGATTTTCCAGGCCACCTGATCGGCTTCATGCTCCTGCTCACCCAGCTGCATCCAGCGTAATGGATAAGGATTAGCTTGTGCGGAATCAATCAGGTCCGGATGGGGACGACTACCAGCCTGAATCAAACTATAATTAACACTTTCACCAAAATCCATCTGCCGCTGAAACAGGGCATCAACCACTTCCACCAGAGCTTTGACCGAGCGGTGGTTCTGGGTCAGGGTATATTCATGGCCCTGCTTTAAACGGACATCAGCATGTGCCTTGTTATAGGTCAGCATGTCGCCGCCACGGAAACCGTAAATCGCCTGTTTTGGATCACCAACCATGATCATACAGCCGAGCTGTACCCGCGCAGCATCTCGCCAGATTCGTGCCAGCAGATCGTCCTGATCCTGGTTGGTGTCCTGAAATTCATCTACCAGAATTAAGGGATAACGTGACTGCACAAACTGGGCAAAACGGCGCCCCTGCTTACCTTGTAAGGCTTCAGTCAGGGTACGGATCTGTTGCGAGAAGGTAGTCTCTCCCTGCTTCTGTAAAGTTTGTGGCAGACGATGCTGCACACTGCGAATCAGGTGATATTCCAGATAAGCCGTGAGCTGTTTGAATTTCTCATCCAGTGCCTGTTTCACATTGCACAGGGCTTCGATGGCACAGATCAGCGGATGGCTGAGGAAATACTGCTGCTCTTCTTCGCTACAGCTTTTGGTAAAACGCTGCTTGCCTGGCTGAAAATCAGTTTTATTACGCAGCAGATAACATAACTTCAGCACCAGCTTGCACAGCTCAGGATCAAAGAAGCACATCCCCTTCTGTTCACTCAGCTGTACCGTCCAATCAGAAAAATTGCTGCAGATTTCCGACAGTTTTGCATGAAAGTTTTTATGAAAATATTTCGGGGTTTCGGTGCAGTAAGTCTGCATCTTGAGCAGCTCTGCCGGACTGATATTGACCAGCTGCTCAATACAGGCATCTAGTTCACCCAAATCCCATTCTACCTGGCGGACTGACTGGAAATGATTGGCGCTAAAATTGAGTGCATCACGTACCAGTCCCACATAGTGCTCAGGGGATTTAAGCTGGTTCTGTAAATACATCTGGTTAATGACATACTGCGGCTGCTGCTGGATCCATTCCCGTAATACATCATGAATCAGCTGCTGAATATACAGGTCCTGATCTTCAGTCAGCTCAGCACGTTCAATCCGACCACTTTCAAAGGCAAATTCACGCAGCAGCTTCTGGCTAAAACTGTCCAGCGTGCCGACAAACAGTTCATCCAGTTGGTTTAGTACCAATCCCAGACGACGGCGAGCGTAGTCCATACGACCGCCATAATCTTGCAGCACTTTCTGCAACAACGGATCAGATTCCTGCTCGATTTTTTGGGCCATTTCTACCGAATTGAGATGCTGATAGCGCTGGATATAACGCAAAGTTTCTTCCACACGTGCGCGTACCCGACTTTTCAGTTCAGCTGTTGCCTTACGGGTAAATGTGGTCGCAATGACCTGATGTGGATAGTATTTATCCAGAAAAATCCGTACCATCAGGCTAGATAGGGTATAGGTTTTGCCGGTTCCTGCAGAAGCCTCGATCCAGTGCAGACCAGTAAAGGCCATGTCCTGAATTGGATTGGTTGAAATTTTATGCTGCTGTTGAGGGGCCATGGTCATTTATTTTACCCACTCTAAATGTTGTTGAATCGGAGCATACAAGTCATAGGCAAATTTTAGCAGACTATGCTGCAACGCCTGCTCTGGATCCTGATCCTGCAAAATGAACTGCCAGTCCTGATGCAATACACAGGACTCATCCGAACTCAGTGGGCGGGTACTTTCATAAGTGTTGTTCCAGGCCGCCAACAGCTTATCCAGATCACCAATAATCATTTGACCCTGCTCATTGGTTTCCCATTGCCAGTCTTTTTTCAGAATGAGCTCAGCCGGTAACACTACCGGTTGCTGCTGACCTGCTTCCCAAGCCTTAAACCAGTGAGTCAAATATTCTTTAGCCTGAGAAGATGTCACCTTGCAGAATTTTACGGTCTTGTTACTGAACAGCACAATTCGTTCCAGCTCTGCGCTATAACTGTCATCATTTAAATAGGCCAGCCAGAGCAGATATTCCAGCCAGACATGCGCGCGACGGCGCTCTGAGGCTGAAGCGGACTGCATACTCAGCCAGTACGACGCATTCGGTTGCTGCGGCACAGTAATCTGCAACATCAGATCAGATGAATAACGATAGTTTTGCTGCGTGGTACGAGTAATCTGTTTGTCCAGTTGCTGTAGGCGCTGTTGCAGCAATTCCTGTTCCTGCTGGGTACTCAGCCAGGTTGCTTCCTGGGTTTTTCCGACTGGCAGACGATCCAGCATCAACCGGGTATCTATTTCCTGTTCCTGCTGCTGTAGAAAATCCCGTACCTGATATTGCTGCAATTTATCCAGCAATAACGGTTCCTGTGCCGCGGGCAAGTCTTTATATTTCACACTGGAAATGCCAACACTTTTCAGGAACAGACGTGCCGGGAAGATCATGTCCCGAATCCATTCATCGCCATGCAGAATCCGAATCTGCTCCTGCTGTACTGGCGGACAATGGGTATTAATCCAGCTGCGACGCTGCCCTTCAGCCTTGCAAAGAAAAGAAGCCACATCATGCCACTGATCCTGAAAACGTGGGGTACGCAATGTACTAAAACCAACTGGATCAAAAGGCTGTAGAGGATGCACATGATAAAGCTGCTGGATATGCGCCGCGACTGGCAAGCTATTCATCTCGGTCATCACATCGACATCTGCATCTGGATGCTCGGACTGGCAGATCAGGGCAATATGCTGGATCAATTCCTGTAATGACGTGGATGGATCACGCACTTCTCCATCATTCACATCAAAGCCGTTGTAGAATAGCCACAGATTTTCCTGTGCTAACAGCAAGGCATCCAGAAATGCACCCTGATCATCATCCAGACGGGAGCGGTCACCGAGCTGTGGCTTGAGAATGCTCATCAAGTCAAACGGTAGCTTCTGATTTCGGCTCGGGAATTTGCCAGTATCCAGATTCAGCATCACCACCAGCTTATAAGGCAGTGGACGAATCTGGCCAATCTGGCTAAAGGTAATTTGCCCGGTCGGTTCGGCCTGATCCAGCTGCATGTCCAGGCTATTCTGGATTTCTTCCAAGACATAAGGCAATGGTAAGCTCAATGCCACCAGTTCCTGAATCGCATTTGGATCATCCTGATCATGATAATCGGCCAGCGTCAGCATACGCATCTGCTTTTCAATGATTTCTGCTACGGTTTTTAATGACTCAACCCCATTGCTGCGGAATTCATTCACGTCCCGATTTAGATATTCCAGCCAGGTTTTTACCGGTGTACGCTGTCCCTGCTCATGCGCATTCAGCCAGCCGCGACGTTCATTGAAATCCTCATAAATCTGGATCAGGATAACAATCAGCGGAAAATCACTGCTGAGCACTTTGGCATAACTGAGAGTATCTTCAAACAGCTGATGTTCTGGCACCGCCATGCCCAGTACCAAGCGATCCAGAGCAAAGCGGAAGCTAAAGCGGTAATCTTCATCACCTTCATATAACTGTTGCTGTAAATGCTGCTGATCCAAGCCGCGTTTAAAGCCGGCATCACTGAGCAGCTGGATGATGCGTTCCACTTGTGCATAGTCCAATGCATAGTACTGCTGGGTCGCACTTAAACTCAGCCAATCGGCAAAATCTTCAATACTAAAACGGCGATGCATCAACTGTATGCGGCCCAGCACGGCACGCCAGGCATTGCTGACATCCAGACGGGATACCCCGGATATCTGGATCGGCAGATAAATATTGTTTTTGCGCAGACGGGTCTGGCCGCCTTCTCGTTCACGTGGTGGTGGGGCAAAGACACTACGAATCGCCGGTTCCAGTTCTTTCAGGTTTGGACTCAATACCAGGATATCACTTGGCTGACGCGGTACTTCTTTTGTGCCCTGAGCCAGCCAGTGAATGATTTGTTCGCGCAGTACTTCCAGTTGGCGTAATGAAGAATGACAGACATGGATCTGTACCGAGCTATCGTCTGGCTTCAAGGGATAAGTATGCCGCTCCGGTTCTACCAGATACAGAATATCCGACTGGATTTTTGCCAGCAGATGGTCCTGATAGTCATCCACAAAGGCATCCGCCCAATGTCCTTCCTCACCCGAAGACAGTTTGGATAATAGAGAAAAGTGATCCCGTGCCTGCTTACCAAAACGGGTCAGTAAAGGATGACGTGATTCACGGTCTTCAGCATTAAAGTTCAGCTGGAACTTTTTCCAGAATGCAGCAATTTCCTCATCACTCGGCTTGGCTCCACGCGACTGTTCATATTTGCGGATAAAGCGTTCCTGTACACCCAGGTCATAGCGCGCCTTCCAGCTCGGATCGACACTATCCGCCCAGTATTCCTGTGACGGGTTAAAATGGAAAATATAAATCTCGATGTACTGACCCAGACGGCGTAAGAAATCCAGCTGGGCCGGTGGCAATTCCAGCATGCTAAAGACCACCACCTGGGATGGCAGCTGCTTTAAGGCCTGCGTTCGGGTTTCCGGATTTTCAATGCGTTCCCAGTACAGCTTTTCAATTTCCAGGATTTTGGCATAGTCATCCTGAAATACGTTTTGCCACAGCCAGCGCTGCCAGGCTTCCAGTTCCCGCGCCTGAATTTTGACGAAATCTGCTACCGGAATTTCCTGGCCATTTTCATCTTTGGGGATATATAGCATCTGCTCTATTTCTAAAGGCAGATTCTGTCCCCAGTTGTTCAGCCAGTTGGTCGGGCAACTACATTGTTGCGGCGGACAATTGCGTGCGCAATAGCCGCGATAGTCCATATAGTGGCTAAACAGGCGCGATACCTGTTCACAGACCCAGTACAGCATGCTTTGCTTTTTAAGCAGGCGCTCATTCGGCTGTTCCAGACGGTCAGCGCTGTCATAAATTCGCTTTACAATCGAATACAGCGGATGCTGGGATTTGAGTGGAATTTCATCCGCCAGAATGGTCTTACGCAGCGCCTGAAAGACTCGCCACTTAATGATGATACGTGGAATATTGGCTTCACGGACCTGCTCCAGCTCTTTCTGGCTATTTAGCACCCATTGATAAGAAGTCCATTGAAAAGCACGAATTCGGTGGTGAAATTGTGTATTGGCACTGATGCCCTTTTTCTCGGCAATTTTCTGGGTGAGCCAAGCTTCAACTGCGGGCGAAGGCACAATGAAATGCTGCGGCTCAAGCACCTGAAAAGCAGTTCTTTTCTGCTGACTCGTAACCAGCAGCATGCTATCCAAAAGCACATCAATTTTCTGACTTTGAATAACATGAATAGCCATGAATTCCCCAAATTAAAAGAAAGCAGCACTACAAAACAATAAAGATTATTTACTATACACCCTGTTCTGTCTATGTCACTTTTAATCTACACTTAAGTAGAAAAATTTCTTTTAAAAAAGCATCTTATGGATACTTTTTTAGAAAAACAACAACAGGAAGCTTTAGGTAATCGCCCATGAAATTAGACAAATTTCCCGATCAAATTGATCCAAGTTTAAATCTAGAACAGATCCGTGAAGAATGCCTGGAGCTGATTAAGAAGCGTGCCTATATGTCTGCAGGTGCAGCCGTGATTCCGGTACCGTTTCTTGATGTCTTGATTGACGTCGGCATCCTGTCACAGCTGATTCCTGAAATCAATGCCCGATTCGGCTTGGCACCAGAGCAGGTCAGCGTATTTGATCCAAAAACCAAACAGGTTCAATGGGATGAATTACGTAAACGCGGCGTACAATTTTCTGGTTTTGTAGTGGCACGTACGGCGGTAAAAAAATCCATCAATAATGTTGCCGCAAAATATATCACCAAGCAAGTGACCAAATTTATCCCGCTCGGTGGTCAGTTAATTGCTGCAAGTTTAGGCTACTTCGTAATGAAAAAAGTTGCCGAGGCACATGTGGAAGACTCTTATAAACTAGCCAAAAATATCCAGCAAAAACAGCAAGCTAAAACAGTATAATTTTGATTTAGAATCATCTTATTTAAACGCAGCTTGGTCGTATTAACTTACGCCAAGCTGTTTCAGTATAGTCTTCAAGATTTGTAAACGCGCGCTATCTTTATCATCGGTAGCAATCACATGCCATGGCGCCTGATCGGTGCTGGTATGCTCAAACATATCTGCCGCTGCCTGCAAATAATCCTCCCAGCGTTCACGGTTACGCCAGTCTTCATCAGTGATCTTGAAACGCTTATGCGGCGTCTGTTCACGCGCCTTAAAACGTTCAGCCTGTTCGTCCTTGGAAATCGCTAGCCAGAACTTGATAATCACGGTTTGCGCCTCAATCAGGTCATTTTCAAACCGGTTAATTTCTGCATAAGATGCCTGCCATTGCGCAGGACTAATCAGTTCTTCAATCCGTTCTACCAGTACCCGTCCATACCAGGACCGGTCAAAAATCGTAATCTTGTCTTCCGGCTGTAACCTAGTCCAGAAACGCCACAAATAAGGACGGCGCAATTCATATTTTTCCGGTGCACCAATGGTATGAATTTCATATTCGCGTGGATCAAGCTTTTTCACCAGCCGCTTGATTGCTCCCCCTTTACCGGCTGCATCCATCCCCTCGAATACAATCACCACATTACGTTGATCCATACGCATTGCACTGGCTACCTTGCGGGTCAGTTTCTTGAGTTCGTCCTTATAGGTATTCTGATCCACCGGCTCCCGCGAAGGCTGCAGCAATGCTTCAGGAATAAATGCCGGGGACCATGTCTTACTTCCTTTAGCAGGATGATCCGGACAGTGTTTCAAGGCCGCAAGAATAGTCTGGGCAAACTGCTGGTCACGCAGGGTTTCATCTTCACCATCAATGATGATCCAGTCATTGGTAAAGCGCTGACGCAAACGCTGGATCGCGTCATATTGCTTACGACTGCGCCAATCCAGACCGTGTAAACGATGCCAATGCATCTCACTTGGATCAATATCATCTAAACGTTTTTGTAAAGACTTCCAGGGCAGATCAAACCAGATCTTGATCACATCAACATGGTTATTTTTCAGATCCTGCTCAAAGGCACGCATCTGTTCAATATAATGATCAAACATGCTTTCATCTATAGGATTCGCTACATGCATGGCGGTACTTAGCAAATCTGTGTACCAGTTACCAAACAACACCATGATCTGTCCTTCAGCCGGGATAAATCGTGCATAAGGCTGCCAGAAAGTCTGTCTTTCATTCAGGGGCCTTGGCTGGTCTGCTTTTACCCGCAAATAACGCGGGTCAACCCATTCCCGTAATTGCTTAACCGCTTCCCCTTTGCCGGCCAGTTCAATTCCATTGACCAGTACGACTACACTTTTAGCATTCTTCTGTCCGCGTGTATCTTTCAGGGCATATTGCGCATCGATAAGCTGTAACGATAATTCATTTTCTTCAATCAATTGAAATTGTTGCTGTTCTGTAGACATAACCTGTTCTGTTTTTCTTGTTCCTGAATACAGTATAGACAGGCTTCTTGCCTGGTGAATAGCGATCGCTACGATTTTTAAACGATCTTTTTTGTCGAACTTTTCAACAAATTGACTTCAAATCCTGTGCAACCGGTCAATTTGTCATAGCGCGCCATCCTAACTCGTTCTAAGATTCCCACATCCATAATCATATTTGAACTTCCCATGTCCAAACTTGCGGTTTTAGACGATCTTCTGGAACGTTATTATCAGCTGAACTATCACAAGCAACCGGAACTGCAACAACGTCTGCAAGATGTCCAGCTCTGGCAAAAAGAGCGTATGCAACGCACTCATGCCAAGCAGTTTGCAGAAAAGCAAAATGTGCTGATGTCAGAATATTTCCTGAACCGTCTCTATGGTGGACCGGACTTCGATGCGCTGGCAGAACAGATTGCCCGCTTGACGCGCTATGCACATAAGGCAGAAAAGCTGATTCCGGATAATGCGATCAAGACCGGCACTCACGGAGTAGAGCTGGCCATTCTTGCGGTACAGCTTGATGAGCAGGTGGCACAACAGTTATTGGAAGATTATCATCCAGCCGAATCACTGACTGATGAAATTATGCGTCTGACCTATTTAAAGCTGGATCAGAGCCAGGATCGCCTTAAACAGTTAGCTATGCTGGATCAGCTTGGTACTCATCTGGATAAATATATGCGGTCTTTCATTGTGCAGGCAGCATTTAAAATGTGTAAAGGTGCCGCAGAAAAATACCGTTTTGAAGTCATGTATGAGTTTATGCAGGATGGATTTCTGGCGATGAAACCACTTAAGTCCGCAGAAAAGTTTGTACGTGAATTTACGGCAACTGAGCGTAATATCATTGATCGCGTGCATGCTGGCGATCCACAGCCTTTCCGTTAATTCCCGACAGCTTAAAAAATCTGAAAATATCACCTCAGGATAAGGCTGGCATCTGCTTGCCTTATTCTCTTAACCCAATCAACCAGCTATTTTAAATCGTAGTAATTTCATCGATACAAAAAAATCACGTCTCAATAAATAGACAAAATAATGGTTCCAAATCCCTAATCGTATCAATCAGTTATAGTCTTTAATAAAGTTATAAAAATTATGCAAAATTTACAGAAATTAATCTGTTTATGGTCAACGTACTTGATCGGCTTACGTGTTATCTAAGCCTCCGTATATCTTGATTCTTTATAGATGTACCCATGTCAATGAATTTTAGGAAAAATGTAATGGGGTACAAACAGTTATCTATTCGCGGCACTGTACAAATAAACCTGAGACCTTCAATAAACAGTTATAAAATTGATGCTCAAGATATACAGATTGAAAGCCATAAGTCTTTAGATATTTACGGTCAGGCGATGCTTGTTCATGATCTGAAATGCAAGTTAAAGATAGGCTATTTTCATATTGTGATTACTACAGATAAACAACGGATTATCTCTGTTGAACGTGGGGATTATGCACTCGGAGATGGTCTTTATTATGAACTGGATCAACTGTCCATTCGCTATGGTAAAAACCAGTTCATCCATAAACTGGACGAATCTTAAAAATTCTGGATACAAAATGAAAAACCCCGGCATCCTGCCGGGGTTTTTCGTATTGGTTCGCTTGGTATAACTCCTGTCGTACCTTACTTTCCTTGTATTTATCTATTTTTATTCTTAGAGGGAACATCCTGTTCCTGATGAACTTATCATATGAAATTTCTACCACTATAAAATAGTTGCTAAAAACCTGAATCAATGTAAGCAAAAACCTACAAAGAATTGAGTAGGTTTTGACTCGCCATTTAATTAAGCTATGGTGCACCGCATCAGCAGGAAGATATAAAAATTCAGAACGTATATCATGACTTTTTATCATCAATTAAGATCGATTTTTCGGCTGAGATTTCAGCTAAAGACGCATTTTTCTGTATATTATTCATAACAATTGCATGATGATTGCTGTATAACATCTTAGAATCTGTCATTATGCAGTCCATGCACGCATGCAAGATTAACCCCATTGATCTGTTAGGAGTGACTCCAATGTCCAATGAAAATACTACGCCTACCCCTACAGCTGAGTCGGCACAACAAACAGACAAAGTGAGCCCATTCTTAACTGCACCGTTACCACAAGGTGCCCCACAAGGTCAGCAACAGTCTCTAGAACAACGTCTGACTGATACACCTGTCACAGGTAGCATACCGAAATATAATCTGCCACGTGGGGCGAATACCGGTAATGTCGGTCCAACCACTCACTTCGGCTATCAGACTGTCAGCAGTGAAGAAAAGGCGCAAAAAGTCGCGGAAGTATTCCATTCTGTAGCCAGCAAATACGACATCATGAATGACCTGATGTCTTTTGGTATTCACCGTCTATGGAAACGTTTTGCCATTAACATGTCAGGCGTGCGCCGTGGTCAGCATGTGCTGGATATCGCCGGTGGTACGGGTGACCTGGCCAAAGTATTCAGCCGTGAAGTTGGTCCAACCGGTCATGTAGTGTTATCTGACATCAACGAATCCATGCTAAATGTGGGTCGTGATCGCTTGATTGATGCGGGCTGTACCAATGTTGATTTCGTACTTGCTAATGCCGAAACTTTAGAGCCATTTGCAGATAACAGTTTTGACCTGTTAACCATTTCATTTGGTCTACGTAACGTCACTGATAAAGATGCTGCACTTGCTTCGATGTACCGTGTGCTTAAGCCAGGTGGCCGTCTTCTTGTTTTAGAATTTTCTAAACCAGTCTTTGAGCCATTCTCGAAACTGTATGACCTGTATTCGTTCACGGCATTGCCAATCATGGGTAAAATCATTGCCAATGATTCTGAAAGCTATAAATATCTGGCAGAATCGATTCGTATGCACCCAGATCAGCGCACCCTAAAAGGCATGATGGAAAATGCCGGCTTCCAGAACTGTGATTACCATAACCTGACGGGTGGTATCGTTGCCGTTCACCGTGGTTTTAAACTTTAAGGTTCCCATTCATGTGGTCAATTCTGGCACTTGGTGCCGTTGAACGTGTGATTCACCATTTCATTGATCTGGATGCGATTACCCGCATCCAGTTAAATGCATTGGCTGGCAAAATGCTACGTGTAGTAATTACCTCACCGCAGCTTTCTGTAGATGTATTCTTTGATGATGGCAAGGTTCGCCTGGAACCAACAGCCACTGGGCATACTGAAGCTGCTTCGATTTTTGAACAGCGGCCTTATGAAACCGGTACTACACAGATTTCCGAAGCCACTGCGACTTTACAAGTCGATAATGTCATTAGCCTGCTGAAACTGCTGCTTTCAGATGAAATAGGCAATATTCCGCTGCAAGGTGATTATAAGTTATTGCAGGAAATCCAGCGCATTATGCAACAGGCTGAACCTGATCTGGCGACTCATTTAAGCCCATGGATCGGACCAACCCTTGCGCATGAAATTGGCAAATTGCAACTGGCACCCAAACATCTCAAACGCAGTCTGCAAAGCGGTCTGTTCTTTATGGAAGATACGCTTAAAGAAGACAGCGATCTATTTGCTGCACGTTGGCAAATGGATGATTTACAGCAAGATACGCGTATACTCAATCAAAATATTGATCGTGTAGAAGCCAAGATTCGTCAGCTTCAGATACAGATTGAAAATCAACAAGATTCAACTCAAAACTAGGTACACCACTTTATGATTCCGCATGTTTCACGTTTACTCGAACTCTGGTGCATTGCCGCGCATTATCGACTCGATACGTTGTTTCCTGCGGAAGAACTCCCAGAAAAAAGCCGTCATATCCTGTCCCTGATTCGTATGCATCCGGCTGCATGGTCCAGCCGAGAGCGTAAAAATCCTCTCAAGCTGAAAGAAGCTTTAGAGGAAATGGGGCCACTGGCAATCAAACTGGGCCAATTGCTATCTACGCGTCGTGACCTGATTCCACCTGAAGTATTGCAACAACTGGTCTTGCTACAGGATCGCGTCAAGCCATTCGACAATGACGTGGCTAAAATGCGTATTCAGGAATCGCTGAAAGCCGATGTAAACACCCTGTTCGCCCGTTTTGATGCTCAGCCACTTGCTGCTGCATCAATTGCACAGGTGCATACTGCTGCTCTGCATGATGGCCGGGAAGTGGTAGTGAAAGTGACCCGCCCAAATATCCGTAATCAGATTTTGCAGGATTTCGAGATCCTGAGCTGGCTGGGTGATTTTCTGGAAAAACGTCTGGAAGCAGCGCGTGCCTTACATTTATCGGAAATTATTCAGGATTATCGTCAGATCATTCTGAATGAGCTGGACCTGACTCTGGAAGCGGATAATACCCGCCGGATGCGTCATTATTTCACCGGCTCCAGCATGATGTATGTGCCTGAAGTCTACATGGACAGCAAGGATGTACTGGTCGCAGAACGGATTACCGGTGTACCGATCTCGGATATTGCCACCTTTGATGAACTGGGTATGGATCGTGCTGACCTGGCACGTAAAGGTCTCACCATCTTCTTTACCCAAGTATTCCGGGATAACTTCTTCCATGCCGACATGCATCCAGGCAATGTCTTTGTAGAAACCATTAATCCGGCCAATCCGCGCTTTATCGCACTGGACTGTGCGATTATGGGCGAGCTATCCAAACATGATCAGATGACTGTGGCGCGCATGCTGCTGGCGGTCATGAACAGCGACTTTATGCAGCTGATCCAGATTGTACATCAGGCGGGTTGGATTCCACCAGGTACCGATCAGGATGCGCTGGCACGCGAAATGCGCCGTACTGTAGGGCCAATGGTCTCAAAACCAATGCATGAACTCGACTTTGCCGGCATTCTGATTCAGGTCATGGACATTGCCCGTCGCTTTCATCTGGAAATTCCACCGCAACTGATGTTGTTATTGAAAACATTAGTCCATGTGGAGGGCCTAGGCACTGACCTATATCCGGAACTGGATATCTGGATTCTGGCCAAACCGATCCTGACCGACTGGATCAAGGCACAGATGAATCCGCAGAAAAATCTGAAAGAACTGGGACAGAAAATCCCGGATCTGCTTTTAGGGGCGCAGGATTTACCAACCTTGATGATCGACAGCCTGAACGGTCTAAAAAACCAGTCGGCCTGGCATGCCAAACAGCTCAATGAATTGCAAAGTATGCGCCTGCAAATGGAACATCAGCAAAAACGTAGCTGGATTTTTGGCAGCATCATGGCCATTTTGCTTTCAATTGCAATTATTTCACCATGGTTTGTGTCAGTGATTCTGATTGTGCTGGCAAGCATACTTGCTGTCTGGCGGATAATTAAATAATTATTGTATTTGAATAAGTCCATTTTTAAATGGGCTTATTTTTTGCTTTATCAATATATAAATTATTTAATAGTTATTTTGTAAAAGATATTTAATAGCTCTAGATTTAATTCACATTTTTATTTATTTTTTAAGCAATTATTTGTATAACGTACAGCATAATATATAAACATCACATTTTCAGGTTTAGGGAAATATCATCATGATGAATCACACATTCAAATTAACTGCATTAGCACTTACAACCTCCTTACTCGCTGCTTGTGGCGGTGGTGGAGGTAGTGGAGGTGGTTCATCAACACCATCTGGAAAAACTTTTTCTGGTGTCGCAGTCGACTTCTATTTAGAAAATGCAACAGTTCGACTTGATGATTGCAACAACTATACTATTACAAATGCTACAGATAATAATGGTAAATTTAAGTTTACATTACCTACAGGTTGTACTGCATCAGCAATTACAATTACTGGTGGTATAGATACTGTTACCAAAAAAGAATTTACAGGTACATTAAAAGTCAAAAGTCGTAATTTAGAAAATATTAATAATGCGGTTGCTAGCCCACTTACAACTTTAGAAGCAATTTTACCAGAAGAAGACTTTAAAGAAGTTCTAAAAAACCTTGGTTTCTTAGAAACAACAGACGTCAGTTCATTTAACCCAGTTACGCAAGGCTCAGCAGAACAATTAGCTACTGTTTTCTTAGTTCAACAATTATTAACACAAATTGAAGACGCAATTGAAGAATCTGGAGCATCTGCAGATGCAGCAACCTTAATCGCTGCAGAAGCGCTTGGAGAAGTTCTTAAAAATGAACCACTGATAAGTAATGGCGTTTATGACACCAGTTTATTTGCTGATATTGTTGCTGAAGCAGAAGAGCTTGTTCCATTTACAATTGATACTACAAGTATCGCGAATAATGTGACAGCTATCTCTACTGCAATATCAACAGTTGGATTAAGTGGAAATGGGTCTGCGCTTGTGGATGCGCTTACTAGTCCTACAAATTCTGCCCTGCTTGAGGTTATTCAAGAAAGTATTCCAGCAGCACCTGTAATTCCATCTTCTGAGTTTACCCAACTTGAAATTGGTGGACGTTCTTTAGCAGAATTCAAAAATTCTTCTGAAGCAACTCCTATGTTATTAGCAAAAGAAGAATTTTCTGGTATTCCAACAATTAATTTAACTCTTGCACGTCCTAATGTTAATGTACCTGAAACAGCCAAAATTGGTCTAGAGGTTAATGCCGGGCCAAAATATCTTAGTCTGGTTTTGGATTCAGTAAAAATTTACTTCAATGGAGTGGGACTAGCTACTAAAGCTGTACTGCCTGCAGGTTCTTCTGTAAAAGTTCAATCTAATGTTACTAAACTTGGCAGTTATAACAATTTTACAATTACTCCAAATACAGATATTGAATTAACAGTAAACAATGGTGTAATTGACTTAGGATCATTCTCAGATAAGAGCGATTCTCTTCAATCAGCTTTTAATACTTATTACAATGAAGTTGTAACAGTAGGGGCCGCTCAAGTGAAAACTTATGTTAAATTAAGTAGCTATACGGCAAGTCCTAACCTGGGTATTAATCAAGTACCGTCTGCAAATGTTTTAGGTACCGTATTTACAAATGCTTATTATGTAGAAGGCTATTTCAAATTTAACCCTGTAACGACTCCTTAATGACATAAAGCATAAAGCCAGTGTTACACACTGGCTTTTTTAACAAATTCACTTGGTGATTAAAATAGTGAAAAAAATATTTTGTACTTTTGTATGTACATCTGCTTTTAGTATTCCTGCTTTAGCGACAACAGATTATTTATTTACTCAAGCAAAGTCATTAGCAAAGACTGATACCAAAGCATCTATTAGTCTAGGTATTGACATGGTTAATGATACTGTTGATATTTTTGATATTCGGGATTCAGAAGGAGTTAAGGGTGATGCTGGAGACTATAAAGGTTTCCATATTAAAGCTGATTACCAAATTTCGCCTCTATTTAATATAGAAGGTGCTTACTGGCATCGTGAGATTGAATATGGAAAAGATAATAATGAGATTCAAACTCCATATTTAGCTTTAACTTTTAGCCCCGAAACGTTACAAACTTCTAAGTCCGCATTTGATTTAAAGCTTAGTGCTTGGAGTAATATATCAGACAATATTAAGAAATCTGGATCAACCCAAGTCGGTAATATTAGTACCCCTTTGCAAGATATTCAGGTTGAAGATATTAAAGATTTACAGTTCCAGCTAGATGGCATTTTTTCCCATCAAATTGACTTTATGAATCAAATCAATTTATTCACAGGTATTGGTTATAGCAAAGTCAGTGTAGAACAACTCAAATTTCAGGCAACCCATGAAAAATTAGGGATGAATGGGTGCTCAGCAAATGTCACCGTATCTTCTAATAATCAATATACTGCGATCAGTACTCCACAATGTGATGATCTTTTTACAATCATTGTAGAAGGTAATGCCCGAGACTTCGGAGTTGATATTCAAAAAGACCTTAATTACGACAGTTACTATGCTTCTCTAGGTGGCTCATGGAATTGGCGTTACCGTCAATTCGAAAGCCAGCTCGCTTATCAATACCAACGTTTATGGCGCAAGGATATTGATGACCGAATCAGCAATTTTGGAAACTCACCGATCAAGGATAACCATACTTTTGGTGCCAAGTTTAGTTATGATTTTACTCCAAAGCTGACAGGCTATCTGCAAGGTCAACTGTTCCAAAACAACCTCGTTGGCTATGTACCTTTTCTGTATAACGGTGTCACAGCATCTCGTTTAGATAAACGCTATGGACTGGCATCTATCGGAATTCAATACCACGGTTTCTAGTTCCAAAAAGCCTGATTTGTTCAGGCTTTTTTATTTGCTGAATGTCATATGACTCTAAAGTCACCTTAGGGCACATCTTGCCATTGGGTCCAAAGGCACAACGCTTAAAATAAGCCCTCACTGGTCGAATATGGGTTAAACCTCTATGCAGATTTTACAAAAACATGCCCCTGCCCTGAAAATCCGTGCCGGGCACCTGGCACGTGAGCTGATTCTGCAACAAGGTTTACAACCCGAACAGGTGGATATTGTTCCTGGGGCTGCAGGGGGCCCGAAAGGTATCGGTATTCAGGGGTTGGATCAGGCAATTTTTGGTGATTTTTTTCTACGTGCTCCTCAGCGTAGAACCCTGGTGGGTTCTTCCATTGGCAGCTGGCGTTTTGCCAGTATTGCTGCTCATGGTGCTAAACAAGGAACCGAACGCCTAGCTGAACTGTATACCAACCTTTACTTCCATAAGAAAATGTCACGTTTGGAAGTGAGCGAAGTCTGCCGCGGCATGTTATTCGACTTGGTCCAAGGCAAAGAGAATGAGCTAGTTAATCATCCAGATTATCATCTGACCGTGTTGTCGATTAAAGCCCAACACATTTTCCAGAGTGACAAAGCCTTACCTTTACTGGCTTCTGTAGCCGGAATTGTCGGGGCGACTGCAGTTGCACGCAAGCACAGCCGTCATTTTATGCAACGGGTCATCAGCCAACCGAATATGGGTGAACAGTTTAAAATCGCTGAAGATCGATTTACCACGCATTACCATACCCTGACTGAACAGAGTGTCCTGTCCTGGCTAATGGCATCTGCCTCTATTCCGGGGGTGATGGCGGCAGTAAATAATATTCCGGATGCACCGCAAGGTTATTACCGCGATGGTGGTTTAATTGACTATCACATTGACCTACCCTTCCAGAGCAAAGGCATTGTACTGTATCCGCATTTTACTGACAGCATTACGCCGGGCTGGTTTGACAAGTTATTTAAACGCACCTCAAATCCGGAAAATCAGGCACGCACTTTGCTCATCTCTCCTTCTCGGGAATATCTACAAAGTTTGCCTTTGGGACGTTTACCGGACCGCAAGGACTTTACTTTAAAAGGTTTAGATCAAACCCAGCGGATTCAGCTCTGGAAGCAATGTATTGCTGAAAGCCAGCGTCTGGGTGATGAATTTCTGGAACTGGTCGAGAAACAGAATTTTGCCGACCTGATGCAAGCCTTGTAATTGGCCGCAGCTGCCCGATTATTTGTATAATTGCCTTAATTTTTTGAGCTGTTGAGATTTATGCAGAAGTTTTTAGTGGTCTTGCAATATGCCTGTATTGCCTTTGGTCTTTATCTGATTTATAGCGTTGGCATGTCGCTATATACCCAGCAATTTGAGCTGATGGAACTGGTGGCCGATATTGGTACGATTCTGATCTGTATCGACTTGGGGGTGTTTTTATATACCAGTAAAGGTAAGTCTGGAATTAGCATGGAAGAATATGCAAAACGACTGGAACAGCCACCGTCGAAACTGGTTTATGTGACACGAAAACTGGGGCATCTGGGTATTTTGCTGATCATCACTAGCTGGATTGTGCCGATGATTAACTCATAAGAGTGTTCAAATAAAAAAACCTCCCGATTGGGAGGTTTTTTTAAATTAAAGATATCTGAAAATTATTTAGAACCTTTAATCCCAGCTTGTAATAATAACGCACCCAAACCACCAATTTTTTGCTCTTGTGGTTTAGCCACTTGCGGTTTCTTGCCCTGAGGACGCTCACCTTGCGGACGTGCTTGCTGTGGACGTTTGCCTTGAGGCTTACGTTCACCACGTGCTTCATTGTTTTCACGGCGTGGTTGACGTGGGGCTTTTGCCGGAGCTGCAGAACCTTCAGGACGCATCGACAAATTCACGCGGTTACGTTCAGCATCCACATTCAAAACACGAACTTGCACGATTTGACCAGGTTTCACCACTTTATGTGGATCAGCGACAAATTCATTGGCAAGTTCAGAAATATGCACTAAGCCATCTTGATGGACACCGACATCGACAAATGCGCCGAAGTTAGTCACGTTGGTCACTACACCTTCCAGTTGCATGCCTTCAGTCAATTGTGCAACTTCAGTGATATCATCACGGAACTTGGCGGTACGGAATTCTGGACGCGGGTCACGACCCGGTTTTTCCAGCTCTGCCAATACGTCTTGAATCGTCGGCAGACCGAATTGCTCATCTACAAACTCTTCAGGATTTACCTGACGAATGATTTCAGTATTGCCAATAATGTCTTTTACAGTCGTGGCTTTCGCTTCAACAATTTTGCTGACCAAAGCATATGATTCAGGATGCACTGCAGAAGCATCCAGTGGCTCAGAGCCATCTAGAATACGCAAGAAGCCCGCAGCCTGTTCAAAAGTACGTTCGCCTAAACGTGGCACTTTTTTCAACGACTGACGGTTATCAAAACGGCCATTTTCCTTACGGAAATCTACGATCTGCTGTGCAATCGATTTATTCAGACCGGCGATATAACCCAAAATTGCAGAAGATGCAGTATTGACATCAACACCCACCGAGTTCACGCAGTCTTCTACCACTGCTTCAAGGGTTTTCGCCAGGCCAGTCTGATTCACATCATGTTGATACTGACCTACACCAATCGATTTTGGATCGATTTTCACCAGCTCAGCCAGTGGATCTTGCAGACGGCGTGCAATCGAAACCGCACCACGGATCGATACATCCAGCTCTGGAAGTTCTTGAGAAGCCAATTCAGAAGCAGAATAAACAGAAGCGCCTGCTTCAGACACAGAAACACGGGTCAGTTTCAGGTCACTGTTTGCTGCCATCATTTCAGCTACTAGCGCTTCAGTTTCACGGCTTGCCGTACCATTACCAATCGCAATCAGGTCAACATTAAACTCACGGCATAAACGCGCTAGCTCGGTCAGTGAACCTTCTTTATCATCTTTTGGAGCAAATGGATAAATGGTGCTATGTGCCAGAACATCGCCAGATTCATTCACGACTGCCAGTTTCACACCGGTACGGATACCTGGGTCAACGCCCAGCGTCGTACGCGCGCCAGCAGGTGCAGAAAGCAGTAAGTGACGTAAGTTTTCCGCAAATACGTTCATTGCTTCAGATTCAGCAGCCAGACGTTTTTCAGTCAATAAAGAATGCTCAATCGTCGGGCGGACTTTACCCAGCCAGAACAGTTTCGCAGTCTGTTTCAGGAAATCCTGACGAGACTGGGGCTGAATGGCATCCAGATTATATTCTGTTTCAATACGTGCCAATGGAGCATCGTCTTCGCCATCCACTTTCAGGCCCAGGACATTTTCCTGACGGCCACGCAGCATTGCCAACAAACGATGCGAAGGAACTTTGTTCAAGTTTTCAGAGAAATCGAAGTAATCACGGAATTTTTTGCCAACTTCTTTTTTCTCATCAGAAGCAACCAAACTTTTTAAAATGGCAGTTTTTGCAAATGTGGCTTTCAGCTCAGTGGTCAGCGCAATGTTCTGTGCCCAATCATCAATCAGGATGTGCTGGATCGCATCCAATTGGCTTTCTTGATCTGGATAATCTTCATGGCTAAAGCCCGCAAGTGCTTCGGCAGGATCAACCGCTTCAGCAAAGATTTTTTCTGCAATCGGACCAAGACCAGCTTCTTTGGCTTTGAATGATTTACTGGTACGTTTTGGACGGTACGGCGCGTAAATTTCTTCTAATGCATTTTTGGTTTCTGCCGCATTTACCCGCACCAATAAATCATCAGATAATTTATCTTGTTCTTTGAGTGATTCAATCACCTTTTCACGGCGCTCATACAAATCACGCAAGTATGATAAACGCGTATCGAGCTGGCGTAGTTGCGTATCGTCTAAGCCCTGCGTTACTTCTTTACGGTAACGTGCAATAAATGGAACACTGGCACCTTCATCAATAAGTTTGATGGCAGCTTCTACTTGAGTTGGACGTACGGCAAGTTCTTTTGCCAACTGCTGAACTAAGTCAGTCATCGTGTTTGATCCCACAAGGATAAGTACTAAATGGCATGATTATAAAGACCAGGCCTATAAAATCCACAATTGTTTTTATTAATTTATCTTTATGAATTATGACAGTGTTGTTCAATATTTGAAGAATGACGTTTAGATCCAGGCAATGACTCCCTCATATTTGCGAAACTTTTATCATTTACCTGTATATATTTGGTATCCATCCCTTGATTTTAACTGCAATTTTTGTTGCTTTAGAGCATAGTCAATCGCTATAAATGAATCGTATACTCAAGACATCTATTAGTTTTTGTTTAAGACGACAATAAAGAATAAAGGAGCACCTTATGAGTTTAGTTGTACCCGCTGAAAAAACCGATGCAGTACATACCGAAACCGATCGGGTAGAACGCATTCTGGTTGTCGATGACGATGTCCGTTTACGTACCTTGCTGCAACGCTTTTTAGAAGATAAGGGTTTTGTGGTCAAGACTGCGCATGATGCTACTCAAATGGACCGACTGCTACAGCGAGAACTGTTTTCTCTGATCGTGCTCGACTTTATGCTCCCTGTTGAGGATGGTCTGAGTATCTGTCGTCGTTTACGCCAGTCCAATATCGATACACCAATCATCATGCTGACAGCACGTGGTAGCGACTCGGATCGTATCGCAGGACTTGAAGCCGGTGCAGATGACTATCTACCAAAGCCATTCAATCCAAATGAGTTATTAGCACGTATCCGTGCCATATTACGTCGCCAGGTGCGTGAAGTACCAGGTGCGCCAAGCCAGCAAATGGAAGTGGTCAGCTTCGGTCCATGGTCACTTGATCTTTCTACCCGCACATTGACTCGCGAAGGTCAGGTGGTAACCCTCACAACAGGTGAATTTGCTGTATTAAAAGCCTTAGTACAGCATCCACGTGAACCGTTAACACGTGACAAGCTGATGAATTTGGCACGTGGTCGTGAATGGGGGGCAATGGAACGTTCGATTGATGTGCAAGTGTCTCGTCTGCGTCGTCTGGTAGAGGAAAATCCGGCTCGTGCGCGTTATATCCAGACCGTATGGGGTGTGGGTTATGTCTTTGTTCCAGATGGTGCTGAATAAGAAAAACTATAAAGGGATAAGGATTACCTTCGTCTATTGTCTCTAAATGCCATTCGCTGCTGTCTGAGCCAAACTTGCATTCCTGGCTGGCATGGAACTTTACAAGTTCAGCGAATGGCACAGTTTTACTGGAATAACAGTATTTTATTTATTGAAAAGTCTTTTATTAAAGACACAGGCAGTTAAGATTCTATCCCAAGAATATTTCTGTAAAATCTGGAAAACGCCCACAGGATGCTGGTGTGAAACTTGACCCCATCGACCCACAAGAATTTACTGATTTTGTCCATTACTCGGAAAAGAAACGTACCCGTATGGAACGTTTTCTCGACAAAATCAAGCCACGTTCAGCTGCAATGCGAACCGCGGTACTTGTGGTTTTTGTGGTCCTGTTCAGTCTGGTGATGTCGATTTGGTTTTTCTGGCGAACTCTTTATTTGCCGGAAATTCAGCAACATGCCCGCTATCTCGCTGTTGAACTGGAAATCCTGAATAATCCTAGCCTGCGCCTGTATCACCATGATCAGGAAGTAGATATCGATGATTATTTAAAAAGCCGTATTGGGATTGAGTATATTACCGACCCTGCACAGTATCCCAATATTCGTGAAAAAGTGATTGCCGAATTTTTTACCAGTAAAATTGAGGAAAAGCTGGCAAAAGAATTACGTATTGACCGGGCAACTGTATATTTCCAGTTTAAGCCTAGCCCCCAGATCTGGATTCAAACGCCTGAAATGAATGGTCATTGGGTTCGTGAACCTTTAAAAACCTATGCTAACTATAGCCCTGAACTGATTTTTGGCTGGTTACTGGGTACGCCATTGATTGCTGGCATTATTATTCTGACTTTGGTCCGTCAGCTGAATCGTCCACTACGTCGCTTACAGGAAGCTGCGAATAGCTATAGTGCAACTGGTTCTGCACCCTATCTGGATACCAATCATGGGCCTCTTGAAATCCGTCAAGTGAACAATGCCTTTAACCACATGATCTATACACTAGAACAGACCGAGCGTGAACGCCGGATTATGCTTGCTGGTATTTCACATGATTTGCGCACGCCTCTGACCCGTATCCGCCTGAGTGCCGAGATGATGCCAGACGAAGATTTCCTCAAAGAAGGTCTGATTTATGATGTCGAAGACATGGATGCAATTTTAAATCAGTTTATTTCCTTTATGCGCGATGGTTCCGATGAAGAGCCACAAGAAACCAATGTCAATACACTACTACAAGAACTGGTTACCCAGTTTAAGCCGCTTGATATCCGCTTTACGCCTCAGGAATTACCGCTAATCCAAGCCCGCAGTATGTCGCTTAAACGATTGATTGGTAACTTGATTAATAATTCAAAACGCTATGGTGCCGAACCAGTCGAACTCTCTGCCCAGATTGAACAGGATCGACTGTTGATCAAAGTGGCCGATCATGGTGAAGGCATTCCAGAGGATCAAATTGAAGATCTCATGCAGCCTTTTGTACGAGGTAATTCGGCTCGTACTGTTCAGGGTAGTGGCTTGGGACTGGCCATTGTAAAACGGATTGTCGATATTCATTCTGGTGAACTATACATTCATAATGGACCTGAAGGTGGATTGGAAGCCATCATTTCACTACCAATTCATCAAGCGGAACCAGAACAGACTGCGACCCCGACCACGCTCGACAAAATCCGACAAAGTATCACTGGTCACTTTTAAGAATAGATTAATATTTATACATTTTATTTTTAGGATTTAATTTCTTATTTATATAAATAATATATTATTCAATATGTTAAAAATCATCATTTATTTTTATACCACTATTTGGCTAAAAAATTAGACCTTAGCCTAACACCTATGCAAAATACTTTTTTTGATCGGTACAATCCGTATCAGTATTCAGGAATTTAAGAGAGTTCAAATGTCTTTAGACCGTATCCGTTTAGCATCCCTACACAATAAGGTAATGAGTGCAGAACAGGCAGCTCAGTTCATCGAAGATGGCATGACTGTAGGTATGAGTGGCTTCACTCGTGCAGGTGAAGCAAAAGCGGTTCCACTGGCTCTGGTACAGCAAGCGAAAGCGAACCCATTAAAGATCACCCTCATCACTGGGGCTTCTCTAGGGAATGACCTAGACAAGCAATTAACAGAAGCTGGTGTATTGGCACGTCGTTTGCCATTCCAGGTGGACAACACCCTGCGTAAAGCAATCAACAAGGGTGAAGTGATGTTCATCGATCAGCATTTGTCTGAAACTGTTGAACAGATGCGTAACCAGCAGCTGAAAAAACCAGATGTAGCAGTGATTGAAGCGGTTGCGATTACTGAAGACGGCGGCATTATTCCTACAACTTCAGTTGGTAACTCTGCAAGCTTTGCAATTTTTGCAGAAAAAGTGATTGTAGAAATCAATACAAACTTAAGCCCAGCATTTGAAGGCTTACACGATATCTATATCCCGACTTATCGTCCAACACGTCAAGCGATTCCATTGACTAAAGTAGATGAGCGTATCGGTACACATGCAATCAATATCGATCCGGCGAAAATTGTTGGTATCGTAATTAATAGTGAATACCATGATTCTCCATCTACAGTAACAGCTCCGGATGATGAGACTCAATCTATCGCAAATCACCTGATTGCTTTCTTCGAAAAAGAAGTAGCAGCAGAGCGTTTACCGAAAAACTTAGGTCCACTTCAGGCCGGTATCGGTTCAATTGCAAATGCCGTATTGACTGGTCTGAAAGACTCTAATTTTGAAGACCTGATCATGTACTCAGAAGTACTGCAAGACTGTACTTTCGAATTAATCGATGCGGGTAAAATGAAATTTGCTTCAGGCTCATCAATTACCCTCTCTGCAAAATACGGCGAGAAAGTATTTAACAATCTTGAGCAATACAAAGATAAACTTGTATTACGTCCGCAAGAAATTTCTAACCATCCTGAACTGGTACGTCGTTTAGGTATTATCGGTATTAACACTGCACTTGAGTTTGATATCTACGGTAACGTGAACTCTACTCACGTATGTGGTAGCAAAATGATGAACGGTATCGGTGGTTCAGGTGACTTCGCGCGTAATGCGCACATTGCGATCTTCGTAACCAAGTCAATTGCCAAAGGCGGTGACATCTCATCTGTTGTTCCAATGGCATCTCATGTTGACCATACTGGCCATGACGTAGATGTGCTTGTAACTGAACAGGGTCTGGCAGATCTTCGTGGTTTAGCGCCACGTGAGCGTGCTCGTGCCATCATCGACAACTGTGTACACCCAATGTACAAAGATGCATTAAATGACTACTTTGATCGTGCATGTGTACGTGGTGGTCAGACACCTCACCTTCTAAATGAAGCGCTGAGCTGGCATGCAAACTTTGAAGAAACTGGTTCGATGTTAGTCTCTGTAAAAGAAGCTAAATCTGCATAATTGAGTTGATAAAAAACGTCCTTCGGGGCGTTTTTTTATCGGCAAAACTTAATTAAACTTGATTTGATCACCAAGGATTCTTCTGACTTCTGAGAGACCGTGAATACTTAAAGAACATTCAATCACACCAATCGATACTACATCCTGATTGATCTGTAAGGTTAACTGCCCTTTTTCATTAAACTGAAATACACTATTAAATAAACTCAAACTCTCCTGATTACTCTGTGCAGCTACTGGGAAACCCTGCGGCGTCATTCTTTGCAATGTATCAGCCCGATATAAATCTGTTTTTGTTTGAAATGAACGATCCTGTCCTGACACCAGCGCAAGTAAATCATCATCCAAATGTTCAAAATCAGATGAATCAAAAAAACTTGCAATTGCTGGAAGCTGTATCCCTGCCATTAACATAGCGCATGTATAGCTACAGACCCTATTCATAGCACTGCCTCCTAAATTTCAGCAATATCAAAATAGCATTTTAATTCACAATAAGATCAATCACTTATCATTATTTTATGAAATATCCCCAACAGATCTATGCTATTCATTGAACTATTTCACAAAAAACATGAATATTCAGACGAATAACCAAAGACAAGTTAAGTAATAAAGAATGTCTAAAATTTAAAATTCTTTAATCTTCTCCCTAGTTCTTTCGACCTATTCAACCTTTAAATTCTGGCTATATGCCCTCATACTTCTCCTAATAGAAATATTTAGGAAATTTCATGCGCGTAGATATCTGGTCGGATGTGGTCTGCCCTTTTTGTTATATCGGTAAAAAACGTTTAGAAGCTGCTGCAGAACAGGCAGGTGTAGAACTTGAAGTTCACTGGCATAGCTTCCAGCTTGATCCTGAAGCACCTGTACGTCAGGAAATTTCTAATTCTGAACGACTTGCGCAGAAATACGGCCGTACTGTGGCAGAAGTCGAAGAAATGCAACGTAATATTGCCGAGATGGCCAAGGCAGAAGGTATCGAGTTTAACTGGGAAGGTGCCAACTCAGGTAATACCTTTAATGCTCACCGTATTATCCATCTTGCCCAGAGCAAAGGTTTAGGTAACGAAGCTGAAGAAGCTTTCTTCTATAGTTATATGACCCAAGGTCTAGCCATTGGAGAGCGTGAAACCTTAGAAGATGTTGCAGCCCGTATAGGCTTGAATCCTGTTGAAGTCGATGATGTACTGAATTCAGAAGAATATGCTGATTTCGTTAAATTCGATCAGGAAATTGCACGCGACCAGTTGAAAGTTACAGGTGTTCCGTTCTTTGTATTTGACCAGCGTATTGCCTTGGCGGGTGCCCAACCCAAGGAAGTATTTGTACAGGTTCTAGAAAAAGCGCTAGAGCCACCGCAGGCTGCTGCAGAACAATGTACTGATGATCAATGTGATCTGCCTAAATCTGAATAAGATAAGACACATAAAAAAATCCCCATTTCAAATGGGGATTTTTTTATTCTGTATTTATTCGACCAGAAAACTGATTTTAAGATTGACCCGATATTCAGTAATTTTATTGTCTTTAATGACAACTTTTTGTTCATTAATCCAGGCACCCTGAACATTCTTGACGGTTTCAGTGACCTTAGCAATGCCAGTCTGAATCGCATCCTCAAAGCTCTTATTGCTACTCGAATTAACTTCAACAACTTTTGCAATCGCCATGATGTAACTCTCTTTTTATGGTGAGTGAAGCGTCATCATAGTGGATTTAAATCCTGAGCAAACGTTCCTTAAACATCGGACAGCAAATCCTTACATGTGTTTTACAATACCGTGTTCACCTCAGTCTAATCAGCATGGCATCACCTTTTAAATCTTTCATATAAAAATCTTTATTCTTATTTAAATTATTATTTTTTAAATGAGCCTTATAAAGAATGAGTTTTCTTGAAATTAGAGTAAAAGTTCTAATTTATTGTTTTTTATAAATAAAATTTTATTATTTTTTATAAAATTGCCGAATCAATCATTTTTTAATACTGCCTCTTTGGTATCATTTTCACACAAATAAGGTTCTATTTTCTCCCAGTTCAATATATTGAACATCAGCTTATAAAGGTCATATTATGAACGCAATTAAATTTGTTCTGGCTGCAACGGTAATGGCACTTTCAGTAACTGCAACTGCGCAAATTGTCTACACACCTGACTTTCCAGCAAAAAAAGCGGCTGCAGTTGAAACTGTTGCGGCGGATACTGCTGAAACTGTAAAAGAAGCTTAATTTTCTAGCTTCTTTCTTAAAAAAAACAGGCTGAAATATTCAGCCTGTTTTTTATTTTTGCAGTACGACATCACAGAAAACGATTAAATTTATATTCAAGCTTATTTCAATTACCTAAATATTTTGATCCATGATTCATCCAGGTGATCTTCGACACCATTCCAAATTTTACCGCGCTTTATTTCTAGAAAATAATTGATAAAAAATAACATTTTTATATTTTTCCTCCATATAATCAAAAAATGATCATTTTTTATATGTGACAAGTTTTGCCATGAATGAATTGCAAGCTTTAGTGCAAGGTCAAATTTCGCCACAGGCGATTCCGATTGATCATCTGTTGCAGTTAGCCGAACGTTATACTGACCCTAACTCAACTGAATATAAACTGATTGAACTGGCTGCCAATATCATTCTGGCCAAAAGCCTGGATAAAGCACTTAAATATTTATAATAGATGACGATGATGAATGCTCTTGAAAAAGTACGCCTGATTAAAGAACTGCATGAATTAGGACATGATCTGGATCATCGTAGTCTCAGCTTATATGAAGTAGTCCGCTCTAAAAAACGTGTGCAAGAAATTTTCCAGCAGTGCAATGAGCCTGTTTTCAAGAAACAGCTGCTGGCATTCAAAACCCGTCTTCAACCTGAACTTTCTGCACAGGAATTTGCTCGAGAAACCCATTATTACCATAGCTTCCGTGGTTTTTTTCTCAATGCAGATCATCTAAAGGAAGCCCTGTATGCTCACCCGCTTTCAGGTTGGGCTTTCTTGCATGATCCTAAACGTGGCTGGCAAATCTGGCTGATCCCAGCACCTCAACGTACTGCATTGATCAGTGAATGGAACCTTGATATAGAGCAGAGCTTTAGCTGGCTGTTACACCAGCAACAGCTTTCTTCATGTTTGAAAAGTGATCATGAATTACAAGCTACTGCAACCCCATTGTCTTTAGAGATGGTTGAAGAAAAGCTTCCTGAATCGTCTATAAATACTTATATCTCCAAACATGAGATTTGGGCGAATCCTCAAGTTTTGCCCGTTCAACAAAAAGCTTCAAATGTGCTTCAGACAATCGTACCTCTAGCAGAATTAGATTTAAGTCATTCAGAGCCAGACGAACCACAAGTAGAGAATAAGGAAAACATCGCAGTACCCGATATTCCAGCAACTCTAGAATTTCAGGATTTATTATTTCAGGTTTCTGATGTTAGCTTGGTCGAAATAGGTAATCATCATCTTTTTGAATTAAGACTGGCTTCTGATTCATCCCTGCAACATCTCAAAATGGCTTGGCATTATCAGGCACATATAGACTGGAACTCTCAACCAATTTACCTGGCTGAGCAGATAGATAGCACGGGACGCTTTAGCCACTATTGTATGCTATTAGGGACAAGTGAATGGCAGCAAGCCATACAGTTAATGCAGTTCTGGGGACAACAACAGAATTATCATATTGCTGCTATTAAAACGATTAGCGCTGTTGAATTAAGTACTAAATTCTTGCAGCTTGATTCGCTCTATCAAACTTATTCCGAACAGGCCCGATTGATCTGGCAACAAAAGGATTATTTCCCATTTATTCCTCTGCATCAGATTACCACCAAAAAATTTATTCTATTTGATGAGCAGTCAGCCAACTTTCATACTCCCCTTCTGTTACTACAAGAACGTCAAAAATTGCGTGTGATTCATGGGGAACAACGTCTCAAGCTGTCTTCCACGGAACAGATGTATCCGTGCTTGATTCTGAAACGTGATCAGCAAATTAACTGGCAGCTGATCCACCAGATTCTGCTGGAGATTAAAGAGCCTGTGGCGGTAGCAGAACTTTATGCAAGCATCCTGGATAAGGCTTTGGAAAAATTGATGTAATTTTGTAGTTCTGGTTGCTTTTATTAGATGCAATTCTGCAAACTTATTCTTGAAATATAAAGAAAAAGAGCAAGAATAGCCCTATGAAAAAAAGCCGGATTTTGCCCGCATCTTTCTTAGTGATCAGTTTAACAAGTGTTAGCCCGATACTTTGGGCCGGGCTTGATCAATCTTCTGATACCAGTCAAACAGCCGAGGCTGATGAGCAGGAAGCAGAGCCTTCCAAAAGCTTTAGTTTCCTTGACTATATTCCGCGATTTATAGATAGCACGCCTACCTTTTTACCGGAGCAGTCGAGTGAATCTATCGTTCCCAGTACCCATGAGACTGAGGAAAATACCTGGGTAGATCGAAAACAAAAAGGGATTCGTCACTGGACTAACCGTACTGCAAATAAAATTGACAACTGGTTTGGTGAACCCGATGAAAATGAACCTGCACGTGCCACCCTGAGAGTGATCGTGGATAATAGCTGGAATAAATATGATGAATATGAAGTCAAACCCCGTATTCGCGGCAGAATGAAGCTTCCCACATTAGAACGTAAACTCAGTGTAGTCTTTGGTGATGACAGCCTCGATAATGAACTGAATGGCAATGTCGCAATTACCAATGAGAATCCAGGCAATGCGCCTGACAGACGGCTGGACCGTAGCCGGACACGAGAAAATAACAGCTCTCTCGCATTGCGCTGGTCGGAACTTTCTAAAAAACTTCCTTTTGAAACTGATCTGGATCTGGGGATACGTTCTGGCGATGATATCTATGTCCGTGTAAAAGCAAGTCGAGATTGGGCACTACATAATGACTTCTCATTTCATGCCGAACAGATCTATCGTTACGGGATTGATAGTGAAAACTATCTGCGAACCAACCTGGAATTAACCCATGCGCGCCCTAATCAACCTTTTTTCTCCAACCAGTTCAGCCTGATCTATGCAGATGAACAGGATGATGATTTACGCTGGAATAATTACAGCTTTCGACAGCACCAGTTCTTTAATGCTCATCGCTTCAGTTACGGCCTCTATACTGGGGGTTATATGAATGACAACGATCTACGCCTGAATACTTGGGGACCCTATGCCTCTTGGCGTCAGCCTTTTCTTCGTGAATGGTTCTTTGTGCAGACTGATGTCAATTATTTAAATGACCATCGTGAGGATCGGAGTCATTACCTAGGTGCCGCAGTCCGTCTGGAGGCCATCTTCTAAAATCAATAGTGCTATATATGCAAAAAGCCCATAAAAGATGGGCTTTTAAAACCAGTAAAGCTTTCACTTATTAAATTTTCCTAAACACAATATGGTCCTTACGCATGATACGTTTAGTTTGCCAAGATGGCTGCCCCAGGCTGGCTTGATTAAAGGCTATACAATCGCTCCGCTGTACATGTTCAACCTGTAGGGTCTCCATTTTCATAGGTTTATAAAAATTTATACGATCAGTACATACCACTTTTTCAGTACTAGTTCGCCATCGTGAGCTGGCTCATGGATATCAGTAAGGCAGTTAACAGACTAATGACGATTACTGATTTTATGATTTATATCTCCATTAACTTAATAATTACTACTATGGATTATTTAATACAATATTATGTTTTTATTTGATGAAACACTTTACTGTGTTTTTTTATCTTGATGATGGCCGCTTCAGATCAAACCTCCTTTATCATCAAAAACTTCCAGTAAATAATCATAAAAAAACCCTTCTAGTAGAAGGGTTTTTCAAGTTTAAAATTTAAGCTAATAACAGACTGTTAATACGCTTTACATATTCGGCCGGATTCTCTGGTAAACCACCTTCAGCAATCACCGCCTGATCAAAGATGATATTGGCCAGGTCGTCAAACTGGGTAGAGCCTTCCAGTTTTTTCACTAATGGATGTTCAGGGTTGATCTCTAAAATCGGTTTCATATCCGGTACAGGCTGGCCCGCATCTTTCAGCATACGGATCAATTGTGGTGATAACTCCCCTTCTCCTGTCACCAGACAGGCTGGTGAATCTACCAGACGAGTTGTTACACGCACTTCCTTGGTTTTATCCTTCAAGGAATCCGTAAGTTTATCGACCACAGGCTTAAACTGCTCAGCAGCTGCTTCAAGCGCTTTCTTCTCTTCAGCATCTTGCAGATCACCGAGATCTACTGCACCCTTAGATACATTCTGCAACGGCGTACCATCAAACTCATGTACGAAGTTCATTGCCCATTCATCTACGCGCTCAGACATCAGTAGAACTTCAATGCCTTTTTTCTTGAACAGTTCCAGCTGAGGGGAATTTTTCGCTGCATTCAGACTGTCAGCCGTTACATAATAAATAGCCTTTTGACCTTCCTTCATGCGAGCTTTATAGTCTGCCAATGAAGTACTGATTTCATCATTGGTTGAGGTTGCATAACGCAGTAATTTCAGGATGCGTTCACGGTTACTAAAATCTTCACCCAAACCTTCTTTCAGCACAGCACCAAATTCACGGTAGAAAGTTTTGAAGTTTTCCTGATCTTTTTCATCTTCAGACTTGGCCAGATTATCCAGCATGGTCAGGATACGACGGGTATTGCCTTCACGAATCGTTTTGACGTCACGGCTTTCCTGTAGTAATTCGCGACTTACATTTAATGGTAAATCTGCACTATCCACCACACCTTGTACAAAGCGCAGATAGTTTGGAATCAGGTTATCCGCATCATCCATAATGAAGACACGTTTCACATACAGCTTGATCCCTACTTTAGCATCACGGGTGAAAATATCCTGTGGAGCCTTGCTCGGTACATAAAGCAGCTGGGTGTATTCCGTGCTACCTTCCACACGATTATGTGCCCAGGCCAGCGGTGCAGCAAAGTCATGAGTCAGGTTCTTATAAAACTCGACATACTGTTCTTCAGTAATCTCAGATTTATTACGGGTCCATAAAGCACTGGCAGAGTTGATCGCTTCCCACTCGTCCGTCTTCACATATTGACCACCTTTTGGTGTTTCACCCTCTGCAGCTTCTTCTTCCTGCCAGACTTCTTTCTGCATTTGGATAGGCAGGCTGATATGGTCAGAATATTTATTAATAATCTGCTTTACTTTATAGCTTTGCAGATAATCCAAAGCATCTTCACGCAAATGCAGGATAATGTCCGTACCACGGCCGTCTTTAGTGATCTGTTCAACTTCGAAATCACCTGTACCACCACTGATCCAGCGTACGCCTTCAGACTTGTCCGCACCTGCACGACGGGACTCTACAGTGATCTTGTCGGCGACAATAAAGCCTGAATAGAAACCGACACCAAATTGACCGATCAACTGGGCATCGGCTTTTTGATCCCCGGTCAGTTTTGACATAAAGTCTTTGGTACCTGATTTGGCAATTGTCCCCAGGTTATCAATAGCTTCTTGCTGGCTTAAGCCAATGCCATTATCAGAAATAGTAATCGTTTTATTGTTTTGATCGAGGCTGACCCGAACATGCAGGTCAGGTTCATTTTCATAATATTCAGGATGATTGATCCCTTCAAAGCGTAACTTGTCGCATGCATCTGAAGCATTTGAAATCAATTCACGCAGGAAAATTTCAGGGTTTGAGTATAGCGAATGTGTCACGAGGTGCAGTAACTGCGCCACCTCGGCCTGGAAACTATGCTTTTGTGCGTTTGACTCGCTCATTCTTCACTCCTTTCATTATTGGAAACAGACTTAAGCTGATGCCTATATGAATGGAGTGAGTTGTTTAATTTTCAATAGTATCTAATGATTTTCATGCAAAAAATTTAATCATTCAAAATGGTCCCTGACGGTAAACCCGATCAAATTGCAAGTCAATCTGCTGCTGGCGCATTTTATATACCTGCATCAGACAGTCGACAGACTCCTGACACTGATCACGAAACTGTAACCACTTGACCTGATCTCGCTGAATGACCGAGCGCGTACCCATGGGCACAAGATGACGGATAATATTGTAACTGGTGGCCATTTTGACATCGGCATCATTCAGTGTCCGATGCTGGCAAATCGCCTTTTCAGTTTGTGACTGAGCCTTCTGGCAGTCGAAACTTGCCGCATAGCTTTGAGTCGTCCAGACCATAAAGAAGACCAATCCACTTCTAAGCAACCACTTCATTCTTGATCTTCCTATTCTCTTTATTGTATTCAGATTATCTTTAACTTTATTGCATTCAATATATTTGAACAGGGCGAATCTGCTCAATTAAATCACGTTATAAATCGTTGTTATTTTGCAAAAAAAAGCCCTATCCGTAGATAAGGCTTTTGGATAATTTCAAAGCTTAGAATTTGTAGCTATAGCCAATGGTGTAAACCATAGGATCAATATCTAGATCAAATTTAGCTGGTACATCTCCAGTCAAAGTAACTTCAGGGCTAATTTGTGCATAACGTGCATCAAAGTAAACACCCCAGTTTTTCGCATCAGCTGGTTGATAGCCGAAGCCTACCTGTCCAGCAAAGCCAAAATCTTCTTTTACATCTACGTCAGTATCGGCTAGACCTTTTGTACGTTCATCCCAAGCAACAAATACTGTACCACCTACACCAATGTATGGAGTAAAGCGAGTTGAGTTTTTAAAATGATACTTTGCAGTCAGTGTTGGTGGTAAATGTTTAATTCGCACTACATCCGTACCATTTAATTCAACATCATGATTAATAGGTGCTGCAAGTAATAATTCTGCAGAGATGTTGTCATTAAAGAAATATTCAACCGATGGTGTAAATGCTAATTCGTCCGCAGCTTTTAGCTCAGCATCTGGGCCAAGCTGATACTCACCAGTCGGAGAAACAACCGAGCCACCTACCTTAACTTGCCACTGGCCTGCCATCGCAGATACTGAAAGACCCATTAATGCAATTAGAGCAACTTGCTTTAACATTTTTAATACCCCACGGGAAGAATAATTATTAAGAAAAATATACCTTAATTAATAATAAACATGGTTAAAATTAATATGCAATAGATATTATAAAATCAAATTATAAGTATTATTTAAGTATATGTAATTAATATATATTTATTTTAATCCGACCAACCTGATTGGATTAAAATACCAACCAAGTTAATCTGATTTAATTATTATTTATTCCAAGCAGACAAGTCAGAATTAATAGGCACTGATTCAAATAAAATGTGTGAAACATCACAAAATCAAAGCACCATTGCCGCAATCCAGCCAAAAATCAGCAATGGAATGTTGTAGTGGATAAAAGTTGGAATTACACTGTCCTTCATATGGTCATGTTGACCATCCATATTCAGGCCAGAGGTTGGGCCAAGGGTAGAATCTGACGCTGGCGAACCTGCATCCCCCAATGCCGCAGCAGTACCAATAATGGCAATAGTTGCTTCAGGACTAAAGCCAAACTGAATGCATAACGGTACATAAATGATGGCTAGAATTGGCACAGTCGAGAATGATGAACCGATCCCAAGCGTTACCAGCAGACCAATCAAGAGCATTAAGAAGGCTGCAAGTGCTTTACTTTGACCAATCCATTCTACAGAGGCCTGAACCAGCGCTGGCACCTGATTGGTTGCTTCAATGACTGAGGCGAAGCCTTGGGCAGCGATCATAATGAAACCAACCAGTGCCATCATACGCATACCGGTAATGATCACATCATCTGCTTCTTTCCATTTAAAGATTCCGGCACAGCTAAGAATTGCTACGCCCACCAAACCTGCAAGAATCATAGAATCTGAATACAGCTGCACAGCCAGCGTTGCTACAACTGCAATCACTGCCATCCAGATGGTGAACTTGGCAATTTGAGGTCGAGCTGCCTGCTGTTCTACGCCCAGTTCGGCAGAAATACTCTGCTGCTGTTCGACCTGGATATCTTTATACACACGTGGCTTACGATAGCTGATAAAGATCGCAACCAGCAAACCGATAAACATGCCAAATACAGGAAGCGCCATGGCAGCTGGAATCTGGTCATAGGTGATCTGGAAGCCATAAGCTTTACCAAAAGTATTGATATTCTGACCCAAAATATCATTAAGGAAGATTGCACCAAAACCAACTGGAATCAGCATATAGGTCGCAACCAGACCAAATGTCAGCAAACAGGCCACCAGACGGCGGTCTAACTGCAAGTGATTAAATACAATCAATAAAGGCGGAATCAACACAGGTATAAACGCAATATGCACAGGAATCACGTTTTGAGAGAAGACCGCTGCAATTGCAACAGTTGCAAAAATCATATATTTAACACGATTTTGTGCTTTAATATCAGCCTCACCTTTTAAGGTACTAATCATCTTATAAGCCAAAAGATCAGGCAGGCCTGAACGTGCCAAAGCTAAAGCAAATGCACCTAAAATACCGTAAGCCAAGGCAATTTTAGCACCACCACCCAGGCCATTGTTAAATGCATCTAAAGTTCCCTGGAGGCCTAGACCCGCCAGCAAACCACCAAGAATAGCACCAATGACCAGGGCAAAAACCACAGGTACACGTGCCAAGGAGAGTCCACACATGACTCCGATAGCAGCAAGAATCGCAAACATAATGAATTGGGAATGAGAGAAAGGGAGGTATTTTATCAGAAAATGCGAATAAAAATTCCCCTACATTTTTATCAATCCAAATCCATCTTTGTGATTGGCTTAAGCATGCTGCTGAGTAAACTCACGGATAGACTCTGCAATAAGTTTTGGCTGGCTTAAGATTGCCCAATGATTGGCATCTAGCTCTACCCTGGAAAAGGTTTGCACCCATTTTGGCATTTCATCAACTAGTTGCGGACTGACGAAATTATCCCGCTTTAGCACAATGGCCTGTACCGGACAGATGGCATAGCGTTCACGGGGTTTAAGCAACCTTGGAATAAAATTGGCCCGATACAGCCCAACACCATATTTTCCATCTTTGACAATATTCTGGTTCAATGGCAGTCCTTCTTTGCCTTCCAGTTCCCGAATAATTTTGCCCCAACGCTCGGGATTGAAAAAATTCCATGCAGTTGGTGCCAGCCAAGGCAATTGAAACATGGCGATATACCAGGACTTGCTTAATTGTTTAAAAAATCTTGATCTGTTGTGCTTGAACTGATTCCGCATCCAGAAGGCGGCATGGTCCAGACAGGGACCTGAAATCGTGGTAAAGGAAAGAATACGGCCTTCGAATCTTGGGTCAGTTACCGATTCCCAGGACTGAATCGAACCCCAGTCATGGGCGACCAAATGAAAAGATTGTCCTGGAAGAACAGCATTCACCACTTCCTCCAGATCCATACTCAGACGCTCCAGACGATAATCACGGATATATTTGGGAATGGATGAATCCCCTGCGCCACGCACATCATAAGTAACGATAAAATAATCCGGCAGATAGACAATTACATTTTTCCAGACCTCCTGATGATCCGGATAGCCATGCACCAAAACCAAAGCAGGCTTGCTGATATCACCAAAGGTTCTTACTGCAAGACGCTGCTGATCACTGGTTGCCACCCATTGATTTTGTGTTTCCATCTGGTCTTCCTTTATTGTTATTGACCGTTTATTTTATAACTCGGCATGATTTATCAATGCCATCACAATTTTGTTGTTCTAGTATGCATAGCTATACAAGAAAAAAGAATGTCAGTATGAGCCTATTACGTAAAATTCAAAGCCTGCCTTTGGTCACTAAATTTATCTTAAACCGTTATGCACCCTATCGTGGAGCGGGTATCGAAATTGATGAACTGGATTATGCCAATTATCATATTCGCGTGAAAATGCCACTGACTCGTAAAAACCAGAATATTGTCGGCGTACATTTTGGGGGTAGCCTGTATTCCATGGTCGATCCCTTTTATATGCTGCTCCTGATGCATCATCTGGGACCAAAATATATTGTCTGGGATAAAGAAGCGACCATTCAATTTCTCTCTCCAGGCCGCGGAACCGTGTATGCAGACATACGCATTGATGCTGAAGAAGTGAAAACTATTATGAATCTTGCGGCTGATCATGCTCCTGTCTATCGTAACTATCAGATCGATATTTATGATGATTCAGGTGTGCGTATTGCAGAAGTAAAAAAGACCGTATATATCCGTCGTAAAAAACCTAAGACTCTCTTTCAAGATAAATAGAAATTAGATCAACAAAATAAAAGCGCCTGTACAGGCGCTTTTATTTATTAATACCAGATAGTGCTGTGATTAACGGCGTTGCTCAATCGCCGCGCCTGCACCACCACCGATCGCACCACCGATTGCTGCACCAGCGTTACCACCAAAAATACTCTTACCAACGGCTGAGCCAACAGCGCCGCCTACACCACTGTAGGTTGCATTGCGGTTAGAGCCACCTTGGGTTTTACTTCCGACAGCGGCACCAGCACCACCACCAATAGCAGAACCCCAGCCGCCGCCGACACTATTACCCACACCACCACCAACTGCGCCACCAAGTGCTGCAGCACCTACACGTTGATCACGGGCAGACATATTTTCACAACCTGCTAACATAAAGGTTGAAACTGTCACCGCAGCCAGTACGCCAATTAACTTTTTCATGATCCAGCTCCCTGTTCGATTCCTCTGTCTTATGAGTTAAGAGTAACCGGAATTTAAGGAGCGATTTATAACAAGATGTTAAATCTTGAAACTCCCCTACGCTATTTTGTAAATAGCACATGAAATTGGATCTTTTAAGTTTATTCCGCAGTATCTACCATAAGCAAATCACGAGAGGTTGCACCATCTTCAGTTATCACAGTATGCGTTACCTTGGTTTTATCCGTACCAGTATGTTGCTGCAATTGTAGAGTACGTTTTACAGGTTCAGCCTGATCTTTTTTAAACTCGATCCCTTCAGCATCAATAGTTCTGGTTTGCTGGAGGATTTCACCGTCCTGCTTCAATGTCGTATTGAATTCAATTTTAGAGGTGGGAACAATCACACCCCCCTTTTGAATCACTGGAATTGACAGTTTTTTATCCGAGAACTGCCCCAGAGTGTCATCAAATACCACTTCTTTAGCAACAATATCCTTGCCTTTATTGGTGATTTCCAGAATCGTGGCTTCAACATGACGTACAGGTTGTTGTCCTTCTACCCGACGCAGCACTTCAGTTTTTAGTACAGGAACCACAGCTGTATCTTCAACCATGATGGTATTGGGCATGGGCGCTGCAAATGAAACAGTTGAGACTACGAATAATGTGGTAACCGCTAATTTTTTACTTATAGAACGCATTTTTCCCTCTCAATAAAAAATAAGCACCGAGCTTAACAAGCGGCGCTTGTACTACAGATCATCGGTATGGATTAGGATTAATAAGTAGCAATGATCAGTGCCTAAATAGATGTAAAGCTTGTTTTACTTTATTGAGTAACAGCTTCTGATGTTGCAACGTCATCTGTTTCTAATGGTGCCGCATCCAAAGGTTGAGCTTCTTCATTTGCAGCTGCTTGATCTACAACTTCAGTTTCATTCGCGGCTGTAGTATCGCCAGGTGCTGTATTTTCTGCTTGATCTTTAGAACACGCTGTCAAACCGAGTGCTAACAGTAGTACAACTGAGATTACTAAATTTTTCATCTTATTGTTCCCATTTTAAGTTTATGTTTTCCTCAGAAATACTGGCATATTTTAGGGTCTGATTTCAAATCATTGTTTAAAGTCGCTGACTTGACAACATGCAGCAATAAAAAAAGCCACCCGAAGGTGGCTTTTTCTGATTTAAAGTGTCTGATTACAGACCGTTAAACTCATCATTAAATGCTTGGCTAAGCGCTTGGTCTACATCAGAGAAGTCATTGTGCAGTTCAAATTCTGCAGCTTCTGCTTCTTGACGACGACGCTCCAAGTGGTAAGCCAGACCTGTACCCGCTGGGATCAGACGACCTACAACTACGTTTTCTTTCAGACCGCGTAGATCATCTTCTTTACCTGTTACAGCCGCTTCAGTTAACACACGAGTTGTTTCCTGGAACGATGCAGCAGAGATGAACGAGTCAGTAGAAAGTGACGCTTTGGTAATACCCATCAATTGACGTTCAAACTTCGCAGGGAACTTGTTCTGAGCAAGCAATGCTTGGTTCTCTTGAGCAACGCGGATGTAATCCACCTGTTCGCCTTTAATGAAGCTAGAATCACCACCATCAGTGATTTCAACTTTACGCAACATTTGACGTACGATCACTTCGATGTGCTTATCGTTGATTTTTACACCTTGCAGACGGTAAACGTCCTGAACTTCATTCACGATGTAGTTCGTCAACGCCACTTCACCTTTCAGACGTAAGATGTCATGCGGGTTCTGTGGACCATCAGAAATAGTTTCACCACGGTTCACATGTTCGCCTTCGAACACGTTGATGGTACGCCATTTCGGAATCAGTTCTTCGTAGATCTCTGAACCATCATCCGGAGTAATTACCAGACGGTTCTTACCTTTGGTCTCTTTACCGAAGCTTACGATACCAGAAACTTCTGCAAGGATCGCATGCTCTTTAGGCTTACGTGCTTCAAACAAGTCAGCTACACGCGGCAGACCACCGGTAATATCACGCGTACGTGAAGATTCTTGTGGTACACGACCGATTACATCACCCACACCAATTGTTTCGCCATCACGGACAGAAAGAATTGTGTTTTGTGGCAAGAAGTAGAACTGTTCGCCACCATCTACTGTGTCAAGCACAACAGCAGGACGTAAATCTTTACCAGAAGCAGGACGCGCTGTAACAGGCAAGATCTCAACAGTCGTCATACCAGTTGCATCATCAGTTTTCGATGTTGCAGTTACACCATCAGCAATCTGGCTGAAGCGAACTTTACCAGCTACTTCTGTTACCAGTGGATGTGTATGCGGATCCCAAGTCGCCACGATACCGCCAGCCTCTACAGATTCGCCATCTTTCAGCAGAATAGACGCACCGTAAGGGATCTTGTAACGTTCACGCTCACGACCTAGATCATCTGCAATACCGATTTCACCTGAACGTGAAGTTGATACCAAGTGACCTTTTGCGTGTTGTACAGTTTTCACATTGTGGAAACGTACAGTACCTTTGTTACGAACTTGTACGCTGTTTGCAGCAGAAGTTCGGCTCGCAGCACCACCCACGTGGAACGTACGCATGGTTAACTGTGTACCTGGCTCACCAATTGATTGAGCAGCCATTACACCCACAGATTCACCAGGGTTCACTTGATGACCACGTGCCAAGTCACGACCGTAACATTTCGCACATACACCGAAAGTAGAGGCACAGTTTACAACTGAACGTACTTTGATTTCGTCAATACCCGCGTTTTCAATAAACGTAGCCAGTTTCTCGTCAATTAAGGTATTACGAGGAAGAAGAACTTCGTCTGTACCCACTTTCTTAACGTCTTCAGCAACGACACGACCCAGTACTCGAGTACCCAGGTTCTCGATCACGTCACCGCCTTGAATGAACGGCGTCATTACAAGACCATCATAAGTACCACAATCTGGCTCAGTGATGACCAAGTCTTGCGCAACGTCTACCAGACGACGAGTCAGGTAACCAGAGTTCGCTGTTTTCAGTGCTGTATCGGCCAAACCTTTACGCGCACCGTGTGTTGAAATGAAGTACTGAAGTACTGTCAGACCTTCACGGAAGTTCGCTTTAATTGGCGTTTCAATGATCGAGCCATCCGGTTTCGCCATCAGACCACGCATACCAGCCAACTGACGAATCTGAGCTGCGGAACCACGGGCACCGGAGTCAGACATCATGTAGATGCTGTTGAATGATTTTTGCTTCTCGTCTTCACCCTGTTTGTTCTTAACAGTCGTGTAAGACAAGTTGTCCATCATCGCTTTCGCTACCTGGTCGTTGGTACGTGCCCAGATATCGACAACTTTGTTATAACGTTCGCCGGCAGTTACGAAACCTTGTTCGAACTGTTGTTCGATTTCACGAACTTCAGCTTCCGCTTTACCAATAATTGCCTGTTTGTTTGGTGGAATCAGCATGTCTTCCATACCAACAGATACACCTGAACGCGTCGCTTGACGGAAGCCTAGGTACATCAACTGGTCAGCGAAGATAACAGTATCTTTCAGACCCAGTTTACGGTAGCAAGAGTTGATTAACTTCGAGATGTTCTTTTTGGTCATCTCAACGTTAATTTGCTGGAAGTCCATACCTTCAGGAACAACTTCCCAAAGCAAGCAGCGACCAGGGGTTGTATCAACAATGATTGTTTCTTGACGACGGTTACCATCTTCATCAATCACAGTTTGGTGTACACGTGCTTTCACGCGAGCGTGTAGATCAACCTGACCAGTTGCAAGTGCACGGTTTACTTCGTGAGTATCCGCGAACACCATACCTTCACCTTTGGCATTGATTGCATCACGTGTGATGTAATACAAGCCCAACACAACGTCCTGAGACGGTACGATGATTGGTTCACCGTTCGCTGGAGACAAGATGTTGTTGGTTGACATCATTAACGCACGAGCTTCTAACTGAGCTTCAAGTGTTAATGGTACGTGTACCGCCATTTGGTCACCGTCGAAGTCAGCGTTAAATGCCGCACAAACTAACGGGTGAAGACGGATCGCTTTACCTTCAATCAGAATAGGTTCAAATGCTTGAAGACCTAGACGGTGAAGTGTTGGTGCACGGTTCAACATGACTGGATGCTGACGGATCACAGATGCAAGTACGTCCCAAACTTCTGGAGTTTCGCGCTCAACCATTTTCTTCGCAGCTTTAATGGTGGTTGCTTGGCCAGATGCTTGTAGTTTCGCAAAGATGAACGGCTTGAATAACTCAAGTGCCATTTTCTTCGGAAGACCACATTGGTGAAGACGTAAGTTTGGACCTACAGTAATTACCGAACGACCTGAGTAGTCAACACGCTTACCAAGTAAGTTTTGACGGAAACGACCCTGTTTACCTTTGATCATGTCTGCCAAAGATTTAAGAGGACGTTTGTTCGAACCGGTAATTGCACGACCACGACGACCGTTGTCTAACAATGCATCTACAGACTCTTGTAACATACGTTTTTCGTTACGTACGATAATGTCTGGCGCTGCAAGGTCAAGAAGACGCTTCAAACGGTTGTTACGGTTGATCACACGACGGTAAAGGTCGTTCAAATCAGAAGTCGCGAAACGACCACCTTCAAGTGGCACAAGCGGGCGAAGATCTGGTGGAAGTACTGGAAGTACGTTCATTACCATCCATTCTGGCTTGTTGTTCGATTCTTTGAACGCTTCCATAAGTTTCAAACGCTTAGACGCTTTTTTCAACTTAGTTTCAGAAGTTGTTACAGGAATCTCTTCACGCAGGCGAGAAATCTCGGCTTCAAGATCGATGTCTTTCAACAAGTCCTGAACTGCTTCCGCGCCCATTTTCGCTGTGAATTCGTCACCGTGTTCTTCTAAGGCATTGAAGTATTCTTCATCGTTTAGAAGCTGGTATTTCTCAAATGGAGTCATACCAGGATCGGTAACGACATAAGATTCGAAATACAATACGCGTTCGATATCACGTAGCGTCATGTCTAATAAAAGACCGATACGGCTAGGCAATGATTTCAGGAACCAGATGTGTGCAACTGGAGATGCCAGCTCGATGTGACCCATACGCTCACGACGAACTTTTGCAGTTGTTACTTCAACGCCACATTTTTCACAAATGACGCCTTTGTATTTCATACGCTTATATTTACCACACAAGCATTCGTAATCTTTTACTGGACCAAAGATTTTGGCACAGAATAAACCATCACGTTCTGGCTTGAATGTACGGTAGTTGATGGTTTCAGGCTTTTTAACTTCACCATGAGACCACGACTTAATCATTTCTGGTGACGCAAGACCAATACGGATGCGATCAAACTCTACTGGAGCATGACCGTCTGAATCCGTCTTTTTGCGCATGATATCGAGCAAGTCTTTCAATTTTTTTCTCCGTGTGTTGTGGAGATTTTCACTCAACAACTGGGTCACAAATATTGTTTTTTACTGAAATTTGGGAATTTTAAGAATCCCCCTAAATCCCCCTTTAAAAAAGGGGGGACTTCTCCCCTCTTTCTCAAAGAGGGGTCAGGGGAGATTTCTTAGTCACCATTTTTCAGTTCAATGTTGATACCTAAAGAACGGATCTCTTTGGTCAATACGTTGAACGATTCAGGCATACCTGGGTCCATGTAATGGTTACCATCTACAATATTCTTATAGATACGGGTACGACCTTCAACGTCATCCGATTTCACAGTAAGCATTTCCTGGAGTGTATATGCTGCACCGTATGCTTCCAGTGCCCATACTTCCATCTCACCGAAACGCTGACCACCGAATTGTGCTTTACCACCAAGCGGCTGTTGCGTTACTAGAGAGTAAGAACCAGTAGAACGCGCATGCATCTTGTCGTCAACCAAGTGGTTCAGTTTCAGCATGTACATGTAACCTACAGTTACCGGACGGTCGAAACGTTCACCAGTACGGCCATCATACAATACTGTTTGACCAGTACGTGAAATGCCACCAAGCTCTAACAATTCTTTGATTTGCGATTCTTCAGCACCGTCGAATACTGGAGTTGCCAAAGGAACACCTTTACGCAAGTTACCAGACAATGCCAAGATTTCATCATCAGTCAGGCTATCAAGATCTTCTTGCTCGCCACCAACTTTGTTGTAAATCTTGTCTAAGAATTCACGAAGCTCAAGTACCGTACGTTGCTCTTGAAGCATCTTGTCGATTTTGTCGCCAAGACCTTTGGCGGCCATACCCAAGTGAGTTTCAAGAATCTGACCCACGTTCATACGTGACGGTACGCCTAGCGGGTTAAGAACGATATCAACTGGTACACCGTTAGCATCGTGTGGCATGTCTTCTACCGGCAAGATGTTAGATACAACACCCTTGTTACCGTGACGACCCGCCATCTTATCACCAGGCTGGATACGACGTTTAAC
>NZ_DFRO01000028.1:0-4438 GCF_002381195.1 Acinetobacter sp. UBA3461 | reverse complement strand
ACTTCAAGTTTTACTCTGCCAAGCCTTAAACGTAAAAACGATTAAAAAATAGATTTTAAAGAGTTTATATATTTTTTAATCTTGAATTTGAAATATAGAACAAAGAGTTATTTTCATTGTTTAGTAAAATAATAAAAAATATCTAAGATTTTAAAAATATTAAAGAAATGATAAATATATTCAAATAAATCCAGAAAAATAATTGGGATCAAAAAGTTAATACTGTGGTCGGATTTTAAATAAATACGTTGTTCAGCATGATGCAGCCATTACTTCTTATGTTGGTTAAGGACAAAGAAAATGCGTCGTCATAATTTATGGATAGCAATCATTGCTGCAACAGCGACTTTAGGAATAACAGCTGCTCAAGCTGATTTTATTGACGACAGTAACGTTCAATTAAAATTTAAGAATTTTTATTTAGAACGTAATTATGATAATGAATCTCAAAAAAACTATGGTAACTGGACGCAAGCGGTAACACTAGATGCTAAGTCTGGTTATCACGATATCGGTGGTGGGGTTCAGGTAGGTGCCGATCTATTAGCACAATATGCCGTAGGTTTGAAATCTCCTGATAATGTGAATGATATTCACATGCCATATAGCAACAAAGAGCAGAAGACTGAACGTGATAATGCCAAGTTGGGCGTAACCTTAAAAGCAAAAGTTGGTCAAACTGAATTGAAAGTAGGTGACTTACAACCCATGTCACCAGTGGTGTTCTTTGATCCATCTCGTCAATTGCTAACGACCTATAGTGGCGCATGGCTAGAATCTAAAGATATCAAAGACACTAAACTGACCTTGGCTTATATTGATGGTATTAATGCGCGTTATGATAATCAATATCAAAATTTAACGCTGTTCCCGCAAAATGATTTTGCTAAAGCTGAAGCTGCAGGTCTATCCACTGATGACGGTATGTATATCGTAGGAATCGACCATCAATTCACACCTGAATTTACTAGTAGCTATTGGTATGCCGATGTGACCAATATCTATAAACAGCATTATGTAGCTACAGATTATAAAACAACTGTCGGTGAAAAGACTAAGCTCGATGGACACGTTCGCTACTTTGATAACAGTGAATCTGGTGACAAACTTTATGGCAATATCGATAGCCAGGCGGTTTCTGCAGGCCTAAAAGTAAATCAGGGTGCTCATACAGTTCAGTTGGGCTATCAGCAAATGTTTGGTGATCATGGTACGAGAGCCACTATGTTCCCGACTCTGGGCGGATGGGTTCCACAACCATATTTAGACAACTGGTCTGTAGCAAGTTTTATTCGTAAAGACGAAAAATCATGGAGTCTTGGTTATACCTATGACTTCTCAGAGCTGGGTGCAAAAGGTTTAACTGCAACTTTACGTCATTTTAAAGGATGGGACGTAGACAATGGTGCTGGCAATAAGCGTGGTAAGGAAGATGAAAACAATGTAATTGTTAATTATGTTGTTCCTGAAGGTAAATTAAAAGGCTTAGGTTTCCAATACATGTTCATCGATACCAACTATGACAATATTGCAGGTGGCTTTGATTTGCAGGAACATCGTATTGCAACAACTTATACCTATAAATTCTAAAATTGAGAATTTAAAAGAGCGGTATACTAATACCGCTCTTTTTTATGTCATTTGAAATTTAAAGCCTGAGTATTCATAAGGAATTATTTTTAAAATAATTATATAAAACAATATCTTAAATTATATATTTTTTATAGTATGCAATCGTAATTTTGTATCAGTTGAGCTGTGCTAAGCGGTTAATATAAAGCTGTAAAAATTCATTTTTTAAAGAGTCAACTTGCCGTCGACCTCTGAATAGATGGACACGCAAGCTAAAGACTGTACGAGGAATCAACATGAGCACTGTTCAAATCCCTGATTATAAAACAGATCCATTCTTTGGCTTAGAAGACAAATGGATTGAAACTGCAGAAGGTGAGTTGACTCACTACCACGAAATTGGTGAAGGTACACCAATTCTATTCCTTCATGGTTCTGGTACTGGCGTATCTGCTGCTGCAAACTGGTGGTTGAACCTGCCTGCAATTGGTGAGCAAGCACGTTGTATCGCAATTGACACGATTGGTTATGGTCAAACTGTTGTTGCACCTAACACTGCTTATGGTATCCGTGCCTGGGTTGATCACGCGATCCGTACTCTAGATGCTCTTGGCATTGAAAAAACCTGGTTGGTAGGTAACTCTTTAGGTGGCTGGTTGGCATTCCAATTGGCACTGGATTATCCAGAGCGTGTTTTAGGTATTGTATCTATGGGTACCGGCGGTGCAAAACAGACTGCTGCACTGAAAGCACATGCAAATCCAGTATTGACCGAAGAAGGTATCAAAAAGACACTTTCTATGTTCGTTGTGAACAAAGACCTGATTACTGATGAATTGGTGAAAGTACGTTTTGCTTCTGCTGCAAATGACTATGCATCAAACCGTTTGATGGATGTTGTAGGGGCACGTGACCGTGACCGTTTCGAATTCCCGTTAGACTTCGAAAAGATGAAAGACATCACTGTTCCTGTACTTTTGATTCACGGTACTCAAGACGTGGTGATTCCAGTTTCTCGTACTTGGGACATCCTGAACATCGTGCCAAATGCTGATGCACATATTTTCAGCCAATGTGGCCACTGGTCTCAAGTTGAAAAAGCAGATGAGTTCAATACTGTCATTAAAAACTACCTGGCTGTTCACGGCGTAAAATAAGTCGTAGCTCGGTGAAAAAGGATGGCTGAAGCCATCTTTTTTTATACTTAAAAAGATAAAATTAAATGCATTCAATGAGGGTGATTCTCATTAACCACTGATTTAGATTTAAACATAATTTGCACAATATCTTTGGCGTCTAAATCCTTTTTTCTTACCCTTAAAATCGCATTAGACTTAAGTTGTAAAAGCAGGGGGTGGTTTGAGTATTAAATAATCAATTTGGAAATTTTGATAGATTTTTTTAATACAGCAGTTGGCTGAAATATAGATTAAAACGTTAAATACAGATGTTTCTGTTTGATTAAAAAATACACATTTGAATTGGGGGAATAAAAAACGCGCCTCTGAGCTTGTCAGTAAGCGCGTCGGGATTAAGCTAAAGGCTTATTTTTACTGATCGCGATTAATATCGAGATAGAATACACGTGTCAGTAATTCAAGGAATTTCTTCACTGCAACCGAATTGCCATCTTTACGGTAGCTGACATACAGATCCAGATAAGGCAGTTCAACGTCTAAGGGACGAATCACCGTATTGTTCATGGTCAGTGGCGCGATATAGCCTGGCAGAATAGTACAACCTAAACCAATCCCGATCGAGTTGATGTTAAACAGAATATTGTCTGCTTTCTGCACAATATTAAATTCAATACCATTGGCTTTAGCGAAGTCCAGGATAGCATTGTGCAGCGTCAATGACTGTTCTGCTGAAGGAATAATAAAATCAATGCCATTGAGGGCTTTCACCGGAATACGGTCATATTTCGCAAGTGGATGATCTTTCGGAAGAATAAAGATTAACGGTTCACGAATGACAAACTGGCTTTCAATTTCATCACTATGGAAATTGTGACGGGTAAAGGTCAGATCTAGCTCACCTTTTTTGAGCAGTTTCATCTGTTCAGTGTTATTCAGGCTGAGCAGTTCAATTTTCAGGTCTGGATTTTGAACGCGCAGATTTGGCAGCACATAAGGGAAGATTTTCATCTCTGCTACAGGAACGAAACCAATGCGCAGCATCTGCTGCTTGGCTTGTGATACCTGGCGTGCCATGGCAATCGCTTTATCTGCTTGAGCCAGCGTCAGGCGTGCCTGTTCAAGGAATACAGCACCTTCCTCAGTGAGTTCGACTTTACGCTTAGTACGGTTGAGTAGCTTTACGCCGACATCTTCTTCCAGGTCTTTGATTTGCTGACTCAAAGAAGGCTGTGCCGTATAAAGTTTGAGTGCCGCCTTGCTAAAGTTCAGTTCTTCAGCAACGGTAATAAAGTAACGAAGATGTCGTAATTCCATAAAACTAGCCCGCCGAGTAATCCAAAAAATGTATTACTATAATTTTCAGGCAGTATAGTGCATAAGCAACTATATGGTGAAGCTTATTTTACCATTCACAAAGTAAATGAATGTGTCGTAAAAAAAGTGTTTTAATGGAGAATATCGCCAAGTGATTAATTGGTGAAATCTATTAATCAAAACAAAAAAAATATTTCCGCAAATTCACTCAAAAATCCATCATCGTTGAAAAGTTGAGTCTATTACTTTGTGCCATATCTGGTCACAGGAGAGCTTTTCATGAGTGGAAAAATTGATGTGCGCGAAATCGACGCTTTAGTCGATGCACAAAATGGACGTATCACGCCATCTATCTATACAGATCCTGACATTTACGAATTAGAACTTGAACGTGTCTTCGGTCGTACATGGTT
>NZ_DFRO01000034.1:2370-9208 GCF_002381195.1 Acinetobacter sp. UBA3461 | reverse complement strand
AGCCTATTTGCAACAGTGCCTTATTTTGAATCATCTTGGTTATGAGATTACAGCTTCGACTGGTCGACCTCAAGAGTCAGAATATTTAACCTATCTAGGGGCGAGTGAAATTATTGATCGTATTGAATTATCTTCCCCAGGAAAGCCATTAAACAAAGAAGTTTGGGCTGGCGTAATTGATACTGTTGGAAGCCATACTTTAGCCAATGCATGTGCTAGTACAAAATATCGTGGTGCAGTTGCTGCGTGTGGTTTGGCAGGCGGAATGGATTTTCCAGCAACAGTTGCTCCATTTATTCTAAGAGGGATTACCTTATATGGAATTGATAGCGTGATGGCACCAATCGAATTAAGAAAAGAAGCATGGGAACGTTTGGCTACAGAATTAGATCAAACAAAATTAGAAACAGTAACGACTGAAATTCAGTTAACAGATGCTTTAAATATTTCAAATGAAATTTTAGATGGAAAAATTCGAGGTAGAGTTGTTGTACAGATATAGTTCAACAAAATGAGTTGTGGGACTGTTCTAAATTTTGTGTAAGTACTTAATTTTCATTTATCCTACTGAGGATAATAAAAAGAGGTACTTCACATGGATGAAGCTACAATCAAAAGTATGGCAGCTGAATTAGCTAAAGGTTTAAAAACTCCTGAAGATTTAAACCAAATGACAGCCATATTTAAAAAGTTCATGATCGAAACCGCTCTGAATACTGAGCTTTCTGAACATTTAGGCTATGAAAAGCATCAACCTAAGAAAGGATCTAATGCACGTAATGGTTTTAGCTCCAAAACAGTTCTAACACAAGATGGGCAGCTTGCTTTAGATATCCCTCGTGATCGTGATGGCTCTTTTGAACCACAGATTATTAAGAAGCATCAAACACGCATTACTAGCATGGATGATCAAATTCTTTCGCTATATGCGAAAGGAATGACAAATAGAGAAATTGTTGCTTTTTTAAAGAAATGTACGATGCCGATGTATCTGCCTCCCTTATTAGTAAGGTGACGGATGCTGTCATTGAACAAGTGACAGAATGGCAAAATAGAACACTCGATAGTCTTTATCCTGTTGTCTATTTAGATTGCATTGTTGTTAAGGTTCGTCAGCATTCAACAGTAATCAATAAATCAGTTTATTTAGCATTAGGCATTAACCTGGATGGCCAAAAAGAACTTCTTGGCATGTGGCTTGCTCAAACAGAAGGTTCCAAATTCTGGCTGTCAGTCATGACAGAGCTTAAAAATCGAGGAGTGCAAGATATTCTTGTAGCCTGCCTTGCGAAGCAGCGCTTCTCAGGACTAAAAGGCTTTCCTGATGCGATAGCCTCTGTCTACCCTCATACTGATATCCAGCTGTGTATCGTACATGTTGTACGCAATAGCCTGAGATTTGTGAGCTGGAAGGACTACAAAGCTGTAACAGCAGGATTGAAGGCGATCTATCAGGCAAGTACAGAGGAAAATGCTTTAAAGCCCCTAGATATCTTCTGCGATCAATGGAATCACCAGTATTCAAAAATTGGAGAATCCTGGCGGGCAAATTGGGAAAATATCCGAACGATCTTTAGCTATCCTGCTGAAATACGTCATGCGATTTATACAACAAATGCAATTGAATCATTGAATAGCGTGATCCGCCATTCAACTAAAAAGAGAAAGATCTTCTCTTCTGATGATTCAGTGAAAAAGGTCATTTATTTAGCAACTTCAAATGCTGCTAAAAAATGGACCATGCCAATTCAAAATTGGCGTTTAGCAATGAATTGGTTTACGATTCAGTTCGATGATCGATTAAAAGATCATTTATAAAAAATGAGACTTACACAAAATAATTTACAGGCTCGTAGAAACATGAAAATACATTCTTTTGGTGAACACAATAACATTACTTTATCTAATAATTGTATTGAAGTTCGAGGTGCACGTGAGCATAACCTTAAGGATGTAGATGTTTCTATCCCAAGAAATGCACTTGTTGTTTTCTCAGGTGTATCGGGTTCAGGAAAATCATCACTTGCTTTTGGAACTATTTTTGCTGAAGCACAAAGAAGATATTTCGAATCTGTTGCACCTTATGCAAGACGCTTAATAGATCAGGCCGGAGTACCAGATGTTGATGCTATTGATGGTCTACCACCAGCAGTAGCATTGCAACAACAACGTGGTGCAAGTAATACCCGTTCTTCTGTTGGAAGTGTAACAACTTTATCAAGTCTCGTGCGAATGATTTATTCGCGTGCTGGTGCATATCCTGCCGATCAGCCAATGTTATATGCCGAGGACTTTTCACCGAACACTCCTCAAGGTGCTTGTCCTACCTGTCATGGTTTAGGTCACATTTATGAAGTTACAGAATCGACAATGGTTCCTGACCCAACACTCAGTATTCGTGAGAGAGCTATCGCATCATGGCCACCTGCTTGGCACGGGCAAAACTTACGCGATATCCTAGTAACCCTAGGGTATGATGTCGATCGACCATGGAAAGATTTACCGCAATCGGATAGAGACTGGATTTTATTTACTGAAGAAACCCCAACAGTTCCTGTCTATGCTGGTTTAAGCCCCGCTGAGACTCAATCTGCACTTAAACGTAAACTAGAACCCAGCTATATGGGCACTTTCACTGGTGCTCGTCGCTATGTCCTTCATACTTTTGCTAATACCCAAAGTACGTTGATGAAAAAACGTGTTTCACGTTTTATGGAAGGAAAAATATGCCCTTCCTGTCATGGTAAACGCCTTAAACCAGAAGCCTTATCTATTACCTTTGCTGGAGTAGATATTGGTGAGTTTATGCAACTTTCTTTGGATAAGTTAACTTGCCTGCTTGAGCCCATTGTTCTTGGCAATTTCGACGCTCATGATGCTGGAGAAAAGACTAATAATAAAGTAACCCAACTTGATAGATCCGAACGAGCAACAACAGGTAGAGCAGTGCATTCTGTATCTCCAGATGTAAGACGTACGTCAGCACTTTCAGATGAAAAGAAAATTGCTGCGCAGCGTTTAGCAAATGGTGTGGTGGGGCGTTTAAATCAATTACGCCAGTTAGGTCTTGGTTATCTAACATTAGATAGAGCCACACCGACTCTTTCAGCGGGAGAGTTACAACGTTTGCGTTTAGCAACACAATTAAGTTCTATGCTATTTGGTGTAGTTTATGTACTGGATGAACCGTCTGCTGGATTACATCCTTCAGATAGTCAGTCATTATATGATTCTCTCGATAAATTAAGAGACGCTGGAAACTCCGTATTTGTTGTAGAGCATGATTTAGAGCTCATGCGTCGTGCTCAATGGTTAGTGGATGTTGGACCAGATGCAGGAGAGCAAGGTGGTAATATTTTATATAGTGGAGTACCTCAGGGTTTAAGTGAGATTTCAGCTTCACGTACTGCAAGTTATTTATTTAATAAAATCCCAGTTACTCAAAGTTATGGACGTACACCCTCTGGTTGGCTTGAACTTAACAATATTTACCGACATAACCTGCATAATATTGATGCTCGTATACCTCTTGGTGTACTTACAGCAGTTACAGGTATTTCAGGTTCAGGTAAATCTAGTCTCGTTTCTCAAGCTTTACCCGAGTTAGTACTTTCATATTTAGGCAATGAATCTGAAACTGAAAACAATAATGAAAATAATCCTTTAAATGAAGGAATGTTGGTTACCGAGGTTACACAGGGTTCTCTGGCTGGTGATGTGGAGGCTATACAGCGTCTGGTACAGGTTGATCAAAAACCAATTGGCCGTACTCCACGTTCTAATCTGGCAACTTATACGGGTTTATTTGATCATGTTAGAAAGTTATTTGCTGGGACTCCTGAAGCTCGCCAAGCTCATTATGATGCTGGACGTTTTTCGTTTAATGTGGCTAAAGGGCGATGTGAAACTTGTGAAGGTGAAGGCTTTGTCAGTGTAGAATTATTGTTTATGCCAAGTGTATATGCCCCTTGTCCGACATGTCATGGTGCTCGATATAATGATGACACTCTGAAAATTCGCTGGAATGGACGTAATATTGCTGAAGTATTAGGAATGACCGTCAATGAAGCACGTGATTTTTTTGATGGAGAGGTCTCGATTGCTCGTTCACTACAATTATTAAAGGAAATTGGCCTTGGTTATTTACGTTTAGGGCAACCAGCGACTGAACTATCTGGTGGAGAAGCGCAACGTATTAAATTGGCGACCGAGCTGCAACGCAATCAGCGTGGAAATACACTGTATATACTTGATGAGCCAACTACAGGTTTGCATCCATCAGATGTAGATCGATTGTTAGTTCAATTGCAGCGATTAGTCGATGCGGGTAATACCGTGGTTATGATTGAGCATGATATGCGTGCCGTTGCACAAGCAGATTGGGTGATTGATGTGGGACCAGGTGCTGGAAATGCTGGTGGGAATATTGTTGTGGCAGGAACACCAAAACAAATAACAGAAAATCAAGATAGTCGTACTGCTCCATATTTAGTTAATGAGTTAGTGAGTCGTGATACTAAACGTTGATATTGCGAGTGGGTAGAATAAAACCTTAAATTAAAAGCCTGTAAAATCAATCAGATATTTTTTTGTTTTAGGTGGTGTGTGAGCATGAAATCTAAAAGTTTTTTTCAACTAAGGGCTTTGTTGCACAAACCTATCTGTAACGGCTTTTTCAGCGATATAATTTTCAAATGAAGAAGCCTACACAGAAAATCTACCGCACAACCAATTGGCCCGCATATAACCGAGCACTCATGAGTCGCGGAAATATTGCCATTTGGTTTGATCCTGCTACGCAATGGTATGCTCCATCAAAAGGCAAACAAGGGCGAAATCAAACCTACTCCGACGCAGCCATCCAATGCTGCTTAATGATTAAATCCTTATTCCGTCTGTCTTTACGTATGGTCACTGGCTTTGTGCAAAGTCTGATTAAACTTTGCGGATTAAATTGGACAGCACCAGATTACAGTACGCTTTGTAGAAGACAAAAGCATATTGATATTGCAATCAGCTACCAAAAAAGTAGCGATGGGCTGCATCTACTCATAGACTCTACAGGCATGAAGTTTCTAGGTGAGGGCGAATGGAAACGCAAGAAACATGGACCTGAATATCGTCGCCAATGGCGTAAATTTCATATTAGTATAGATGCCAAAACCCTGCAAATACGAGCAGTTCAGCTTACAACCAATAATGTCAGTGATTCACAGGTGCTTGGTGATTTACTTGATCAGATTCCACAAGATGAGCAGATTGACTCTGTTTATACCGATGGAGCTTATGACACCAAGCAATGCCGTCAGGTCATTGCAGATCGGCAAGCGCATACGGTGATTCCACCTAGAAAAAATGCGAAACCATGGAAAGATACAAAGAGTAGCTCGCTAGAGCGAAATGAATTACTTCGAACAGTTAAACGTTTAGGCAGGACACTATGGAAAAAATGGTCAGGCTATCATCGGCGAAGTTTGGTTGAAACTAAGATGCACTGCATTAAATTATTAGGAGATAAACTCAGTGCAAGGAGTTTTGATAGCCAAGTGAATGAGATCCATGCACGTGTAGCAGTGCTTAACAGATTTACGGAATTAGGTCGACCACTTACCCAAGTTACGCCTTAAATTTGGCTCAATTAGGGGCGCTTTGCATTTCAAATCTTTGTGCAACAAAGCCCTTAAAAACAAGAAAAAGAGGATTGATAAAATGATGATAAAAAATAAAAAAGCGCCTGATGGCGCTTTCCTTTAATCATATTTATGGCGTCAGAATCACTTTACGACAGTCTTCTTCTTTTTTATCAAAAATACGGTAACCTTCCGCAGCATCTTCCAGTTTCATGCGATGGGTAATAATCAGATCTGGAGACAGATCTCCATTTTCAATATGTTCTAGCAACTGCGGCAAGTAGTTATGCACATGGGTTTGTCCCATTTTAAAGGTTAAACCTTTGTCAAAGGCATCACCAAACAGGAAGCCATGAATTGGACCGGCATAAACTCCAGGTACACTCACCACACCGCCGCGGCGGACCGCTGCAATACATTGTCTTAACGCTGAACCACTCGAACCTTCTAATTTCAGGTTGGTCATTACGGTTTCCAGCATGCTGCCTTTAGCTTCAAAACCGACCGCATCAATGACGGCATCGACTCCACGATAACCCGTGGTATTTTGAATGATAAATTCAGCGGCATCGACTTCATCAAAATTGACCGGAATCACTCCATAGGTTTGATGTGCGAAACGCAGACGATAAGGATGGTGATCGACCATAAAAATCTGCTCGGCACCGAGCATCCGCGCACAGGCAGCAGCCAGCAGACCGACTGGGCCAGCACCATAAATCGCCACACTGGAACCTCGACCAACTTGGGCATTGTTCACTGCTTGCCAGGCGGTTGGTAGAATATCGGTCAGGAATAATACTTTTTCATCAGGCAGGGAGCCTGGCACTTTAAATGGTCCGACATTGCCCTTGGGGATCCGCACATATTCAGCTTGACCACCCGGTATACCACCATACAGATGGCTAAAGCCAAATAAAGCTGCCCCTGGTGGAATCTGTTTTTTATTGAGAATTGCACCACGGCCGGTATTGGTATTTTCACAGGCAGCCATTAGTTCATGTTCACAGAAAAAACAGTGACCGCATGCAATCACAAAGGGAATAATTACCCGATCACCTTTTTTGACTTCGGTTACTTGTGGGCCGACTTCTTCTACAATTCCCATAAATTCATGGCCGAAAATATCACCGTCTTCAGTGGCCGGGATTTTTCCCCGGTATAAATGCAGATCTGAGCCACAGATGGCGGTGGCTGTCACCCTTAAA
>NZ_DFRO01000034.1:0-2170 GCF_002381195.1 Acinetobacter sp. UBA3461 | reverse complement strand
GCACGCATGCGGATTTCCTCTTTCTAGTTCAACATTAAACAGACTCGTAGCAAGGCTGCCAAGAATTAAAAAACACTTTTATTAGAGCCTTATGCGCCAAGAAATCGCTGTAAATTAATGTATGAAATAAGACATCCGAGTGTTTAAAAAATAAACTTATATAGGGTTTACGTAATTCGTGAGCTTATGTGTCGAATGAATAGAAAAGAACAGAATTAAAGAAACATCTAGTAATTTCTATAACTTATAGTGAATAGCCACCAATTTTGTAGACACCTTTTAGTTAGATAAAAAAGCAATTTTTTTGATCTTTAAAGAATGAGGATATAGTATTTGTAAAATTACTTAGCTGCTTAAAACTTAATTCTAATTGGTTAATAGGTGAAAAATGGGTAGTGTTTCAAAAAGTATGCTGGCATTAAACGAATCCATTATTGATATAAAAGAACACTAAATCAAAGGCTTTGAAATGATTTTCAAGCTTTTTGGAGAAGTTGCAGCTTCTCCTAAAGCCTCGCCTGATTCGATGCCGTAATCGACAATTATTGCCTTCTATACCCACAGTGAAAAATTTACCAATCAACTGTTTGCATTCTTTAAAGGTCGTAACAAAGCTATCCCAATGGTCACTTGATATACATGTATAGCTTACACCTAACTGCTTCAATTTTAATTTAAGTCGTTTTGCAGTGGCTAAATCTCGGTTACCCCATACATAAGCAACAATTTCACCTGTTTCTCGATGATAGGCATAAATTAGCCATTGTTTATTTTGCTTATGACCAACAAAAGTCCAAAACTCATCTACTTCAAGGGTTTCATAATGACTTTGCTGTGCTCGAAGTTGATATTTTGATTGGCTAAGTGTCCGTAGAACTTTACCGATACTTACTCTTTCAATTTCTGCTATATCCCTGACACCACTGCCTCGCACCATGAGGTGTAATATTTTGGTTTTGATACCTGAGTGACAGCCTTGATAACTGAGAGCATGATCACCAATAAATTGACGTCTGCATATTTTACATTGGTAATTTTGCTTACCATCTACTTTTGTGCCATTTTTCTTTATACTGTCACTTAGGCAGGCTGGACACTTGATTTCTAGAGTTATTCGCATTTCTCTATTTTATCAAAATCCAACCTGCTTTTTTTCAGCATACTTTTTGAAACACCACCCATTTTTTAAATTGATCCTAGACTGAACCGTACCGGGTTTGTCGGAGAGTTAATATTCTGAGAGACTATCCCGATGACAAAATTAAAATATACCCCTGAAATTAGAGAAAGAGCGGTTCAATTATTGATTGAATCTGAAAAAGATTATCCATCGAATTGGGCTGCGATCACCGCTATTGCTCCCTGAGCAGTATACTGCGCAAGGGTTGTACTCCTGAAACACTACGTGCCTGGCATCAAAAGCATTTAGATCAGCAAAATCCAGTTAAAGTACAGCAGCTTTCAGACCAAGAACGTATCAAACAACTCGAACGCGAAAATAAAGAACTGCAACGCGCCAATGAGATTCTACGTAAAGCAGCCGCTTTTTTCGCCCAGGCGGAGCTCGACTGCCCACACAAATAATGGTGGATTTTATCCATAATAATAAAGAGCTGTACGGAGTCGAGGCGATTTGTAGAATTTTACCAATCGCACCTTCAACCTATTACCGCACTCTAGATCTCTGCGAAAATCCAGAACATCGAGCAAAGCGAGATTTACATGACTTGCATCATGCTGAACAAATTAAACGAATTTGGAAGGAAAGTTCAGGTCGGTATGGTGTACGTAAAGTCTGGCAAAAACTGAAACGTGAAGGTTATGTTATCGCACGCTGTACTGTTGCTCGATTAATGAAAAAGCTAGGTATACAAGGTGTTTGGTGAGGTAAGAACAAACAAACCACCCGTAGCCGAGATGACCAAAAACGAGCAGATGATTTAGTGAAACGTAATTTTACTGCTGATCATCCTGACCAACTGTGGGTGAGTGACTTTACGTATATTCAAACAAATTCAGGCTGAGTCTATACCGCCTTTATTATTGATGTGTTCTCACGAGCAATTGTTGGCTGGAAAGTATCTACACGAATGAATACAGATATGGTGCTCGATGCATTGGAGCAAGCATTGCATGATCGAGGCATGCCAAAGAATGTGATTCATCATTC